>NZ_CP084622.1:4500203-4806131 GCF_020422885.1 Mesobacillus sp. S13 | reverse complement strand
CGATTATCCCTCCTTCTCTAGTCATTTTTTCTATATCTAGCTGCTGCTGCATTCACAGTGTCCTATTTACTCTTATGCATCCATGCTCGAAAAGCACAAAATCAAAGGTTATACATGCTGTACAACCCCTGAATTAATAAATATACAAAACTATTAATGTGGAAAAATATATAATAAGGAAGAAATGAAGCTTTTCGACAATATCCACTTTCTGTGGACAAAGTTTTACAACAGGCCTGAACAACCTATCCACAGCTTATCCACAATTTGTGGATAATTATATTTTTGTTATCGAATTATTAAGAGTGAAAACACAAATATAATATCAGATAATCTAGCATGGCGCAACGCTTTTTAATACATTATCCACAATACACTATCACTGTGGAGAGTAATTGTCCACAGGCACTTGAATTGTGTAAAAGCTGTCAGAAAGGCTTGTGGATAATAAAAACTATGTCGATTTTTGTCCACAGGGCGCTGGAATAAGTGAAAATCACTATAGTTTTCATCTATAACATTTATTTTTGCGGCGGAAATTATTCTTGATAAATTTATGAAAGAATCAACTAAAAAAAATTTAAGACTTCTATATAGTTGTGGATCTTAATAGAACATAAAGTTCCGAAAGAATTCCGAAAGGGTTCCGAAATTTAGAAGAATGGTCTGGATTGAGGTTGGAAAAGCAATCATCTGAAGGTTGATGAAATCCCGGGGAATTTATATTTTAAATTTTGCCAGGGCCGTCGATTTCTGAATAGGCACTTGACAATATACACCGACCGTCTTTATAATGACAAAGACTGTCTGTAACAGCTATTCCTCAGGGAGGTGTAACATATATGAAACGCACTTATCAACCAAATAAACGTAAACACAGCAAAGTTCACGGATTCCGTGCCCGCATGAGCAGTGCAAATGGCCGTAAGGTTCTTGCTCGCCGTCGTCGCAAAGGAAGAAAAGTATTATCAGCTTAGGCCACTGAAATGTCAGTGGTCTTTTTTCTCTTTGGGCAATACTATTTTGGGAGCTGGAATAACTGGCGAATTGGCTTTATGGGATTTATTTTTGGCCATACTGTATAAAATGAATCCCTGAGGAGCCATTTTTAAATGATCCCGGATTAACAAACGGATCCATAGAGAATTGAAGGTGCTATAGATGAAAAAAGACTTCAGAGTGAAAAAAAATAAAGAGTTCCAAGAGGCCTTTAAAAAGGGAAGATCGGTTGCGAACCGACAATTCGTTGTCTATATCTTAAAAAAACCCGAGCAGGAGAATTTCCGCATCGGGCTGTCGGTCAGCAAAAAAATCGGCAATGCCGTCATGCGCAACCAAATCAAACGATATATCCGGCAATCCTTCCATGAACTGCAGGAAAGTGTCCATAACGGGAATGACTACATCATCATCGCCCGGAAGCCAACTGCTGAAATGGACATGCATGAAGTGAAAAAAAGCTTGGAGCATGTCTTGAAGGTAGGAAAGGTTTTGAAGAAGCCGAAAACTGGAGATAATGGATGAGGCAAAAATATTTGCCTAATTGCATTTTTTAAAAGCGCTTCCCTATAAAAGATGTTAAAATACTCTTGATTGCATTGTGCTGACAAAGCTAAATGTACATAAATTTGGGACAAACTTTTTGAAAATAAATGAACGTACCGGGAAGTTAGGAGGAAATGAAGCTTGAAAAAAAGAATATTGTTAATAATGGGCTTGCTTTTAGTGACGACCTTGCTGACGGGCTGTATGGAGTACGACCAGCCGATCACTGAGGAGAGCAAGGGTTTTTGGAATGAATACATTGTTTATCCTTTATCCTTGTTAATCATCAAGATGGCTGAATGGCTTGGTGGGAATTTCGGGTTATCAATTATTGCTGTTACTTTGATTATCCGTTTTGCAATCCTGCCGCTTATGATCAAACAGACGAAGAGCTCGAAAGCAATGCAGGCATTGCAGCCAGAAATGCAGAAGCTGAAGGAAAAATACAGCTCGAAGGACCAGAAGACTCAGCAGAAGCTGCAGCAGGAAACGATGGCGCTTTTCCAAAAGCACGGTGTCAATCCGCTTGCAGGCTGTTTCCCGCTGATCGTCCAGATGCCGATCCTGATTGGTTTCTACCACGCGATCTCAAGAACAAGGGAAATTGCGGAGCATAACTTCCTCTGGTTCGACCTTGGTTCACCGGATCCATACTATATCCTGCCATTAGTCGCAGGTGCGACAACTTTCATCCAGCAAAAAATGATGATGGCTGGCCAGGAAGCAAATCCGCAGATGGCGATGATGCTTTGGCTAATGCCAATCATGATCATCGTGTTCGCTATCAACTTCCCAGCAGCACTTTCATTGTACTGGGTAGTCGGTAACTTATTCATGATTGTTCAAACTTACTTTATTAAAGGGCCGGATCTAAAAGCTGCGGCTGCCGGCAATGCGGGAGGAGCAAAAAAGTGAAACAGGTAACTGCTACAGGACAAAATGTCGACGAAGCAGTAGAATCCGCTTTAGCTCAATTAAAAACAACCAAAGACCGCACAGAAATTGATGTAATTGATGAAGGCAAAAAGGGGATTTTCGGACTTTTCGGCACACGCCCGGCTGTCGTCAAAGTGACAGTGAAAATCGATGCTGTTGAAGAAACCGTTAATTATTTGAAGTCGGTTGGCTTGCAAATGGGAGCGCCAATTGAAGTTGATGTAAAAAAAGAAGGAAAAACAGTTCTTTTTACAATGTCGGGTGAGAAGATCGCTTTGCTAATCGGAAAAAGAGGTCAAACGCTGAATTCCCTGCAATTTTTGACTCAGCTTGTGATGAACCGTTACTCTGAACAGTATTCAACTGTTTTGCTTGATGCAGAGGATTATCGCCAGCGCAGGAATGATACCCTCGTTCAATTGGCTGAACGCCTTGCACAAAAAGCAGTCCGAACCGGACAGACTGTTGCGCTCGAACCTATGCCTTCGTATGAACGCAAAGTGATTCATACTGCATTGATGTCAAATAAAAGAATCAAAACATATTCTGATGGCACTGAACCACATAGACATATTGTGATCGCGCCTTCTAAATAAAGAAGAGGAACCCGAACCTGACGCAGGTTCGGGTTTTTTGTGCAATTTTATTGAATTGGCATCTATTTTGGAGTCGAAAGCAACTAAATTGCTTCATCAGAGATGAATACTACTAATTTCTTGTCTCCCAGTAATGAAATTTTTGTTCACTTAACATTTTATTGGCGGTTTTCACAATTTTATTGGCGAAAAAATAGCTTTATTGGCGAAAATGAGCAGTTTATTGGCGAAAATCACTCTTTATTGGCGACTTGGAAATTATCGGACGCTTTTACCAATTTTAAATACAGCAGCACAGTTAAACCAGCTCAATTTGCTTCCATGATCATAGTAGAATCACATCACAATCCTCCATATCCCAATTAAGTTTTCACATCTCAATTAAAAATCATTTATTTCCTTATTTGGTTTTATTGTTATTCACATGTGGATAAGTTAAAATTAAATAAGTTTATTTAATGAGTTGTGGATAAATTCATTATAGAAAGATTCCTTTCTTTTTTTCACTAAAGTGATGTGGTATTCTAGTAATTTGTAGAAAACAAACTTTTATTTTTTTATATAAATCATTTTTTCGGTAAAGTGGGGTGAGCAAATGGAATTTGATACGATTGCGGCGATTTCTACGCCGATGGGTGAGGGTGCAATTGCGATCGTCCGTTTGAGCGGGGATCAAGCTTTTGAAATAGCAGATCGATTGTTCAGAGGGGTTGGCAGCAAGAAGCTGAGCGAAGTGGCTTCGCATACCATTCATTACGGCCATTTGATCGATCCGAAAACTGGACAAGTCGCGGAAGAGGTTATGGTTTCTGTCATGAGGGGACCAAAAACCTTCACGAAAGAGGATGTAGTCGAAATCAACTGCCATGGGGGTCTTGTTTCTGTAAACCGTGTGCTCCAGCTTGTTCTGAATCAGGGAGCGAGACTGGCGGAGCCGGGGGAATTTACAAAACGGGCTTTTTTAAATGGACGAATCGACCTTTCCCAGGCAGAGGCAGTCATCGACTTGATCAGAGCGAAAACGGACCGGGCGATGAACCTGGCACTTGGCCAGATGGAGGGGCGCCTATCAAGGCTGATTCAGAAGCTGCGTCAGGAAATTCTCGAAATTCTTGCGCATGTCGAAGTGAATATCGACTATCCGGAATATGACGATGTTGAAGAAATGACGCATAACATGCTGTTAGAAAAGGCGAAGTATGTAAAAGGTGAGCTGGAAAAGCTCTTGCAAACCTCGCAACAGGGAAAAATTCTCCGTGAAGGATTGTCAACCGTCATTGTTGGACGTCCGAATGTAGGGAAATCATCCTTGCTTAACAGCCTTGTGCATGAAAATAAAGCAATTGTTACTGATATTCCAGGGACTACGCGCGACGTAATTGAAGAGTATGTGAATGTCCGTGGTGTTCCTTTAAGACTTCTGGATACAGCGGGAATCCGCGAAACGGAAGATATTGTAGAAAGAATTGGTGTTGAACGGTCTCGTCAGGTCCTGAAGGAAGCAGATTTGATTCTGCTCGTTCTGAATTATTCGGATGAGCTTACGGAAGAGGATCGAAATATTTTCAAAGCAGTTGAGGGAATGGATGTCATCGTTATCGTCAACAAAACGGACCTTTTGCAAAAAATTGATATGGATCAAGTGAAGGAGCTTACGAAGGATTATGCTCTCGTCACCACTTCATTGCTCGAGGACAAGGGAGTGGATGAGCTGGAAGAAGCAATTTCAAGCCTATTCTTCTCCGGAGCGATTGAAGCAGGCGACATGACGTATGTTTCGAACAGCCGCCATATTGCACTCTTGAATCAGGCTGTCCATTCAATAGAAGAAGCGGTCGCGGGTGTTGAAATGGGAACGCCAATCGATATCGTCCAAATCGATTTGACTCGTTCTTGGGAGCTGCTTGGCGAAATCATTGGAGAAAGTGTCCATGAAAGCTTGATTGACCAGTTATTCTCCCAGTTCTGTTTAGGAAAGTAATAGTAAAGAAACTATTCTCATAAAATTTTCTCCGTTGTTACTAGATTTGTTTTAAGTAGCACTTTTGAACTATGAAGTTGTTTGAATGGAGCATAAAAAGGAGGCAGCAGGATGGGTTATGAAGCCGGGAATTTTGATGTGGTTGTAGTTGGTGCCGGCCATGCGGGCGTTGAGGCGGCACTTGCGCCGGCACGTATGGGTGCGAAAACCGCGATGATTACCATCAATCTTGATATGATTGCGTTCATGCCATGCAACCCGTCAATCGGCGGACCTGCAAAGGGCATCGTTGTGCGGGAGATTGACGCACTTGGCGGAGAAATGGGCCGCAATATAGATAAAACCTATATCCAGATGAGGATGCTGAACACAGGAAAGGGCCCAGCAGTACGTGCGTTAAGGGCCCAGGCTGATAAATTCGATTATCAGAATGAAATGAAAAAGACAATGGAAAATGAAAAGAACCTTACATTGGTACAGGGGATGGTTGAGCGCCTGATTGTAGAAGATGGCGAATGTAAAGGGGTCATTACCCAAACGGGAGCCATTTATCGCGCTAAAACGGTCGTCATTACGACTGGTACGTATATGCGCGGGGAAATTATCCTTGGTGAATTGAAATATTCTAGCGGCCCGAACAACCAGCAGCCGTCAATCAAGCTGTCAGAGCATCTCGAGGAGCTTGGCTTTGACCTCGTTCGTTTTAAAACGGGAACGCCGCCACGTGTACACAGCGACAGTATTGATTATACAAAAACAGAAATACAGCCTGGTGACGATGTCCACCGTGCGTTTTCTTATGAAACGACGAAATACATCACGGACCAGCTTCCTTGCTGGCTGACGTATACGAATGAGCAAACACACCAGCTGATTGATGAAAATCTGCACCGCTCACCAATGTATTCCGGAATGATCAAGGGTACTGGTCCGCGCTACTGTCCATCCATCGAGGATAAGGTCGTCCGTTTCAATGACAAGCCGCGCCACCAGATTTTCCTCGAGCCAGAGGGCAGGAATACACAGGAAGTCTATGTGCAGGGACTGTCAACCAGTTTGCCGGAAGAGGTACAGCATAAAATCCTCCAGACTATCCCTGGCCTTGAAAAAGTCCAGATGATGCGTGCCGGTTATGCAATTGAGTATGATGCTGTCGTGCCGACTCAGCTGTGGCCAACACTGGAAACGAAACTTGTCAAAAATCTTTATACGGCAGGCCAGATCAATGGTACTTCAGGTTATGAAGAGGCTGCCGGCCAGGGAATAATGGCAGGGATCAATGCAGGCAGAAGGGCACTGGACAAAGAAGAAGTCATCCTGAGCCGCGCTGATGCCTATATTGGTGTATTGATCGATGACCTCGTGACGAAAGGAACGAATGAACCGTATCGTTTATTGACATCAAGAGCGGAATACCGCCTGCTTCTGCGTCATGATAATGCGGATCTTCGCTTGACTGAAAAAGGACATGAGATTGGCTTGATTACCGAAGAACGCTACCAGAAGTTTTTAGCGAAAAAAGAAGCTATTGAGGGTGAAAAACAACGCCTTCAATCCATCATCATCAAACCATCAGCGGAGGTACAGGAGTTGATCCGTTCGATTGGCGGAAGTGAATTGAAGGATGGCATCCGTGCTTCCGACCTTTTGAAGCGTCCAGAGGTTTCTTATGAGCACATTAAGAAACTCGTTCCTGCAGATGGCGAATTGGATTTCGAAACAGAGGAACAGACAGAAATTCAAATCAAATATGAGGGATATATTGAGAAGTCTCTTCAGCAGGTCGAAAGGCTGAAAAAGATGGAAGATAAGAAAGTTCCCGAAAATATTGATTATGATGCGATTTCCGGATTGGCAACAGAGGCCCGTCAAAAATTGAAGGAAGTTCGTCCATTAACTTTGGCTCAGGCTTCGAGAATTTCTGGAGTGAACCCTGCAGATATCTCTATACTGCTTGTCTATTTAGAACAGGGGCGTATTGCACGAATTCAATCGTAAATTTTTAATGGATAAAGTATGATTTCTCCACACACTTTAGTGTCTAGCCCCAACGCTTGTCGGGGCTGACCAAGGCGCTTGCGCTTTTCTTATGAAATCACCAGCAAGGACAGAAAGGGTTGGCTTATGAATACAGATCAATTTAAAGCTTTGCTCGCTGAAAAGGGAATACAGCTTTCTCAGAAGCAAATGGAGCAATATGAAAAGTATTACCAAATGCTCGTCGAGTGGAATGAAAAAATGAACTTAACTGCGATCACAGAAAAGCCTGATGTGTACTTGAAGCATTTTTATGATTCCATTTCTGCCGCATTTTATTTTGACTTTAACAAGCCGCTCAATTTGTGTGACGTTGGTGCCGGGGCCGGCTTTCCGAGTATCCCGATTAAAATTGCATTCCCTGAAATCAAGGTGACGATTGTCGATTCCTTGAATAAGCGAATCACGTTCCTCGAGCAGCTTTCGAAAGAATTGGGATTGGAAGGTACGACCTTCATTCACGACCGTGCCGAGACATTCGGACAGAATCCTTCCCATCGTGAGAAATATGAAGTTGTTATGGCAAGGGCTGTAGCCAGAATGTCCGTGTTAAGTGAACTTTGCCTTCCGCTAGTGAAAACTGGCGGGACATTCATCGCCATGAAGGGCAACCAGGCAGGAGAGGAACTGCAGGTTGGTGAAAAAGCAATCAATGTTCTTGGCGGAAAGCTTGAATCTGCCCATTCCTTCACCTTGCCTGTGGAAGAGAGTGAACGAAATATTTTAATCATTAACAAACTAAAAACAACACCTAAGAAGTACCCAAGAAAACCGGGAACCCCGAATAAAACGCCGATTGAATAGGTGCATACATCAGTCGCAGCACACTGGCCAAAGGCTTGAAGTGTGCGATTGATGGAGCCGCCTATGCTTGCTAATGCTTTTTGGTCTATTTGGAAAAATGAATTTAGTTTATAATAGAGTCTATAGGCAGGAACTTGTCATTTTTATAGAGAATATGTAATAGGGAGTTCATAAAGGTGGTGTAGGGTGATGAAGCCTTCTTTTTCGCGCTTTTTTGGCCTTGGGGAAAAGGAAAAAGAACGGAACCAAGTGGAAGAACCGAACCAAATGGAAGAACAGACGGTTGAGGATATTGACAACATAGAAAACGAAGAAATAAAGAAGATTCCGATTGACCATATTATTCCAAATAGATACCAGCCAAGAACTGTTTTTGATGATGAAAAAATTGAAGAATTGGCCCGTACCATTCACATACATGGAGTAATCCAGCCAATCGTCGTCCGGGAATACGATCAGGACCGATTTGAAATAATTGCAGGTGAACGCCGCTGGCGAGCAATGAAAAAGCTTGAGTGGGAAGAGGTTCCTGCAATCGTTAAAAACCTATCCGATTCCGAAACAGCATCAGTTGCTTTGATTGAGAACCTTCAGCGTGAGGAACTGTCACCAATTGAAGAAGCGATGGCTTATGGTAAATTGCTGGAAATCCATAACCTGACCCAGGAAGCACTGGCGCAAAGATTGGGAAAAGGTCAATCAACGGTTGCGAATAAGCTGCGATTGCTAAAGCTTCCACAGGAAGTACAGGATGCACTCTTGAATAAATTGATCACAGAGCGCCATGCCCGTTCGTTAATCCCGTTAAAGAACCCTGAGCTGCAGGTACAAGTGTTGGCAGAGATCATTGAGAGATCGCTTAATGTCAAACAAACGGAAGAACGTGTCGTCAAGCTTCTGAGCCAAAATGAAGAGAAACCAAAGCCAAAGCGGAAGGCATTCAGCAAGGATATGAGGATTGCCGTCAATACCATCCGTCAGTCACTGACAATGGTTTCTGACAGCGGCATCAATCTTGATTCCGAAGAAGAAGAGTTTGAAGAGTTCTATCAATTCACGATTCGCATACCAAAAAAGAAATAATAGATTGCTAGCGGGGGACAGGCTGTCTCCCGTTTTTTTGTTGCCATTTGACTCAATCAGCAGCCTGGAAACGGGGCTTTTTGTGTACTGCACTTCGCATATTACTGGATTATTTCTTTTTAATAAAAATTCTATCAACTGTCTTTTTTCATGATAAAATAGAATACGTGATTGCTTTTTTCGGTGATTTTCATCCTGAATTGCTGGGAAAAGCCTAATTTATAATGCATTTTTTTGCTTAAAGCTAAACATATACTATTTATTGGGTTTTGAAAGAAGGTGACAATGTGGGGAAAATCATTGCGATTGCGAATCAAAAAGGCGGAGTCGGCAAAACGACGACATCGGTGAATCTTGGTGCTTGCCTTGCATACATAGGAAAAAAAGTGCTCCTTGTCGATACGGATCCCCAGGGAAATGCGACGAGTGGTGTGGGGATTGAGAAAGCGGATGTTGAGCAATGCATCTATGATGTTCTTGTTGACGATGTTGAAGCCAAAAATGTAATCCATCCAACAGCAGTTGAGAATTTATATACAATTCCTGCGACCATCCAGCTTGCAGGAGCGGAGATTGAGCTCGTGCCCACGATATCTAGGGAGGTTCGCTTGAAGCGGGCTCTCGAGGAAGTGAAGGATCGTTTTGATTATATTATCATCGACTGTCCGCCGTCTCTTGGTTTATTGACTTTGAATGCTTTGACGGCTTCAGATGCAGTCATCATCCCTGTCCAGTGTGAGTATTATGCATTGGAAGGATTAAGTCAGCTCCTGAATACTGTCCGACTCGTACAGAAGCATTTGAACCAGGATTTGAAGATTGAAGGTGTCCTGCTGACGATGCTGGATGCACGTACGAATCTTGGTCTTCAAGTCATAGAGGAAGTGAAGAAGTACTTCCAGGACAAGGTATACAAGACAGTCATTCCCCGGAATGTCCGGTTGAGTGAAGCTCCAAGCCACGGAGAGCCAATCATCATTTATGATCCAAAGTCCCGCGGGGCAGAGGTTTATTTAGATCTTGCAAAGGAAGTGGTTGCAAATGGCTAAAGGCTTAGGTAAAGGATTGAATGCTTTATTTAAAGAAGAAGCCGGTAAGGACGAAAAGGTCCAGGAAATAAGCATCAAAGAAATACGGCCGAATCCTTATCAACCACGAAAAGTTTTCCAGCCGGAAGCGATAGAGGAATTGAAGCAATCGATCCAGGAACATGGAATCCTTCAGCCGATTATTGTCAGGAAGACGATAAAAGGCTATGAAATAGTCGTTGGGGAAAGGCGGTTCCGTGCCGCGAAGGAAGCAAAGCTGGAAACAGTCCCGGCAGTCGTCCGTGAACTTAATGAACAGCAGATGATGGAGCTTGCTGTGCTGGAAAACCTTCAGAGGGAAGATTTAAATCCAATCGAAGAGGGAATCGCCTATCAAACACTGATTGAAAAGCTGAAGCTCACACAAGAAGAATTAGCAAAGAGACTGGGCAAAAGCCGTCCGCATCTGGCAAACCATATCCGCTTGCTGTCGCTGCCGCCTAAGATTCAGCAACTGATTTCGGATGGCAAAATATCAATGGGCCATGGACGCGCGCTTCTAGGATTAAGGAAGAAAGACAAACTCCCGGTCCTCGTGGATAAAATCCTTAAAGATGGAATGAATGTCCGCCAGCTAGAGCAGTTGATTCAGCAGATGAACGAAGTTGTTCCACGTGAAACAAAAAAAGAAAAAACGACAAAGGATGTTTTCATCCGCGAACGGGAAACGACGCTTCGTGAGCGTTTCGGCACAACTGTTAACATCAAACAATCGAAAAACAAAGGGAAGATTGAAATAGAATTTTTCTCTAAAGATGATCTGGAACGGATTCTGGAACTACTAGATCAGCAAAACTCTTAAGCTATCAATTTGATGGCTTCTTTTTTTACATGAGTGTACATACAAAATTTAAAGATAGGTGAACGCTATGTTTTTACTTGGCACCATTGTCAATGGGCTTTTGATTATCGTCGGGACCTTGCTTGGCAGGCTTTTGACGAGAATTCCTGAAAATATGAAAACTACAGTCATGCATGGCATCGGTCTTGCGGTGATGGTATTGGGCCTGCAAATGGGGTTTAAGAGTGCTAATTTCCTGATTGTTATCTTGAGTCTTGTGATGGGGGCAGTACTTGGGGAAGCCTGGAAGCTGGAGGATAAGCTGAATTCAGTTGGAGACTGGCTCGAGAGAAAACTTGGATCAAAAGGAGAAGGAAGTATTTCACAAGGTTTCGTGACGGCCACATTGATTTTTGTCATTGGCGCGATGGCCATTATTGGTGCTCTCGATAGCGGCATCCGCGGCGACCATGACGTGCTTTATACAAAGGCAATCATTGACGGTTTCACGGCTTTAATTCTAACTACGACACTCGGTATTGGGGTTCTTTTTTCAGCGATTCCGGTAATGCTCTATCAGGGAACAATTGCATTGTTTGCGACGCAAATTGATAAATTTATTCCACAAGCCTTGATGGACAGCTTCATTCTTGAATTGACTGCAACCGGCGGGGTGATGATTTTCGCCATTGGCTTAAACCTGATCGGACTGACGAAAATCAGGGTTGCGAACCTCCTTCCCGGCATACTGGTGACTGCCGTACTTGTCACAATCTCACACTATACGGTCGGACTGTAAGAAGATGATTCTGCAATGAAAGATTTTCTATCCAGTCTATTATTTATCTCAAGTATCCTGATTTTTGCCATCACTGCTTACTTGCTTTTCTGGACGGTCATGATGCCGGGGTGGTTCATCGTACCATTTGTGATTTCATTGATCATGGGTATTGTCACCTTCTGGAGCTCCAAAAGGTTGGGCAGACCTTTAGAGAAAATACACGCCGAGAGATAGTCTCCCGGCGTGTTTAAAATTTTTATCGTTATTCGGCAACTGTAGGCTGCTCAGCCTCTAGATCCCAATTCAGTTTTGGCCAATCCTGTTTTTTCGATAGCTGCTGGCTGCTCTCGAAAATACCGTTCGCAATCGTTTTTGCCATTTTTAAGACGAGGTTCAATCTTGTGTTTTGCAAAACAAAGAATTCCATGAACCCACTGACATTTACGATGCCTGTAATGTGCATATTGCCGACTTCGGGAAGTTCCTTATTCACTCCGGCACCTGGTTTGACTGGACCATTTCCTACCTGGATGGATCCGACACTTTTTAACCTTCCCAGGCAGGCGTCTATGCCAATGATAAAAGGATTGAAGTGCTTTTCTTTGATTTCAGCCAGTTTCGCATCCATGTTTACTGCATGTATTGGATCATCAAGAGTCCCGTATACATGGTAAGGTGCAATTTCTTTTTCCTCGAGAAGTGTTCCGATTAGCGGACCCAATGAATCACCGGTAGAGCGGTCAGTTCCAATACAGACAAAAACAATTGGGCGTGTGCTGAAATTAGGCAAATGGTCCAGGATTTCAGAAGCCAGCTTTTCTGCAGCCAGATCATCTTCGTGGTTGATTTTTGCCACATTGTTTCTCCGCTCGAAAAAATGGTTTTTGAGATTCATTGGATCAACTCCTTCAAAATTCGTACTATCAGTATACGGACTTTTTTTGTAATCTATACATACCTATAAACAGAAAGATTTAAACAGGGTCTTTTGGAGCAGTGTTTATTTTGTGGAGGAGAAAGGTCATGTTTTTTAAAAAAAGATTTTAAGGGTATAGACACTGGTGAAAAACATAAGAGTTATATTAAAATAATAAAATCACCAGTTAATTTTTATAGCTGGTTAACTTTTAATTTGAGCAAACAGTCTTCTTTAACTACATTATAAAACTTGTTAAAATGATTGTGCTTGTATGAAAACTTCTACTTTGTTACATAACGTATGATATTGATAGCATGAAATTGACAGGCGGGTGAAAAAATGACCAATGCAGAAGAAAGTCTGACTAGGTCTCAGGAGTTTTTAAATAACTTAAGCAGAAAATTCATGGATGATCAGCTTTGGTTTGATATAGGGGAAGGTGTTTTAAAAATCATTGCCATCCTAATTATCACGGGTTTGTTCATCCGAATTGGAAAGATAGCGATCCGCAATTTCTTTAAGGTCAGGACGAGAGGTCCGTTGCGGATAACGGAGCGGCGAGAGGCAACATTAATGAAGCTGCTTGAGAATGTACTGACATATGTTGTCTACTTTATTGCGATCATGTCCATTCTTGCGGCAATGACGATCGATGTTAAAGCAATGCTTGCTGGTGCAGGGATTGTCGGCTTGGCCGTCGGTTTCGGGGCGCAAAGTCTCGTAAAAGACATCATCACCGGTTTCTTCATTATTTTTGAAGATCAATTCTCTGTAGGTGATTATGTAAGAATTGGACAATTTGAAGGAACGGTAGAGGAAATCGGGCTGCGGACGACGAAGATTAAAAGCTTTACAGGTGAAATCAATATCCTTCCTAATGGCAGCATCGTAGAAGTCACCAACTTCTCGGTATATAACAGCGTTTCGGTACTTGATATAGGAATAGCTTATGAAGGCGATATTGAATACGCTGAAAAAGTACTGCAGCAATATCTTGAAACAACAACTGAGAAGTATCCGGAACTGGTGAAGACGCCCGAACTATTAGGCGTACAGCAATTTGGCGCTTCAGAGGTTGTGCTGCGTATCGTTGCAGAAACAGTGCCCATGAAACATTGGTATATTGGAAGACAACTTCGCAAGGAAATCAAGCTTCTCCTGGATGAGCACGGAATTGAAATTCCGTTCCCAAGAATGGTCATGTACTCCCGTCAGGAAGGCGGAGAGCAAAAAGAATTCGGTAAATAAACAAGGAGGTTTTACAATTGGAGCATGAATTTCAACTTAATGATGTTGTTGAAATGAAAAAACCACATCCTTGCGGCACAAACAAGTGGAAGATCATCCGCCTTGGCATGGATTTCCGAATCAAGTGTGAAGGCTGCGAGCACAGTGTCTTGATCCCCAGAAAAGAGTTCACACGAAAAGTAAAGAAGGTTTTATCGAAGCAGGGTGAGTAATCCTGCTTCTTTTTTTTGCCTAATTGTATTATTCTTAAAGGTAAAATTAACGAAATATTTATAGAGAGAACGTGGGGAGATGAGGAAGTGGCGACAGTACATCATTCGGCATGTCCATTGAACTGCTGGGACAGCTGCGGTTTCCTTGTTACCGTGGATGATGGGAAGGTAACCAAAGTTGAAGGGAATCCCGAACATCCGATTACACAGGGGAAAATTTGCGGCCGCGGCAGGATGCTGGAGAACAGGGCGAATTCGGAAGACAGATTGCTTTATCCTCTGAAAAAAATCGATGGTAAATTCCAGCAGATTTCCTGGGATCAGGCGCTCGATGAGATTGCTGAAAAACTGACTTATTATAAAGAGAGTTATGGCACCACTTCCGTTTTGCACAGCCATGATTATGCTAACGGTGGTTTGCTAACTAATCTCGACAGCCGCTTTTTTAACTTATATGGCGGAGTAACTGAATTGACCGGTTCCATTTGCTGGGGAGCAGGCATTGAAGCACAGAACTGGGATTTTGGTGATGCCTATAGCCATGCACCGGAAGATTTGAAAAATAGTAAACATGTTGTGATCTGGGGCAGAAATGTTGCTCGGACGAATATGCATCTTTTTCAAAACCTCCAGGCAGCGAAGAAGAATGGCACAAAAATCTATGTAATTGACCCTATTTATAATGCAACGGCAAAGCTGGCACATGAGTACATCTCCATCAAGCCAGGTTTTGATGGCCTTTTAGCAGCGGGCATTATGAAAGAGTTGCTGAGGATGGAGTTGCAGGATAGCGAGTTCTTGTCTGACCATAGCGTAGGGTTCGAGGACTTGAAAGCTTTGCTGGATACTGTTTCATTAGACTATATCAGTGAACTGACAGAAGTTCCGGCCGACATCATTACCCATCTTGCTGAAGTTTATGCTGACAAGCCAGTATCATCCATCATGGGACTGGGTATGCAGCGGTATGAAAATGGCGGGAATACGATCAGGCTGCTGGATGCACTGGTTGCCGTCAGCGGGAATATCGGCATTCCTGGCGGTGGCGCAAACTATGCGAACAAGCAGGTGGGGCAAAGCTTTGACTACCAGAATCTGACCATGCCTGAACGGAAAAAAACCACGCGTACGTTTACGATGATGAGGCAGGCAGAAGAGATTCTCTCAGCAGTTGATCCTGTAATCAAGATGGGGATTGTCACATGCGGAAATCCACTGACTCAAGTTCCGGATACGAACAGAGTGCGAGAGGCTTTTGAATCACTTGAAACACTCGTAGTGATTGACCAGTTCATGACAGATACGGCCGAACTGGCTGATTATGTTTTGCCAGCTGCCACTGCTTTTGAAGTGGAGGATGTGTATTATTCTTCGATGTACCATCATTATGTGAACCACGGACCGAAGCTGGTCGAACCACCGGGAGAAGCTAAACCGGACGCATGGATTTGGGGAGAACTGGCGAATCGGCTAGGATTTGGTGCTGAATTTGAGTTTGCAAGAGAAGATTTCATCGGGATGGGCCTGGCATCCTTGACAGAAAAGGGCATTACCTTGGACAAAATCCGTGCTGAAAAGTTCGCGGAGCTCCCGGTGGATAAAATCCCATGGGCAGACAGGAGATTCAAAACGCCAAGCGGCAAGTATGAATTCACAGCTTCTGCAGTCGCTGACGGTCAAGTTAAATTGTCGCTGCCAACAGAGACAAAATGGTCGAATCCCGCGCTGGCGGAAAAATATCCATATACCTTGCTGACGATTCATCCGCTGCGTTCCAACCACTCACAGCATTTCCACCTTTTCCAGCCGGAGCCTTATGTGAAAGTCGAGATCGCTAGCAGCGTGGCTGTTGAAAAAGGATTGGAAGATCAGGACTCTGTCCGTGTCTGGAATGACAGAGGTGAGTTGAAAGGGACCGTTTCAATTTTAAAAATGGCCCACCCGGGAACCGTTAATATTGATGAAGGCTTAAGTGCCCGATTCGGCGGCTCCGTCAACCAGCTTACATCCAGCCGGGAGTCAGACAATGGCCTCGGCAGCACACTATATGATTGCCTCGTCAATATTGAAAAAGTAGTAAAAGAATAATCATCGTTTTGCCGCACTTTCATGGAGAGTGCGGTTTTTTATGAAATCAAAAGGGGATTGGTGCCCGTTAAAAAGTGAAATCTGGACAGGAGGATGACTTATTCATTTGAAATTTGAAATATAAGAGTACCGTTCAAGACGAAAGATGCCCTTATGCAAGGCAATCCATCTCTATAGGGGTACCGTTCAAGACGAAAGATGCCCTTATGCAAGGCAATCCCTCTCTATAAGGGTACCGTTCAAGACGAAAGATGCCCTTATACAAGGCAATCCACCTCTATAAGGGTACCGTTCAAGTCAAAAGATACCCTTATGCAAGGTAATCCCTCTCTATAAGGGTACCGTTCAAGACGAAAGATACCCTTATGCAAGGCAATCCACTTCTATAAGGGTACCGTTCATGAAGAAAGTCAAAGAATATTTTCACTGTCCGCCCTCCATCGCTTGTCGGAGCTGATCAATGCGCTTGCGCTTTTCTTACAAGCTTGTCTTTTCCTTTCGTAATCACTATAATTGTGAGAGGAAAAAATCGTTTAGGTGATTCTTGCTTGAATAGATACATTTTTAAATAGAGGAGTGACATGGATGGCCTTAACAGCAGGTATTGTTGGACTTCCTAACGTTGGGAAATCAACATTGTTTAATGCGATCACACAGGCTGGTGCTGAATCAGCCAATTACCCGTTCTGTACGATTGACCCGAATGTCGGAATCGTTGAGGTTCCTGACCATCGTTTAACTAAATTGACTGAGCTTGTACAGCCGAAAAAGACTGTACCAACTGCATTTGAATTCACTGATATCGCCGGAATCGTTAAAGGTGCGAGTAAGGGAGAAGGGCTTGGGAACAAGTTTCTTTCCCATATTCGCCAGGTAGATGCGATCTGCCAGGTTGTCCGCTGCTTTGCAGATGACAATATCACGCACGTTGCCGGTAAAGTTGATCCTATTTCTGATATTGAGGTTATTAACCTCGAATTGATCCTTGCTGACCTCGAGTCTGTTGAAAAAAGAATCAGCCGCGTCGAGAAGTTGGCAAAGCAAAAAGATAAGGAAGCTTCGATTGAGTTTCCAATTCTGGCTCGCCTCCGTGATGCGTTTGAAGCAGAGCAACCAGCACGTGCGGTTGAATTCACTGATGAAGAAATGAAAATCGTTAAACACCTTCATTTGCTTACAATCAAGCCTATGCTTTATGTTGCGAATGTAGGTGAAGAAGATGTTGCAGATCCAAGTGGCAATGAATATGTCCAGAAAGTCCGAGAATTTGCACAAAAAGATAATGCGGAAGTCATCGTCATCAGCGCTAAGATCGAAGAAGAAATCGCTGAACTTGAAGGTGAAGAAAAGCAAATGTTCCTAGAAGAGCTAGGCATTGAAGAATCAGGTTTGGACCAGTTGATCCGTGCAGCTTACAGCCTGCTAGGTCTGGCAACCTACTTCACAGCTGGCGTCCAGGAAGTCCGAGCATGGACATTCCGCCACGGAATGAAGGCACCTCAGTGTGCTGGAGTCATCCACTCTGATTTCGAGCGTGGATTCATCCGTGCAGAAACAGTCCACTACGATGATCTTCTTGCAGCAGGCTCCATGGCAGCAGCCAAGGAAGCAGGAAAAGTCCGCCTTGAAGGAAAAGAATACGAAGTAAAAGATGGAGACATCATCCACTTCCGTTTCAATGTATAATTCATCAATGCCCTGCCATATAGCAGGGCATTATTTTTTTTATCCTCCAATATTTAAGCATGGACAAAAATACGAACATATGTTAGTGTTTTCTTATAGAAATCTATCACACAAAAAAAGAGGGTAATTAGATTCTCTATACATATCATTGCCTTTGGATATGTTCTGTGATATAATTTCATCTTGTGAGTAATTAAACAATTACTCCTTGCCCTGTAATGGGGCCGTTTAGACCAAAAGGAGGTGACAGTGATGAGAAAGTACGAAGTTATGTACATCATCCGCCCAAACATTGAAGAGGAAGCTAAAAAGGCTCTTACTGAGCGTTTCAGCTCAATCCTTACAGAAAACGGTGCGGAAGTTTCAGAAGCTAAGGAATGGGGCAAACGCCGCCTTGCTTATGAAATCAATGATTTCCGTGATGGCTACTACCAGATTGTTAAGGTAAACGCTACTCCGGAAGCAGTTGAGGAATTCTCTCGTCTTGCTAAGATCAACGAAGATATCCTTCGCCACATCGTAATTAAAGAAGAAGAATAATTAATGATATAAATATATACTTTCAGCGGTTGATGTTTCATATGGAACATTCATGCTGAGGGGAAGGAGTTGATTCTGATGATGAATCGTGTCATTCTTGTTGGCCGTTTGACCAAGGATCCTGAATTACGTTTCACACCGAATGGAGTTGCGGTGGCTACTTTCACACTTGCGGTAAATCGTTCATTTACCAACCAGCAGGGGGAAAGAGAAGCTGACTTCATCAACTGTGTGGTATGGCGCCGTCCAGCCGAAAACGTTGCTAACTTCTTGAAGAAGGGAAGCCTTGCAGGTGTTGATGGACGCGTTCAAACTCGCAGCTATGAAGGACAAGATGGTAAGCGTGTTTACGTTACAGAAGTTCTTGCTGAGAGTGTTCAGTTCCTTGAGCCAAAAGGACAGTCTTCAGACAGAGGGGATAGCGGTTATTCCCGTCAAAATGATCAAGGATCCCCATTCGGGAATCAGAATCAACGACAAAACCAAGGTTATACAAAAGTAGATGAGGATCCATTTGCAGGTGGCGGCCAGATCGACATTTCAGATGATGATCTTCCATTCTAATATAACTAGGACTTGAAATAGAATACACAAGGAGGGAAATGACCATGGCAATGGGTGGACGCAGAGGCGGACGTGCAAAACGCCGTAAGGTTTGCTACTTCACAGCAAACGGAATCACTAAGATCGATTATAAAGATGTTGATCTTCTAAAAAAATTCATCTCTGAGCGCGGTAAAATTTTACCACGTCGTGTAACTGGAACTAGCGCTAAATATCAGCGTAAATTGACAGTTGCGATTAAACGTTCTCGTCAAATGGCATTACTGCCATACGTTTCAGGCGAATAATGATCGGATTTTAAAAGGCAGCGGGGCATTCCCGCTGCCTTTTATATTAGCCAAATATCACTTCGTTTGCTTGTCATACGTTTAGAAGCTAAAATAGTTCTTATCGGTTATTTTAAAAATGGCTGCTCCATGGTTCAGGAAACTGTTATAGATCTAGCTTGAACCTTATAGTGACCAAGGCGGTGGATTATGAAGAATACATACAAGCTGACGGAAGGTGCCATCCTGTTAGCGATTTTTGCGGTTTTATTATTGATCACTTTTTATATACCTGGCCTGGGGTTAATTATTAACCTGTTCCTTTCTTTGCCGTTCTTATTTTTCGGGGCTAAGTATGATGGAAAAAGCACGGCTGTTTTTACACTGGCAGCTGTCTTATTATCCATGATTCTAGGTTCGCTCCTGGCAATCCCGCTTGCATTGACATATGGGACAACGGGGGCTGTGATGGGGTACATGGTCAGGGAAGGGAAAAGTAAATTTGCAGCATACATAGCTGGTGCCCTCGTTTTCCTTTTGAATTTGGTGGTACAATATGCGTTGTCGGTCATCTTGTTCAAAATAAATATTATCGATGAATTGATGGATGCATTTCGTGCCTCTACTGACCAGGCGATTAAATTGCTGGAACAAATGGGACAGGCACCCGATGAGGTGCTTATCAAACAATTTGAAACCATGATTGATATGATGGAAGTTCTCATGCCGAGCATGTTCGTCATGGCGTCATTCCTGATTGTGTTCCTGCTTCAGCTTGTCTCGTTCCCATTCTTGAAGCGGTTCGGGATCAAGGTGCCAACCTGGCCTCCGTTCAGGGAATTGAATCTGCCGAAGAGCATTCTTTGGTACTATCTTATTACGATGATTGCAGCATTGATCATACAGCCAGAAAAGGGAACATACTTGTTCTGGGTAATTTCTAATCTAACATTCATCCTGCAAATGCTGATGGTCCTTCAGGGGCTCTCGTTCGTGTTTTATGTAACACATATTAAAAACTATCCTAAAGCTGTCCCAATCATCGTCCTTGTCCTGACTTTCCTCCTGCCATTTGTTCTTTATATTGTGAGGATATTAGGTATAATTGATTTAGGGTTTGACTTAAGAAAACGTCTTGGGGAGAAGAAGTAATCAGAAACTAACGCTTTAGGAGCTGAGCACATGCCTTCTTATTTAGAGAGGCGGCAAATACGCTATCCATTGTATGGATTGATGGCCGTAACACTAGTGCTGATTGGATTTCTAGCTTACTATAACTGGATTATAGGAGCAGCAGGGTTCATTCTCACTGGCCTGTTGATATATATGATTTTTCAAGTTAATCATAAAATAAGGCAAGAGACGGAAGAGTATATTTCCACGCTGTCTTATCGGGTGAAAAAAGTCGGCGAAGAAGCTTTGATGGAAATGCCAATTGGGATTATGCTGGTTAATGATGACTATTATATTGAGTGGACGAATCCTTTCATTGCTGCATGTTTCAATGAAGATTCGCTGGTAGGCAAATCACTGTATGATGTGGCCGATGCCGTCATTCCACTGATTAAGCAAGAAGTGGAAACAGAAATCATCACTCTTCATGCCCGTAAATTCAGGGTCATCCATAAGCCTGAAGAGCGGCTGCTTTACTTTTTCGACGTGACCGAACAGGCAGAAATTGAAAAAATGTATCATGATGAGCGCACTGTTATTTCAATCATTTACCTTGATAACTATGAAGAACTCACTCAGGGAATGGATGATCAGACAAAAAGCAGCTTAAATAGTCTTGTGACGTCCATCTTAAATAAGTGGGCAACCAATAACGGGGTATTCCTCAAAAGAGTTTCATCTGAGCGGTTCATCGCTGTTTTTAGTGAACATATTCTCCAGCTGCTGGAAAAAGGGAAATTCTCGATTCTTGATGAAGTAAGGGAAACGACATCGAAGCAAAATGTACCATTAACTTTGAGTATTGGGGTTGGTACGGGATATTCATCGCTTCCTGAACTTGGTTCACAGGCGCAATCCAGCCTGGATCTGGCTTTGGGACGGGGTGGTGACCAGGTCGCAATCAAACAGCCTAATGGCAAAGTTAAGTTTTATGGCGGCAAGACCAATCCTGTAGAAAAGCGAACAAGGGTAAGGGCGCGAGTCATTTCCCATGCCTTGAAGGAATTGGTGGTCGAGAGTGACAAGGTCTTAATCATGGGACACAAGAACCCAGATATGGACGCCATCGGCTCGGCGATCGGGATTCTTAAAGTAGCACAGATGAATAAGCGTGAAGGATTTATCGTTTATAATAAAAATGAAATCGATACAGGTGTACAGCGCCTGATGGATGAGATTAAGGAAAATGATTCCCTCTACTCTAGGTTCATAACACCGGAACAGGCATATGAAATCGCATCAGATGATACATTGCTTGTCGTTGTCGATACGCATAAGCCATCGCTGGTCATTGATGAGCGATTATTGAATCGGATTGAGAACGTCATCGTGATCGATCATCACCGCCGGGGAGAGGAATTTATCAAAAATCCATTGCTCGTCTATATGGAGCCTTATGCTTCATCGACAGCTGAGCTTGTGACAGAGTTGCTGGAATATCAGCCGAAACACGGTAAAATCCAGATGCTCGAGGCTACGGCTTTATTGGCGGGAATCATCGTCGATACGAAGAGCTTCACCTTAAGGACCGGAGCGCGGACTTTCGATGCTGCTTCATACCTTCGCAGCCATGGTGCGGATACCATTTTGGTCCAGAAGTTTTTAAAAGAGGATATTAATACGTATATCAGAAGAGCTAAAATTATTGAGAATGTTTATTTTTATCGAGATGGGATTGTCATTTCAAAAGGGGCAGACGATGTTTACTGTGACCATGTGCTGATTGCACAGGCTGCAGACACTCTGTTAACGATGGATGGAGTCTCAGCATCCTTTGTCATCGCAAAACGATCCGAAGATACAGTTGGCATAAGTGCAAGGTCACTTGGCGACATCAATGTCCAGGTGATCATGGAAAATCTCGAAGGTGGAGGGCATTTAACGAATGCCGCGACACAGATGTATGATATATCTACCGATGAGGCAGAAACACTTTTACAAAATGCTATAGATGATTATTTAGAAGGGGGACAAAAAGAATGAAAGTAATCTTTTTGAAGGACGTTAAAGGAAAAGGAAAAAAAGGCGAAATCAAAAATGTGGCAGATGGCTACGCACACAATTTCCTGATCAAACAGGGTCTTGCGGTTGAAGCAAACCAGGCCGCAATGAGTTCCCTGAGTGCACAACAAAAGAAGGAAGAGAAAATGGCTCAGCAGGAGCTTGAAGATGCGAAAGCATTAAAGGAAAAACTGGAAAAGGTTACTGTTGAACTATCTGCGAAATCTGGTGAGGATGGACGTCTATTCGGCTCAATCACTAGCAAGCAGATTGCTGATGAACTACAAAAAGCCAACGGCATCAAGCTTGATAAGCGTAAAATTGAGCTTTCGGATGCCATTCGCACACTTGGATACACAAAGGTTCCAGTCAAGCTTCATAAAGATGTACAGGCAACTTTGAATGTTCATGTAAAAGAAGGTAAATAATTTACAGTTCCATATAGCTGTAAACATGATAAAATAATATAGTTACAGAAATAGGTGATCGGTTCTGCTGATCACTTTTTTCAATTAAAAGAGAGAATCAATTTGTAAGGGGGCAGGCAGATGAGTGAATTATTCGCGGATCGACTTCCGCCGCAAAACATGGAAGCGGAACAAGCCGTACTTGGCGCAATATTTTTAGAGCCATCAGCTTTAACTCTTGCTTCAGAAATATTATTACCCGACGACTTTTATCGTGTTGCGCACCAGAAAATCTTTAACGTCATGCTGGATTTAAATGATAAAGGCAAAGCCATTGACCTGGTGACAGTCACTGAGGAATTGGCATCATCCAAGCTGATTGAAGATGTTGGAGGCGTCAGTTATTTAAGTGAATTGGCTGCATCCGTGCCGACGGCTGCTAATATAGAGTATTATGCTAGAATCGTAGAAGAAAAATCATTGCTAAGAAGGCTGATCCGAACAGCATCAGGCATCGCTGAAGATGGCTATTTGCGTGAGGATGAAGTCGAGGCATTACTTGCCGAAGCAGAAAAGAACATAATGGAGGTTGCCCAGCGTAAAGGCGGAGGAGCCTTCCATAATATCAAAGATGTCCTTGTCAGGACCTATGATAATATCGAGGAAATGCATAACCGCAAAGGGGATATCACCGGTCTTGAGACAGGCTTTACCGAGCTTGATCGAATGACAGCAGGCTTTCAACGAAATGATTTGATCATAGTAGGTGCCCGTCCTTCGGTTGGTAAAACAGCATTCGCCTTGAATATCGCCCAGAATGTTGCGAAAAAAACAGGAGAGAATGTTGCGATCTTCAGTTTGGAGATGGGAGCAGAGCAGCTGGTCATGCGTGTTCTTTGTGCTGAAGGAAATATCGATGCACAGAGGCTTCGTACAGGTTCCCTGAATGATGAGGACTGGGGCAAACTGACGATGGCAATGGGAAGCTTGTCTAACGCAGGAATCTTCATAGATGATACCCCGGGTGTTAAAATTACCGATATCCGGTCAAAGTGCCGACGCTTAAAGCAGGAGCAGGGACTTGGCATGATCATGATCGATTACTTGCAGCTGATCCTTGGAAGCGGCCGTGCCGGCGAAAACCGTCAGCAGGAAGTATCCGAGATATCCCGTTCCCTCAAGCAATTGGCGCGTGAATTGCAGGTCCCTGTTATCGCACTGTCCCAGCTTTCCCGTGGAGTGGAACAGCGACAGGACAAGCGTCCGATGATGTCTGATATCCGTGAATCCGGTTCAATTGAGCAGGATGCCGATATTGTAGCCTTCCTTTATCGTGATGACTATTATGACAAAGAATCCGAAGACAAGAACATCATCGAAATCATTATTGCCAAGCAGCGTAACGGCCCGGTAGGCACCGTCAAGCTGGCCTTTGTAAAAGAATACAATAAATTCGTTAATATCGAAAATAGATATGACGAATCGTACGCTCCACCGGGGGCATAATGAGAATTGACCGTATAGGTTGATTCTCTTTTTTTTAGGCTCTTTTCGTAAACTATGTTGCTTTTATAACCTTAGGAAAAACCGGCTTACATACAATAAAACTCTTAACTCTATTGATTTTTTACGAACGAATTAAATGTAATATAAAATTAATGTTCGTGTTTTGTTGACTTTAAGCTATTAATGCTGGTAAACTTTATATGTTTGAAACGGAAAAAAATAACCGTATACCTTTGGAGGTGCTTTTTATATGTCATCCGTAGTAGTAGTAGGGACACAATGGGGAGACGAAGGAAAAGGGAAGATTACAGACTTCCTATCAGAAAATGCCGAAGTGATTGCCCGTTACCAAGGAGGTAACAACGCCGGACATACAATTAAGTTCAATGGTGAAACATATAAATTGCATTTAATTCCATCAGGAATTTTCTATAATGATAAAATCAGCGTCATCGGCAACGGAATGGTTGTGGATCCAAAAGCGTTAGTGAAGGAACTTGCTTATCTTCACGACAAAGATGTTAAGACAGATAATCTGCGCATCAGCAACCGCGCGCATGTCATCCTTCCTTATCACTTAAAGCTTGATGAGGTGGAAGAAGCGAGCAAAGGTGCCAATAAAATCGGAACGACCAAGAAGGGAATCGGTCCTGCCTACATGGATAAAGCTGCACGTACCGGAATTCGGATTGCCGACCTGTTGGATCGTGAAGTATTTGAAGAAAAGCTTTCTCGCAACCTGGAAGAAAAGAATCGCCTGCTTGAACGAATCTACGAAACAGAAGGATTCAAGCTTGAGGACATTCTGGATGAGTATTATGAGTATGGTCAGCAAATCAAGGATTATGTGGTCGACACATCTGTTGTGCTTAACGATGCATTGGATGATGGCCGCCGTGTATTATTTGAAGGTGCACAGGGCGTCATGCTCGACATCGACCAGGGAACATATCCTTTCGTCACATCATCCAATCCAGTAGCAGGTGGTGTCACGATTGGTTCAGGAGTTGGACCCACCAAAATCACTCATATTGTTGGAGTTTCAAAAGCTTATACCACTCGTGTGGGTGATGGACCATTCCCTACAGAGCTAGATAACGAAATCGGCCACCAAATCCGTGAAGTAGGCCGTGAGTATGGTACGACAACTGGACGCCCTCGCCGCGTAGGCTGGTTCGACAGTGTCGTCGTCCGACATGCCCGCCGTGTCAGCGGAATCACGGACCTATCTTTAAACTCAATCGATGTATTGACTGGAATCGAAACACTTAAAATTTGTGTCGCCTATCGCTACAAAGGCGAGTTGATTGAAGAATTCCCAGCAAGTCTCAAGACACTTGCTGAATGTGAGCCAGTTTACGAGGAGCTGCCAGGATGGACAGAAGACATCACAGGGGTAAAATCACTCGATGAACTGCCTGAGAACGCAAGACACTATCTCGAGCGTATCTCACAGCTGACAGGCATCCCATTGTCAATCTTCTCAGTCGGCCCGGACCGCACCCAAACAAACGTAGTCCGCAGCCCTTGGAGATCATAATTAATCTCGACTTTGCCCTTGATCTATTTGGATCAGGGGCTTATTTTGTTATGGTAGGTTACTGATGCTTTACAGTTGGCAAAATGCCAATTTAATTCGTGGAAATAGCCTGTATTTCAATAGTGAATTTAAAAGAGAAAAGAAAAATGAAAAAAGTTTTAAAAAAATATATACAAATGACAAAATGCTATGGTAATATAAACAACGTTGTCACTAATTCGACAAAAAACGATAAGCTTTGATACGAGCCATTAGCTCAGTCGGTAGAGCATCTGACTTTTAATCAGAGGGTCGAAGGTTCGAGTCCTTCATGGCTCACCAAGTTTTTTTCCGCGATAGCGAAAAGGTTTAAATTTAATACGGCCCCTTGGTCAAGCGGTTAAGACACCGCCCTTTCACGGCGGTAACACGGGTTCGAATCCCGTAGGGGTCACCATTATACATATTTTATTGATTAGTAGTACCATGGCTTAGTAGCTCAGTTGGTAGAGCAGGTTGCTCACATCATCGACTTTGCTTCAGCGGCAACCTGCGAGAAAGACCGAAAGGTCATTCGAGCAAAGGACTTAAACCAAATAATGATTAGGGTACAATTTTTATCTTGGCTCAGTAGCTCAGTCGGTAGAGCAGGTTGCTCACATCATCGACTTTGCTTCAGCGGCAACCTGCGAGAAAGACCGAAAGGTTATTCGAGCAAAGGACTTAAACCAAATAATGATTAGGGTACAATTTTTATCTTGGCTCAGTAGCTCAGTCGGTAGAGCAAAGGACTGAAAATCCTTGTGTCGGCGGTTCGATTCCGTCCTGAGCCATTAAAAAAGGGAGCGTGTCATATGACATGCTCCTTTTTTTTGTAACATTTATGTAATATAACGATAAAATTCCTATTATTAACATGTTTGTGTTGCTATTAACAACAATGTTCAAAAATAACCCTGCAAAAGTAGGAGAATGCTCTGTTATTACTAGGTTTTTGGCTCATTTTTAATATGAAGAATAGGTAAATATTCCGATAACAAATTCCATTTAACTTACAAAAAACGTAATTAAATGTCAGCTATTATACAATTTTGTTACATAATGAAGACTAGTCTTCCCATTGATACATTATATGGTAAAGTATAAAGGTACAATTATCAGATAATAGTTATTTAGAACTAGACTAATAGTGTTTGACCGTTGTAGGAGGATCAGGATGAATAATTTAAAACATAGGCTGTCCAATCTTGCCGGCAAAACATCTAGAGAGATGAAGCCAGCAATAAAAAAGTCAATCATGGCTGCAGTGACTGTAGCTGCGTTGTCTTTTGGTGCAGGAAGTGCTGCACTAGCGGCGGATTCTGAATTAACAACTTTGTATCATGTATATGTAAATGATAAATTTATTGGAACTGTAGCAGATAAATCACAAGTAGAACAGCTGGTAGAAGATAAGTTGACATCCGTGAAGAAGGAATACGCGGATCTTGATGTCGATCTTGGATTGGACGTATCTTATATTCCTGAGCAAGTGTTCAGCTCAGCTGCAATTGCAAATACAAGTGAAGTAATAGAAGTGCTTAAAGACGAGATGATCGTCCAGGCTGAAGCGACAGCTCTTGTAATGGGTGATCAGCCAATAGCATATGTAAAAGATGCGGAAGCCGCAAAAGAAGTACTTAGGACATTAATGCTCGAACACGTTACAGAAGAAGAATTAGCTGAAGTGGAGAGTAGAAAAGAATCTCCTAATCTACCAGTACCCGAAGTGAAAGAAAATGAAACTCGTATATTAGACGTTTATTTAACTAACGAAGTTTCACATTCTGAAGAAAAAGTTGATCCCGAAAAGGTGCTTACTGTAGCAGAAGCGGTTCAATTCCTTAAAAAAGGTACTTTAGAAGAACAGAAGTACCAGGTTAAAGAAGGGGATGTATTGGGGAGCATTGCAAATGATCACGATTTGACGCTTGCTCAACTGCTTTCTTTAAATGCAGGATTTGATGAGAATACAGTCTTGAAGCCAGGCCTAGAGCTGAATGTGACTGTCTTGAAGCCATTCGTTGAAGTTGTGGTCAATCGCCAGGTTTACGAACAAAAAGAAGTGCCTTTCGAAAGAGAAGTTAAGGAAGATTCTTCCATGTTCAAGGGAGATACGAAGACGCAGCAAGAAGGCAAAGTTGGCATGAATGGGATCACCTATTCTGTTTCAGAACAAAATGGCAGGGTAACCAAGAAGGAAGTCATTAATGAAACAGTTCTTGAAGAGCCAGTGAAGGAAATCATCGTTAAAGGTACTAAGGTTGTTCCTTCGCGCGGTGACGGAACATTCGTATGGCCTACAAATGGCGGATATGTTTCCAGCCGCCAGGGCTATCGCTGGAGCAGGATGCATAAAGGGATCGATATCGCTAGACCAAGCAACTATACAATCAAGGCTGCTGATAATGGAAAAGTCGTATATGCTGGCAACAAGGGCGATGGATATGGAAATAAAATCATCATCGATCATCAAAACGGCTACCGTACAATGTATGCGCACCTTGCATCCATCTCAGTAAGTGTAGGCCAATCCGTTTCTAGTGGTTCTAAAATTGGTGTCATGGGAAGGACAGGTAACTCTACAGGTATCCACCTTCATTTTGAGGTTTATCTGAATGGAAGAATTCAGGATCCAATGTCTCTATTCTAAGTTGTTTAACTAAGTTCATTACAATGAAAGTCTCTAGCCAAACTAGAGACTTTTTTTATTAGAGCTTGCCTTGTTCCTTTGCGATGGTCCAACATCATAATAATCCTGACAGTTTATTGTTATGGGCAGGATTGGTACAATTGGGAAGAGAAGAATAGAAGTTATATAACAGAAAAATTCAGTTTTTCTCTGATTTACAGTAAAATAGATAAGATAGCATTTTTACAAAGATAAGAATTATTCATATACGATTGATAATTTGGCTTAAAAGGAGAATTGGTATGGAAAAGAAAATACTCGTAGTAGACGATGAAAAACCAATTGCAGATATTTTACAGTTTAATCTAAAAAAAGAGGGCTATGATGTTTACTGTGCATATGATGGGAATCAGGCAGTTGAGATGGTGGAGGAAGTCCAGCCAGATTTGATCCTGCTGGATATCATGCTGCCGATGCGTGATGGCATGGAAGTATGCCGTGAGGTCCGTAAAAAATATGAGATGCCGATTATCATGCTGACTGCTAAAGACTCTGAAATTGATAAGGTTCTCGGACTTGAACTTGGAGCGGATGATTATGTCACCAAGCCCTTCAGCACAAGGGAATTGATTGCCAGGGTAAAAGCAAACCTGCGTCGCCATCAGCAGAATGCCATCAAAGAAGATGAACAGGAAGAATCCAATGAAATTTCGGTTGGTTCCTTGACGATCCACCCGGATGCTTATGTTGTTTCTAAAAGAGGAGAAACGATTGAATTGACGCATCGTGAATTCGAGCTTCTCCATTATCTTGCCAAGCATATTGGACAAGTCATGACAAGGGAGCACTTGCTGCAAACGGTATGGGGTTATGACTACTATGGAGATGTCCGAACAGTAGACGTAACGGTGAGACGTCTTCGCGAAAAAATCGAAGATAATCCAAGCCACCCGACATGGATCGTGACAAGACGAGGAGTAGGATACTATTTGAGAAACTCTGAGCAGGAGTAAGGACAGGGATGAAAAAGGTAGG
Source organism: Mesobacillus sp. S13 (assembly GCF_020422885.1). NCBI lineage: Bacteria > Bacillati > Bacillota > Bacilli > Caryophanales > Bacillaceae > Mesobacillus > Mesobacillus sp. S13. Next base: position 4,776,664 of record NZ_CP084622.1, on the reverse strand, counting down.
TTTCTTTCGCTCCATTCATCTTAAATTTGTGATTATTTATGTCCTGCTTATTCTGGTTGCCATGCAAATCATCGGAGTTTACTTTGTCCGCAAACTTGAGACGACCCTGATGACGAATTACCAGGATTCTATAAAATCCCGTGTGGACCTGCTGGTTTATGATATACAGGAAGAGCTAGTCAAGGAGCGCGGAAAGGAAGATCCGACGAAAGAGGAAGCGATCAGGGAGATTTTAAGAGATTATAAAGCCAATGATATTTCTGAAATCCGGGTAATTGACGGAAGCAGCTTTAAAGTACTAGGTACATCAAGTTCCACTAATCAGGGAATGGTGGGGCAAAGGACACCTGATGTCAAAATCAAGCGTTCGATCATCTTTGAAGAAGATGAAGACGGAATCCAGTTGAAAGGCAATGATAGGGTTTGGGTACTGTCCACACCTATCATGCATAACAGTGAAGCAATAGGCGCTGTCTATCTTGTAGCCCAGATTGATGATATCTTTGAGCAGATGAATGATATCAATAAAATCCTGGCTACCGGAACAGCCATTGCCCTGATTTTTACAGCCATTTTGGGCATCTTGCTGGCACAGACGATCACGAGGCCGATATCTGATATGCGTAAACAAGCCCTGGCCATGACGCGCGGCAATTTTTCCAGGAAGGTAAAAGTGTATGGCTACGATGAAATTGGCCAACTTGCGATCACTTTCAACAATCTGACGAAGAAGCTGCAGGAAGCCCAGGCAACAACTGAAGGGGAGAAAAGGAAGCTGTCCTCTGTCATTTCCTATATGACCGACGGAGTCATTTCGACTGACCGGAAGGGACGCATCATCCTGATCAATGACCCTGCGACACAGATGCTTGGTGTTCCACGTGAAACAGTGCTGTCACAACCCTTGGTTTCCGTGCTTGGACTGGATGAAAACTATACGTTTGAAGATTTACTGCAGGAGAAAGATTCAATCGTCCTGGATTACAGTACGAAAAGCAAGCCATTTATCCTTCGGGCAAACTTTTCTGTGATTCAGAAGGAAAGTGGCTTTGTGAATGGATTGATTGCTGTTCTGTACGATATCACGGAACAAGAGAAAATTGATATGGAGAGACGCGAATTTGTTGCGAATGTTTCCCATGAACTGCGTACTCCACTGACAACGATGCGCAGCTATCTCGAAGCGTTAGCGGAAGGAGCTTGGAGGGATGAGGAAATCGCTCCAAACTTCCTAGAGACGACCAGAGGTGAAACAGAGCGGATGATCCGGCTTGTTAACGATTTGCTCCAGCTTTCAAAACTGGATAGCGTCGATTATCGCCTTTCAAAAGAATGGGTCAACTTTCCGATCTTTTTTAACAGGATCATTGACCGATTTGAAATGACGAAGGAACAAAATGTTTCCTTCAAAAGGGAAATCACAGAGGATGCGATTTTCGTAGAAATAGATGAAGATAAAATTACGCAAGTACTTGATAATATCATTTCTAATGCTATGAAGTATTCACCTGAAGGCGGAAAAATTACGTTCGAAGTGAAAGAGCTGGATGACCAGATTGTCGCTAGCATCTCTGACGAAGGGGTCGGCATCCCGAAAGATAATCTTGATAAAATTTTCGACCGCTTTTACCGTGTCGATAAAGCCAGGACAAGGAAACTTGGCGGTACAGGACTTGGGCTGGCCATCGCCAAGGAAATGGTCAATGCCCATGGCGGCAGAATATGGGCAGAAAGTGTGGAGGGAAAGGGAACTACTGTTCAATTTACGCTTCCATATGACCGAAGTGCAGAGGATGATTGGTCATGACATATGAAAATATAAAATCTGTTATTTTAACATTTCTCGTCGCGCTGAGTGGTTTTTTAACCTGGAATATTTGGACATACCAGCCGGAATATGAGTTGGTCAACAATCAAAGAACAGTTGAAGAAATCAACATTGCCACACAGAAGGAACTTAAGAAAATCGTTAAGCCACACCAGATTATTTATCATGTAGGCGGGAAACAGTTTGGCTCTGTAGACAATGGCCATATTGATGATCTTATTGGAGTCATTTCGAAATGGAAATACTTTGATGTGGAACAATATCCCGGACGAATCAGTGATTTTAATGAAAGAATAGTCCAGGGTGAAAATACCGAAATCATTTTTCCGGATGAAATACCGATCGAACTCTATAAAAGAGTATTGAATATTGACGAGAAGAATATCCCGAAGTTTGATTTTGACAGGATTATCATCAATTCAGAAACCCAGCAAAAGCAAGAAGGAATAGTCTATTTTTACTCGCAAAAAAACCAGGAAGTCTATGTAAGCAATGTCAGTCCTTCCTATATAAATAGTTTTACAAAAAAATACTATGATACTTCAAAAAGGCTGACGCCATATTTCCTATATACCGTTTCAGACATTAGGAAGATCTATCTGCCAACCGAAGAAGTGAATATGGTGATGCATACCTATTATCAAAATCCATTGGATTCAGAACAGTTCAAGGATGCGCTATTTGCGGATCCGAGCTTTGTTCAGCGCAGTGTGGTGGAGGGTGTTGAAGAATACACAGATGATGCCAGCAAAATGATCGTGGATACGCAAACCAATATGATTAACTATGTGAATCCAGTTCGGACTGGTGATTCGGTTATCGGCACGAACAATGTTCTACAGAAAAGCATCGAGTTTGTGAATAGCCATGGCGGCTGGACAGAAACGTACCGATATGTGTATAAGGATGATTTTAACCAGAATGTCCTTTTCCGACTGTACAGCAAGGAAGGGTACCCTGTGTTTAACCAAATAGGGATGTCAGAGATCTATCAGCAGTGGAGACAATCGGAAATCAGCAGATATGTGCGCCCAGGATTCCACCTGGAACTGCCTTTGAATCCGGATGTCGTCACAAAGACATTGCCGTCCGGATATGAAGCGCTGGAGTACCTGCAAAGCAAGAAGGATTTCAAGCTGGAGCTGCTTCAAAACCTTATGCCTGGCTATTACATGACTCAGGGACCAGAAAATTCATTGATTCTGCTGGAGCCGGGCTGGTTCTATTTATATGATCAGCAGTGGAGGCAGCTGATATGGGAGGAGGAATTGAATAATGGATTGGAGTAGGATCAAGACAATCTTTATTCTTACGTTCCTCGTCCTCGATGTCTATCTTGTCTATCAGTTCAATAATACGAGGGATGCTGCCCAGTATGAAATCCCAAAGGAAGCGACCTTGGAGGAAAAGCTGAAGAATGATGATATCACCTATGTTGAACTCCCTGATATCAAAAAGAAAGAGCAGTATCTAAGTGTGCGGACGAAAGTCTTCACGACCGAGGAGATGGCAAAGACCAAAGGGCAGACAGTCAGTCTGGGGGATGGGACTTCTATTGAAGCTAAGCTGGACAAGCCGTTTAAATTAACGAGCAAGTTCCAGCCGGCCGAGCTGTCTGATTTTATAAAAGCGAACATTTTTGCTGGTGAAGAGTATAAGTTCTGGAGTAAAAATGATGAAGGTAAAACGATTACGTATTACCAGGAACACGACAATAAGACATTTTACTATAACAGCAATGCGAAATTGACGTTTTATTTCAATGAAAATAATGAAGTGACTTCGTATAAGCAAACATATGTGGAGATCATCGATGAGCTCTCGGAAGCAGAAGAATTACTGCCGCCATTAAGGGCGGTGGAAACTCTATATAAAAAAGGTTTGATCAAGCCGAAGAGTAAAATTACCGATTTTAAATTAGGTTATTCCACTCTTGTTTCCCTGACTGCCTCACATGTTGTGACACCGACATGGAGGATTGAAGTCAATGGCAAGGAGAACCTTTTTGTACATGCATTCGAGGGTAGGGTCATCCCGTTGTCAGACGGAGAAATTAAAGTGACGGAGTGAATAGATATGAGTTTGCATTTTAGTGTTCTCGCCAGCGGGAGTACGGGAAATGCGATCTATGTGGAGACGGAGGGCCAATCCTTTTTGGTGGATGCTGGATTGAGCGGCAAACAGATGGAGGCATTATTCAAGCAAATCGGCCGCAATATGAAAGACCTCTCTGGTATATTAGTGACGCATGAACATAGCGATCATATAAAAGGCATAGGAATCGTTGCCCGTAAGTATAAGCTGCCAATCTATGCGAATGAAAAGACTTGGAAAGCGATGGACGGCTTGATTGGGGAAGTCCCGCTAGAGCAGAAATTCTCTTTTGACATGGAAACCGTGAAAGCCTTTGGCGGTCTGGATATTGAATCCTTCGGTGTCTCGCATGACGCGGCAGAGCCGATGTTCTACGTATTCCATAAAGACGGCAAAAAGTTGGTGCTCATCACGGACACTGGCTATGTCAGCGACCGGATGAAGGGGATCATCTCCAATGCTGATGCCTATGTGTTCGAAAGCAACCATGATGTCCAGATGCTGAGGATGGGGAGATATCCATGGAGCGTCAAGCGACGGATCCTGAGTGATTATGGTCATGTCTCGAATGAGGATGCAGCTGTCGCGATGAGCGAGGTCGCAGGGGATAAGACAAAACGGATTTATCTGGCTCATTTAAGCACGGATAACAACATGAAGGACCTTGCCAGGATGTCAGTCACCCAAACCCTGGAAGGCAAAGGCATCTTAGTTGGAGAGCAGTTCGATTTGCTAGATACAGATCCGAAGACTCCAACTCCTTTGACAACAATTTAGTTTGTTTATGGCAATGAATGAATAAGTAAAGGAGTAAAGGCACAGTTCATAAGGATGCTTTTGCTCCTTTTTATTTTCCAGGTTATAGAGAGGCTTATGATTTAGAAATTACCTTCACTGGTAGTATAATAATCTATATAAAAATAACTAACGTATCTATTGGTCGATGAAAGAAAGGATTGGTGGACATTGGGTTATTATGATCAGGATTATCAAAGTCGGTATAAACCGCAAAATAGCAGGAAAGGCGGCTTTTTCTGGGCCAGCCTGGCAGGTGCAGTCATTGGTGCATTATTGGTGATCTTCTCGATTCCTCTATTAGCTAACTTGGATGTGTTGCCATACAAAATAGAACCTCATAACCAAACAGCTGTAACTGATGAAAAGCCTGCGGAAGAAAGTGAAGATGGCAATACTTCTAAAAAAAATGTATCCATTGATGTCTACTCGCAGATCACTGAAGCCGTCGACAAGGCGGGAGATGCTGTAGTGGGCATTACGAATATCCAGGAGAGCACGAGCTTCTGGGGGCAATCCCAGGAATCGGGCGGAACGGGATCTGGCGTAATTTATAAGAAAGAGGGCGGCAAAGCCTATATCGTCACAAACCATCATGTTGTGGCTGAAGCCTCTGCACTAGAGGTAAGTTTGAGCGACGGAACGAAAATACCTGCCAAGCTCTTAGGAAGCGATATCTGGACTGACCTGGCTGTATTGGAAGTCTCAGCCGATCAGATTGAGGTTGTTGCTGAATTCGGAAACTCAGACAACTTGAAACCAGGTGAACCGGTCATAGCAATTGGTAACCCACTCGGACTAACTTTTTCAGGATCTGTTACACAGGGAATCATCTCTGGTTTAGAACGGGCGATTCCAGTCGATATCAACCAGGACGGAACCCCCGATTGGCAAGCAGAAGTTTTACAGACTGATGCAGCAATTAACCCTGGCAACAGTGGAGGGGCTTTGATTAATATCGATGGCCAGGTGGTGGGCATTAACTCGATGAAAATTGCCCAAAGTGCTGTAGAAGGAATCGGTTTATCGATCCCAATCAATTACGCGGCTCCAATCATCGAGGATTTGGAGAAAACAGGGGAAGTACAGCGGCCATTCATGGGCGTTGAATTGGCCTCAGTCAATGAAATTTCATCTTACCACCAGCAGAATACTCTGAAGCTTCCTAAGGAAGTGAACTACGGTGTGGCAATCAGAGGTGTACAGCCAAATTCACCGGCTGCCCAGGCAGGATTGAAGGAGTATGATGTCATTATTGAAATGGATGGTGCGGAAATTCGTGACGTCGTTGACCTCCGCAAGCATCTTTACAATAAAAAGAAGGTTGGCGACGATATGCAGGTCAAGTACTATCGAAATGGCCAGCTGGAAGAAACAACAATGAAGTTGGGTGGAGAAACATTATAGGAGTTGTGGATAAGGACAGGAGGCGTAATGCTTCCTGTTTTTTTCTAATAAGAAGTATGAATTATGTAATAAGAATAGTGTCTAGCTACAGCGCCTAGCCCCTCGAGACGCTTCGGTCCTGCCAATGAAGTCAAAGAACGACTTCACGGTCAGGCCCTCCAGCGCTTGTCGGGGCTGACCAAGGCGCTTCCGCTTTTCGTATGTTAGAATGGTCATTGTGGATAAATTTTAAAGGGAAAATAAGCAAATAATAATCATATAAAAGGAAGCTGAAAGGATGAGTGTTATGAAGTATTGTTGCGGTGAACATGTAGAATTGGCGCTGGATGAAGCGGTTGATGAGTTTGAAACAGCACCTCAATTAACGAAATTAGAGTCTGTTGATAAGTCGGAGTTTATCTGTGGATACTGTGGACAACCTGCTATATATATTGTGGCGAACGAATGATCGCCTACTAAATGTGGATATCGATGTGAATATGTGGATAACTCCTGTTGATAAGTTGTTTGTAAACTGTTTGTAATCTGTTTGTAAAGTGGGGATGACTGTGAATATCTCAATCGTGACGGTTGGCAAATTAAAAGAAAAATACCTCAAGCAAGGGATTGAGGAGTACTTAAAACGTCTGGGAAGCTATGCAAAAGTGGAAGTGATCGAGGTGCCTGACGAAAAAGCGCCCGAGGAATTGAGTGAAACCGAAATGGTCCAGGTCAAGCAAAAAGAAGGCGAACGGATCCTCGCAAAAATTGGCCCTGATGCCTATGTGATCGCCCTCGCCATTAACGGAAAGCTCAAGTCATCAGAAGAACTTGCCGACACACTCGATAAACTAGCCACATACGGAAAAAGCAAAATCGCTTTCGTTATCGGCGGATCCCTAGGGCTGAGCGATGAAGTACTGAAAAGAGCCGATGAACAACTATCCTTCTCTAAAATGACATTCCCTCACCAACTAATGCGATTGATCCTCGTTGAGCAAATTTATCGGGCTTACAGGATAAATCGCGGTGAACCGTACCATAAATAGTGGTAAAGCAAAGAGTTGAAGTTTCACTTTATCATCAGTAGGTTAGTAAATTATCATAAGAAATTAAGTTTTGCATGTTTGTGAGATGAAAATTTCAATACTAAAAAAGGAGAACTAATTACAGTTCTCCTTTCTTCGTTCTATGGTAGTAATAAAATTTTGCCTGTGCTCCTGCGACTTTCAAGTAATTGATGAGCCTCCTGCCCGTCCTTTAATTTGAATGTGATAGGGGACTGTATGAGTAATTCTCCATTCTCTATCCACTTGAACAACTGCAGTGCGCGGTTTATTCTTTCTGTTCTTGAAATAAGGACATTCCAGAGGTCGCCGCCTGTTAGGGTCTTCGAAGTATCCATTAACATTCTTGGATCCACGGGTTGAGGGTCACCGCCGGCCATACCAAAGAATACCACCGTACCGCCTACTTTAGTTGCAGAAAAACTTTCTGATAATGTAGAACCGACTGATTCGAAAACTACATCTGCTCCATTCCCATTCGTTACTTGCATGATTTTGTCTGCCCAATTTTCATGGTAGAGGAATACTTCCTCTGCTCCCGCTTTTAGGGCCATTTCTGCTTTATTTTTAGAAGAGGTAAGTCCTATTGTTTTTCCGCCAAGTAGATGAACCATTTGAATTAATAATTGTCCAACTCCACCTGCTGCTGCATGTATGACTGCAATATCTCCGGATTTAATAGCATAGCTGTCATGTACGAGGTAATGAGCAGTTAAGCCCTGAAGCAGAATAGATGCTGCAGTCTCGAAAGAAATACTTTCTGGAAGCGGGATGGCTTTTTCTATAGGTACCGCCACAAGTTCTGCGTTGGCAAAAGGAACATCAGCAAATCCAATTCGATCCCCAATCTTAACAGAAGATACTCCACTGCCAACTTCCTCAACAATTCCAGCACCTTCATAACCCAGGATGTATGGAGGCTGTCCTGTTAAATGATAGTTACCTTTCCTTCGATAAATATCTGCAAAGTTTAATCCGATTGCTTTTGTTCTGACAAGGACTTCGTCTGACCCGATAATTGGATCACTTATATCTTTGTATGCTAAAACTTCTGGACCGCCAAAGTGTTCGAATACTAAAGCTTTCATTTGTAGACCTCTTTTCATGCTTATTATTTAAGCATCGATAATAGCTGAATTATAGTTCTTGTATCACATGTTTTATCAGGAAATTCTTCATCTTATTTAATCCGTCTAAAATTCCACATAACTCTTCCTGTACTCAATCTATAGATTATATAGCTCCAATGTCATTTTCAGGATTTTATCTGCTTATTTTATCAGGCTGCGCCTCAGTTAATATTTCATTTGCTTTGGTTAGACTTTTTGCTTCAACTGTTGTTTGGAACGCTTCTAGCCATACTTCGCATTTTAAATCACTCATAAAACTTGATTATCTCCCGCAAACAGGCTGCAACTATCGTGTTTTCTACACAGATGATAACCTATAGTCGTACCGAAAACAAATTCATCTGCTTAGCAGAAAGGGTATGGTTTAGAAATATCCTGAAAACCCCGAAGAGCTATACGATAAATATTTTACGATTCCATATTTACCAGAGACAGAGAGGATTATCCGTCTTGACAATCAGTAAAATTTCATCAATTTCTTAGATTCTAAAAATGGTATATTTTCTTATAAACTTATTTGACTCTGTAAGGTTACAATAGAAGAAATAGGTAAGGTGATAAAATGCCGTCTTGGAGGATATAAATGATAAAAATTATGGCTGATTCCACATGTGATTTATCTGATGAAGTACTAAAAATGTACGATATCAGCTTGGCACCCCTGACGATAAACATTGAGGGGAAAGTCTATAAAGACAGGGTCGATATCCATCCGGATGAATTTTATGGGATGATGGAAGCATTACCGGAGTTTCCAACGACAGGCATGCCTAGTCCAGCGGAGTACCAGAAAATAATGAATGAGGCTATTGAAGATGGCCATAAAGAAATAATTTGTATCTGCATGTCCAGCGGAACGAGCGGTGCATATCAATCAGCTGTTCTAGCCAGAGATTATTTTTTCGAGGAGTATCCAAATTCGAATGTCAAAGTACATATAGTAGATTCAAAAAGCATGAGCCATGGAAGCGGGTGGCTGATTTTGAAAAGTGCGTTGATGAGGGAGCGAGGAGCTTCGTTTGAAGAAATCGTTGCTTTTAACGAAAAGTATAAGACGAAGGTCAAACATTTTCTATCTGTTGATGATTTAGATCATTTATTAAAGAGCGGCAGACTCACCAATGCAAGTGCCATAATAGGCAAAATTTTAATGCTAAAGCCCATCATGTCGATGAAGGATGGAAAAGGGGCGATAGTGGGAAAAGAAAGAGGTTTAAAAAGAGTACTCCAGCATTACACGCAGGAATTTATAAAAAGAAATGACCCGAAAATGACGGAATTTATTATCCTTGGTTATACATCAGATCATAAAGTTGCAGAAAATCTTAAAGCTAAAATTCAACTTGATACAGATTTCAAAGGTGACATTCACATTATGCAAATGGGGGTATCAGTTGGAACCCATGTTGGTTTAGGGGCTATTTCTATGTTCTTTATGGAAAAGTAAACAAATAAAAAGAAATATTTTGGTACTTAGGAATGAATGGGAAAGTGGGGAGTTGAATGGAGCCTCAACAGTTTATTTACGTTCTTCGGCTTATGCCAGAGTACCTGGTGGAAAGCAACTGGACGAATGAAACGAACGAAATCGTCGGAAGGCATTTTGAGAGTTTAAAACGTCTATTAGCAAAAGGGACGGTCATAATGGCAGGAAGAACAACGACGATGGATGAGACTGCCTTTGGCATCGTGGTGTTTACAGCGGAATCCCAGGGAGAGGCTGAGAGGATAATGCTGAGCGATCCGGCTGTTGTGGAGGGAGTCATGACGGCAGAGCTTCACCCTTTCCGTATCGCCTTAGCGAGTATGCAAGTATAATAGATTTAGATAACAAAGGCTTCAGGTACAAATACCTGAAGCCTTTGTTGTTACAAATTTTATATGGCACTAGCATAAAATTTTTTTGAAATTATGGAAAATCATATATGCAATCATACAAAGATTGGAAGAAAATAATCGGTATTGATATACTAAAGGGACTAAAGTACTAGGAGTGTATTGCTTGCTCATCGATCATTTATTAGTTAATTTATGTATCTTGATTGCTCTGCTCTTTGTTTATGTCCAATTAAGGTGGAAATTGAAAGTAGAAAAAAAGAAATGGTATATTGCGGATTTATTTGATGGAGTTGCAGGTGGTTCATTAGGAATGATCCTTATGTATTATTCCATTCAGGTAACAAGTGAGACAATTGTAGACTTAAGGTTTATTCCAGTCATGCTGCTCACTTTGTTTATTGGGATTCGGCCGGCTTTGCTTTGTGGGGTGATCATCATTGTTGGCAGATTTCTATATGGTGTTACTCTATCTGCATATGGTGCAATGGTTTTAATGATTTTGATCATGCTGTTTTATTTTATCATTAGCCGATTATTGAACAAGAATGTGAACCTGAATAAGAAAAGTTCATTAATGATTCTTGCCACCAATCTCGTTTTTACAGTGATTATAACTATTCTAGTCAGAGATTTTGGTGTATTGAAGATTTTGGTGCCATCTTATTGGGGAATCGCATATCTTGGTGGATTCGTAAGTGTTTTTTTTGTTAATTTCCAAAGAAAGTCTCATTTTTTATTAGAAAGATACAAGGAAGAAGCATCAATCGATTACTTAACGGGATTAAACAATGTACGTCAATTTGATTATATCTTTAACATGTTTGTGAAAAATGCGAAGGAAAAAGGAGAAAAGCTCTCACTCCTTACATTGGATATTGATTATTTTAAAAAAGTGAATGATACATACGGCCATCCGGCTGGAGATAAAATACTGATCGAACTAGGCCAGGTCCTAAAAAATAACACCAGGTCTTTTGATATTGTTTCAAGAAATGGAGGAGAAGAATTCTCTGTAATCTTACCTGACTGTCCGAATCATCAAGCCATGGAGATTGCCGAGAGGATTCGAGAATCTGTGTCCCAACATTCTTTTCCTATTGATGAAAAACAACAAATTAACATTACAGTTTCAATCGGGGTGGCTACTTATCCAGAAACGGTCCATGATCCTGAAGAAATTGTTAAAAAGGCAGATAAGTGTCTTTATGTGGCAAAGCAATCGGGCAGGAATAGGGTAAGCAGCATTTGTCATCATTAGTTGTTTATTTAAAAAGATAAAATCAGAGATCTGTTAGGCCAATGTCTTAATCTTATTTTTTTATGGATTAAGGCATTATTTTTGGATTTTCAGAATGATGGAAGGGCTTCTCTCTTTTTTACAGTGGTAAAATAGTTTATAATTATCAGTAAATAGTAGGATTTTTAATCCGTAAATCATTATAATAGATTATGTTATGGTTTTAACAAAGGTAGGCTCGAAAGCAAAAATTGTCGTGACTACTCAAATATATGGGACAAGGAAGGATATAATGAGCAACGTACAGAAAGCAACAGACGTTATCTTAATTGGTGCCGGAGTCATGAGTGCGACGTTGGGATCCTTACTGAAAGAGTTAGCACCAGAGTGGGAAATCAAAGTGTTCGAAAAACTCGCTTCAGCAGGCGAGGAAAGCTCTAACGAGTGGAATAACGCAGGTACCGGCCATGCCGCATTGTGTGAACTTAACTACACACCTGAAAAACCTGACGGATCAATAGATATTAGCAAAGCTATTAACGTAAATGAACAGTTTCAAATTTCAAGACAGTTTTGGGCACATCTTGTAAAAAGCAACTTGATTCGCAATCCCGAAGATTTTATCAGGCCGCTGCCTCATATGAGTCTAGTGGAAGGGGAAAAGAATGTAGAGTTTTTGAAAAATCGTTTTAAAGCGCTTTCAAGTATTCCTATGTTTCAAGGGATGGAGTATTCGGAAGATCCAGCAAAGCTGAAGGAGTGGATTCCTTTAGTCATGGAGGGACGTACTTCAACTGAGCCGATTGCTGCAACCAAAATAGATTCAGGCACGGATGTTAACTTTGGAGCTTTAACAAGGATGCTATTTGAACATCTGGAGAGTAAAAACGTCCAGATTAACTATAGACATAGTGTGAAAGATATCAAACGTGCTAGCGATGGCACATGGGAAGTCAAGGTAAAAAATCTTGATAGCGGCAGGACAGAGTCCCATTTCGCGAAATTCATTTTTATTGGCGGTGGGGGCGGCAGTCTGCCATTGCTGCAAAAAACAGGGATTCCCGAATCAAAACAAATTGGCGGATTCCCAGTAAGCGGACTATTCATGGTATGCAACAATCCGGAAGTGGTAGAGCAGCACCATGCGAAAGTTTACGGTAAAGCCAAGGTAGGGGCTCCTCCAATGTCTGTTCCGCACCTGGATACACGATTCATTGATAATAAAAAGTCCTTGCTGTTTGGACCGTTTGCGGGCTTCACACCGAAGTTCCTGAAAACAGGCTCGAATTTAGATTTAATTGGTTCAGTAAAGCCGAATAACGTCATTACGATGTTAGCGGCAGGAATGAAGGAAATGGCCCTGACTAAATACCTGATCGAGCAGGTTATGCTATCGCATGAAAAGCGGATGGAAGAACTGCGTGAGTTTATCCCTAATGCGAAAAGCGAGGATTGGAGTATGGTAGTCGCAGGGCAGCGTGTCCAGGTCATCAAAGACACGGAATCCGGCAAAGGGACACTACAGTTTGGTACAGAGGTTGTAAGCTCCTCTGATGGCTCAGTGGCCGCATTGCTAGGGGCATCTCCAGGAGCATCTACTGCGGTAAACGTCATGCTGGAAGTACTGGAAAAGTGCTTCCCAGAGAGAATGTTCGAATGGAAGGATAAAATTAAAGAAATGGTACCTTCGTATGGAGTGTCTTTAGTCGACAATCCGGATTTGTTCCATGAAATCCACGATTCAACAGCTAAAATGCTGGGTTTAAATGAAAAAGTAAAGGTCCTCAGCAGATAGAGCTACAACCTTCAATCCCCTGGATTGAAGGTTGTTTTTTACTCTATACTTCGCTGTTGGGTGGGAATAGTTGATTATTTATATAAAAATACTTTAAGGATGTCTTTATTATCAAGGGTAGCAAGCAGAACATCTTTAATCTCTGTCTGATAAATATTTTCTAAATTTGAAACAATCCAACCTTCGTCCTTGTGAACTTGTTTTAATACTTCGTAATTTATTTTCCCTTCTTTAATGATCGTCCTTGGAAAATTGAATGGTTCTGCAGCCATTTGAATTGAGGAGGGAGTCAGTGGTTCATATTTTGGATCTAAAAAGACGGATAATTTCCCGTCAGCCTCCCAAATCGCCAGGGCTACTTTTTTCACATCTTCTATTTTTCTTTCTCGCAGCTCTTCCAATAATACATCAATGGAGATCCTTGCTTTTTTTAATCCTTTGTTAAGTATTTCTCCATTTTCAACAATGGTGATTGGTGCATGGTTGAGTATCCTTCTAAACCAGGGGAATTTGAGTATCATATAGATTCCGCCAAGATATAAAGCCAATAAGACAGTAGTTGTGATAATAGAGCCTTTCAACCCTAGATGCTCGTCTGATAGGGGATGGGCAATAATGTTCCCGATTACTAGAGCAATGGCAAAATCCAGGGGTCTTAATTGGGAGATGGCACGTTGTCCAAGAGCTCTGGTTACAATTAATAAAAAGAAAAACCCAATAATAGCCCGCAGCACCCACTGAATAGCAGTAAGCGAATCCTGGCTTTGGAAAAATTCCATTAAAGTCACATCCTTTAACCAAATAGCTACCCTTAGTTTTTCTCCCAGATCCTTCTATTAATCCACTTATTAAATATATGTAATTCTGTAGAACGCAGCTTCAATAATTCCCAAGGTATAAGTATATAAAAAATAAAAAGCTGACTCAAAAGGCGTCATTCAACGACCTTTTAAGTCAGCTTCTTTTGCATAAATTAATTTCGAATCATGTAATCAAATGCACCTAATGCTGCGGTTGCACCTGATCCCATTGAAATGATGATTTGTTTGTATGCACTGTCTGTGCAGTCGCCTGCAGCGAAGACGCCAGGAAGGTCAGTGGCACCGTGCTTGTTTACGACAATCTCACCGAAGCGAGTGCGTTCAAGCGTGTCTCCGAGCCATTCTGTGTTCGGTACAAGGCCGATCTGGACGAATACACCTTGTAACTCTACATGATGTTCTTCTCCAGTTGTGCGGTCAACATAGGAAATACCGTTCACTTTATCTGTTCCGGTAATCTCAGTTGTTTGAGCGTTCGACACGACTGTAACATTTGGAAGGCTGTTCAAGCGTTCTTGTAAAACAGCATCAGCTTTAAGCTCTGGGTTGAACTCGATGACTGTTACGTGCTTTACAATACCCGCAAGGTCGATTGCTGCTTCAACACCGGAGTTTCCTCCGCCGATTACCGCAACATCTTTACCTTCGAACAATGGTCCATCACAGTGAGGGCAGTAGGCAACCCCTTTGTTCTTGAACTCAGCTTCTCCTGGTACGTTGACATTACGCCAGCGGGCACCAGTTGAAATGATGACAGTTTTACTCTTAAGGACTGCACCATTTTCAAGTTCAACTTCAACGAGGTCTTTCTTAGACAGGCGTTTAGCACGCTGCAAGTTCATGATATCAACACCGTACTCTTTAACATGCTCCTCAAGACTTGCAACAAGCTTTGGACCTTCAGTATGCTTCACGCTGATGAAGTTCTCAATGCCTAAAGTATCCATAACCTGTCCGCCGAAGCGTTCTGCAACAATCCCTGTACGGATTCCTTTACGTGCTGCATAGATGGCCGCACTGGAACCAGCTGGTCCGCCGCCGACAACAAGGACATCATAAGGCTCTTTATCGTTCAATTCAGTTGCATCAGGGCCTGAACCCATTTTTGCAAGGATTTCTTCAAGGGACATACGTCCGCTTCCGAATGTTTCACCATTCAAGAATACCGTAGGCACGGCCATGACCTGCTTGCTTTCAACTTCTTCCTTGAAAGCTGCGCCATCGATCATGACATGGGAAATGCCAGGGTTTAAAATGCTCATCAGGTTCAAGGCCTGCACCACATCAGGGCAGTTATGGCAGCTCAGGCTGACATAAGTTTCAAAACGATATTCGTCTTTGATCGCTTTTACCTGATCGATGACTTTCTGGTCTACCTTAGGAGCTCTTCCGCTAACCTGTAATAGAGCCAGTACTAATGAAGTGAATTCATGTCCTAAAGGAATGCCGGCGAAAGTCACGCCAGTGTCTTCGCCAGGGCGGTTGACACTGAAGCTAGGTGTTCTTTCGAGTTCTGCATGCTCCACTTTGATGTGGGATGACATTGTTGCCAATTCATCGACTAAAGCCAGCATGTCTCGTGATACATCATCCGATCCTGCGCTAACTTTAAGCAGCACATCGCCCTCCATCATTTGAAGATATTGGGCTAATTGTGCTTTAATTTCTGCATCTAATAACATGGGAGTGTACCCCTTAAATCTTTCCTACAAGATCAAGGCTTGGCTTAAGAGTTTCGCCGCCTTCTTTCCATTTAGCAGGGCAAACTTCGCCTGGGTTGTTGCGTACATATTGTGCAGCTTTTAGCTTGCTTACTACCTGGCTAGCGTCACGGCCGATTCCGCCTGCGTTGATTTCAACAGTTTGGATAACGCCGTCTGGATCGATGATGAAAGTTCCGCGCTCTGCAAGACCATCTTCTTCGTTCAATACATCAAAGTTACGAGAGATCTTCTGTGAAGGGTCGCCGATCATGATGTACTCGATTTTGCCGATAGCTTCTGAGTGATCATGCCATGCTTTGTGAGTGAAGTGAGTATCAGTTGATACAGAGTATACTTCAGCTCCCATTTCTTTTAATGTAGCATATTCGTTTTGCATGTCTTCAAGTTCAGTTGGGCATACGAATGTGAAGTCAGCTGGGTAGAATACAACTACGCTCCATTTGCCTTTTAGGTTTTCTTCAGAAACAGTGATGAATTCTCCGTTGTGGAATGCGTTTGCTGTGAATGGTAGAACTTGAGTGCCGATTAATGCCATGATTAATTTCCTCCTTGAATGGTTGAATTATTTTTTGAAATAGTTTCACTGATAAGTTCAGTTAACTATTCGGTAAACTAGAATAATTCTAATACAGTAACGATTATTATATAAAACCAATTAAGTGTCAAGTGATAAAACTCCGGCTTTGCATACTTCATCATTATTTCAGGAAAAAGACACAATTATACCGACGTTTCCTACTTGCCCTATATAAGCTTGTCCAACTTTCCCGCTAGTAATGAATTCCTCAGCAAACTTCTGTATAGTATTAAGTAGATGAAAAATTCAGAAAAGGAGGGGTTGGATGGTCTCCGCTGAGGATATCCGTTCATTTCCTTATCCGTTTGGTGAACATGATGTATATAGATATTCTAACAATGCCATTCCATTAAATCCACCAATTGCCATCGAAGTGACGGAAACTTATATAGAGGAAATGAATCTGAAAAGAAAGCTGCTGAATAAGCACCCAGAAAGATGTTATCATTCAGAGCCTCATACCATGAAAGCCCAGTGGGAAGCATTGGATTTGATCTTGCACGATTTGGCCGAGTATGATCCCGGAAAATTCAAGCTTGTTACCAACGATGATAAGTGGATCTTCACTAACCTTCATACCGATGAGAAATACTCCTTCACATTTGGGGATTCGACGACACTGGAAGAGGAGCCTCTTGATTTTGTAGGAAGGCATGTCCAGGAAGACTTGATCCTGATGATGCAGCGGGACGGGGATTTATTCCTGGATGCGGGCCAGCTCTGCTTTCCAGCCAATTGGTCCTTGTATTTTGATGCTGGTATGTCATTCAAAGAAATTCATACACCCATTCCCCGTTTCAAGTCCGAATCTCTTGATGAACGCATCCTCCAGTTTTTAATGAGAATCGAGGCAGGAAGTCCCTGGTGGAGGAAAAACTGGTCATTGATGGCAGGAAACACCTTGGATACATCGCTCGAAACCTTTGCAGATTGGGGACAGAGCCGAAAAAAGGTGACCAAAGAAAATGCTGGCGAGATGGTTCATTTCCGAGTAGAAGTTCAAAAATTATTCCGTCTTCCAAAAAGCAATGGAATTTTATTTACGATCCATACCCATTTGCTTCCGCTTGAAGAGTTCGTTCAGCATACGCCATGGCTGGAGCAGTTTTCGGCAATCCTAAAAGAACTTCCGGAATTCATCGCTGACTATAAGGGGATCTCTCTTTATCGTGATGTTGTCCTGGAATATCTGGAGGGGGAATTAAAAAAGAGATGAATCAGGATTATTTAACATTGATGGAAGGCAAGAGAAAGTTTCTGTTTTGCGCAGATTCAAAAGGTGCCAGGTCTTTATATATTCTCGTTACCCAGGCCATAGATGAGAATGTGCCGTTTGATTTTCATATTTTTCAAGATGTGAGTGAAGAAAGCTTTGTGGATGAATGGCTCAGTCAGCAGAAAATGGGGGTATATCTGTACATTTCGGGTGCAGCGGATTTTTTAAAAAGGATACAAAATAAAGCATTGAAGATAGGCTTTTCCGAACATGACTTGCATTCGCTCCCTACTGGGACAGCTAAGAAAAAACTGGTCTGTTGTACTTGTCACGGTGAAAGTGAAGTAGATGTTCAATCATATATCACGTGTGCACACTGCGGACTGGAGCTTGAAGTGTCAGATCATTATTCACGCCGTTTGGATGCCTATTTGGGGTATGTCACAATCCAATAGAATAGGAGGAGCCATCGATTGCATCGTAAATCTACCTTGGACGTACGGATAAAATCAATTAAACAAGAAACAGCGACAATTAAAAGATTCACTCTGCAGGAACTGAATGGATCAAAGCTGCCGCCATTCAGCGGGGGATCTCATATTACCACTTATTTGCCGAAGGAAGCAGGAGCATTGGAAAGGTCGTATTCAGTTTTTAACCTGTCAGAACCCGGCTTGATCGAAATTGCAATACGGCTGGCAAAACCTTCAACTGGCGGCTCCGATTACTGGCATCATCGAGTTACCGAAGGAGATGTGTTAAAAATCAGCTACCCGAAAAATCATTTTGCTTTGAGTTTCCAGGCTAAGCATCATGTTTTTTATGCAGCTGGTATTGGAATTACGCCCTTTTTATCGATGATGGCGGATCTTGCTGAAAAAGATCAATCCTTTGAACTGCATTACGCGGCAAAATCAAAGGAGCAGTGCGCCTTTTATGATTACTTGAACGAGAACTATCCTGAACATTGCCATTTTTATTTTTCAGAAGGAGAGAATCCTAAACGGTTAACAATCAACCTTCTTAAAAATCACCGAATCGGTACACATGTCTATTTTTGCGGGCCTGAAAAAATGATACAGGAATTCACGAATGCAGCCAAAAGCTTTGGCTATCCTGCGTTCAATGTTCATTATGAACGATTCGCACCACCCGTGAAGAAGGATTCAGTCCCGTTTGGAATTACCTTGAAGAAGAGTGGCAAGCACCTCATAGTGCCCACAGAGCAATCACTGCTGGATGTCCTTCACCAAAATGGCATTGATGTCCCGTATTCCTGTAGAGTAGGAGGCTGCGGTACATGTGAAGTGAAGGTAGCTGAAGGGGAGATTGATCACTACGATTCATTCCTGACAGAAGACCAGCAGCGTTCAAATCGGGCAATCCTAATCTGCGTTTCGCGGGGGAAGGGGGACCTGGTATTGGATATATAGCATGACAAAAACCGCATCCACTGAATGCGGTTTTTGTTGTATTTTATTCGGCCATTTCAGTTTTCTTCTAAAATTGGTCCATAGCCTATAGCTAGGTGCTGTTTATGCCATTAACAATCATTCTTTTAGATGATACTCTTTATACCAATCAACAAAGGATTCTAGCCCTTTATCTAGCGCTGTAGAAGGAGAGAAGCCTGCATCCCTTTGAAGGTCAGTTATATCCGCATAAGTGACTTTCACATCACCTGGCTGCATTGGTAAAAATACCTTCTTTGCTTTTTTGCCGATTTTTTCTTCTAGAGTTTGAATGAAATCCAGGAGTTTTACGGGGTTATTGTTACCGATATTATAGAGTTTGTAAGGCGCATAGCTGGAATTTGGCTCTGGCTTCTTGCGATTCCATTCATCCTGGCGCTTAGGCGGACGATGGAGCAGTTTGACGATTCCGTCAACGATATCGTCAATAAAAGTAAAGTCCCTGCTCATGTCACCATGATTGAATACGTTTATTGGGTTGCCTTGAATGATATCTCTAGTAAATGAATAATAGGCCATGTCAGGTCTCCCCCATGGGCCGTATACTGTAAAGAACCTCAATCCTGTGGTGGGAATATCGTATAGATGGCTATACGTATGCGCCATTAATTCATTTGCCTTTTTAGAGGCAGCATACAAGCTTACCGGGTGGTCGACTGGATCTTTCTCAGAGAAGGGGGTTTTGGTATTTGCCCCATATACAGAGCTGGAAGAGGCGTAAATCAAGTGCTCTACCGGAAATTGCCTGCACCCCTCTAAAATATTCAAAAATCCCAGCAGGTTCGAATGAACATATGAGTGTGGGTGGGTTAGACTATATCGTACTCCTGCTTGAGCAGCTAAATGGATCACGATATTGATTGAATGCTTTTTGAAGAGGGAATGTACTTCTTCTTGATTTGCCAAATCCATTTTGTGAAAAGTAAAATTAGCGTTTGTTTCTAACAGTTTTAACCTATCCTTTTTCAGAGCGGCATCATAATATTCATTCAGATTATCAATACCAATCACGTGATACCCCAGTGCTAATAGTTGTTTTGACAGATGAAACCCTATAAATCCAGCTGCACCTGTAACGATAATACTCATCTTTTTCTATCCTTTAACGGATTGCGATATTGTTCTCTAAACCAGCTCTTTTTGCTCTTTCCTGCAGGATGCTTCGCTTTTTTCATTGACCGTTCTTTTTCTGTAGTATGCGCTTTTTTCTTTGGCTGTGCCTCTTTTGATGCAACCTCTTCAACAATTTCCTGATTATTCTCAGAGAGCGGGATAGGCTCGCTCGTCCATTTTGCATGAGTTTTAGGGTCCAATGCTTTTACCTGTTCAAGGAATGCCTCCAGGTAACCTCTTTCATGAAGGTTTTGGAACAATTCGAGAGGACGGTCTTGTACCCGCGTATATGAGTAAACATGATCGACAAATTTGAACCCTTGATTGGTCAGGAAAATATGCCTTAACGGTGCATCGATTTGTTTGAATCCAGAATTTTTCATCGCAGTTAAAATGTCTAATAGTCGCTTTGTTATTTCTTCTGAAAGACTATCTTGCTTCTTTAGGTACTGGTTTAGATTAGCACCTCTTAAATATTCCATGACAATATAATTCTGACCTGTTTCATAGACCTTTGGAATAAAGGGTAAATCCTGGTTGGATAATAAAACCTCTTTTTCTTGTTTACAGTGATCTGGTTTGCCATAAATCTTTACACACTTGTCTTCACTTATGCGATAAACCGCACCTTGATGGCCCTTGCCGATTAGTGGCTGCGATACAGCACTGTCTACCTTGACACCTTTTCCGGAACCGCCTGATGTGACAGGAATATTCCTGTAATCAAGACTGTTATTATCGAAATACTCTTCCCATGTTTTTAAGGAATCGGGCTCCATTTTTTGGACTCGGGATAAAAAAGAATCTTTTAATAGAATAATATTTAAATCTCTTAATAGTTTAAGTGGAACTGGGTGTTGCCGTTTAAAGGCGTTGACGTGATCGACTACTTTTAATTCTTCATTTTCCAGGACAAAAATATGCCGCAGTGGTGCATCGACCATCGTAAAATTTGCTTTTTTCATTGCATTTAGCATAGAAAGAAGTTTTTTTGTAATCGATTCAGGGATATAGGTGCAGTTTCGCAGATATTCCTTCAATGTAGGTGCGTTAAAGTATTCCATTACCACAAAATTAGTCCCTGTTTCATATAGTCTTGGGAAAAAGGTTAAATGTTGGCCAGCTTTCAGTGCCTCTGCCTCCATCTTCGCCTGCATCTCGTCAGTATAGATTTTTACGCATTTTTCTTCAGATAACTTAAATACAGCTCCTTGAGAGCCCATTCCAATCATTGGATAGTTAGTTGGGTTATCAATTATTAAGGTTTTTATGCCTTTGGTAACTTTAATTGATTTAAATTCCTTCATTTGCTTTTCCCTCCCAACAAATCATCGTAATATTTTGCCTGTAAAAGAAGTTGTTTCTCAGCATCAAAGTATTGTTCAACTTTTTGCCGTGCGGCGCTAGTATAAGATGTCCAATGCCCCCTGTTGTTCAGCATATATTCAAGTGCAGCTGCAAGTTCATCGACATTGTTTTCCTGTACGAGAACCCCTTCTTTATTATGGGTAATCAATTCAGGGATGCCCGCATGATAGGTAGAGACTACCGGCACCCCTAACGCCATAGCCTCTTTCAAGGTATTTGGTATTCCTTCGACGTCTCCATTGGCGGCCTCAAGGCTTGCAGCACAGAACAAATCGGCATTCATCATATACTGCTGTACTTGCTCTTTTGGGAGATGATTTAATAGGCGGAATGAGTCACCTAGATTTAGTTGATTGGCTAAAGAGAGAAGTTCCTCCTCGAGTTCTCCTCTTCCAATGATGGTCAACGTGGAATCAGGGAAGCGATCTTTAATTTTTTGGAAGGCTTGCATCAAGACATGATGGCCCTTTTTTTCTACCAATCTGCCTACGGAAAGAATATTCTGTCCTGATCCAAGTACATTCGGAGCTCTGTAATGGTATTTTGTTAAATCAACTCCTCCGTAAAGGACTTTGATTTTTTCTGGAGGACAGCCCCAGGATTTAATCCGTTCAGCTAAATAATGACAAACAGGATAGAATTGGTCTCCTTTCTCAAAGAGCATTTTCATATGTTCCAAATAAGCCACGGGCTGATCAGCGAGGGTTGCATCACGGCCTCTAATACTCGTTACCAGCGGAAGTTTTGTCTTTTCCTTGAAAGGGAGCAGCAATATGCCCAACTGGCCATGGTGGGCATGTAAAAGAGAAACATTGTTTTTCTTAATGAACTTCTTTGGGGAATAAATTTCACTGAGATAGTGAACCTTTTCATTTAACAGAGATAGGTCAGTCATGTACTTTGGCTGACGCACCATATGAATATAATCGTAACCAGGGACTTCTCGTATCTGAGGGATATACTGGGTGGGATCAACCCTCAAGTTTAAGTGAATAACAGTTTGCAATTATACCTTCTCCTTTCGATTAACGTAGCTGTTCGTAGATAGTTTATGAAGGAAGGGAAAAAGGACTTGGACATATAGGAAAAGAATTAAGGGGAAACCGCGGATTTTTATTTCTCAGGAATGTTTTAAGGGGATAGAAGTTCTATAGAATCTGCGGCCAATGATGAGGACATATACTTTTATAATCATGAAAAGATACCAAAAATGATTAAACGACCTTAACCCTTTGGAATACAGGGGCTAAAGCCGCTTAGATTGTATTTATTATTTCCACTGCCTACTTGATGGGGAGCAGTTCAAATTGAACCTGCTTATTTTCTATATTTTTCGGTCCAACACTTGAGGAGGCTGTTCAAGCCATTTTTCAGTGATGGTCAGGAGCAGGCCTTTTCCGTAAAACATCTTCATTTGGTTGGAGATAATCGTGAATTTGGTGACGATATCCGTCCTCAAACTGGAGGTCAGTGCCTGGTTGATCATGACGAAGCAGAACATTCCGAGGCATGTGTTCACGAAAAATAGCATCAGTTTATCGGAAAAAGGTGAATTTCTAACTTCAAAAATATTATAATCCCCGGAAGCTGAATAGGGGAT
The DNA here is from genome assembly GCF_020422885.1 of Mesobacillus sp. S13. Classification (NCBI taxonomy): domain Bacteria; kingdom Bacillati; phylum Bacillota; class Bacilli; order Caryophanales; family Bacillaceae; genus Mesobacillus; species Mesobacillus sp. S13. The sequence goes on along the minus strand of NZ_CP084622.1, from coordinate 4,753,602 downwards.
GTTTTCTTTTTCCAAGACATCGCCAAGTGTCTCCAGGACTTTTTCGAGAGCATCTCTTCCTTTGCTGAAATGCTTCTTCACATCTTGATGAGTAGCTAGTTTACTGAAAGTGACAAGGATCATTTTTGAAAAGCGTGCACGGTGGATGACCCTTGAAATGTTAGCAATTTCCGCTGCATTAACCGGTCTTGAGCCGCCGAATAGGCCATTAAGATACTTCATTTCATCAACCAGATCAACGGTATGATCAAACGCTACCTGAGGGGATTTCAGAAAGATTCCCTGGGATAGCATTAGATCTGTGATTTCATTTTGCATTTGTACCGTGAATTCTATCGCCTTCTGAAAAAGGTTTCTAACATCCTTCCTGGTGCAGTCGGGAAATGCGCTTGGGTATGTACTTAATGACAGCATCGTTATATCATGGCAAATATATAGGATGAAGGTGTCTGAAAATACCTTATCTGCATCCAGTCTGACATCCTTTTCAGTAAATCCCAATGGGATTGTCAGGTTCTCTTTTATAAAAATAGCCTTTAGATCTTCAAGGCTTTGTTCAGAAAAATCCACCAATTTTTCTACTATAGTTTTAACCTCTGGATCCTCAACAGTTGCCTGGAAATATTGAAAGAATCGCAACTCCATGCTGCTTTTCAAGTAGGAAGACCATATATTCGATATTTCCGTTGAGGTGAGATCTACGTTTGTTCCACTCATTCGGCGAGTCACTCCTTTGTTTTTATTGTTCGTTTTATGTTGAAATTTATTACAAATAAAAGAACTTAATTTGTAAGCTGAGTTTTTTTCAGAGAGGCATCAAGATTACATAGAAATTTAAAACCTTGGAAAAACTTTTTTCAAAGGAGGAATGAAAATGAAAAAGCTTTTATTCATGTTTTTATTGGCGATTTCCATGTTCACTGTAACAGGCTGCGGCAATGACGCACCGCCTGAAGAAGGAGAACAGTTGGAAGATGTCGAGGAAGAGGATGAGATCGGTGATGGCGAAATAGATGATGAATAAGAAATGCGTAAGCGCCCTGCTCAGCCCCGACAAGCGCTGGAGGGCCGACCAGTGAAGTCGATTTTTGACTTTATTGGGCGGACTGAAGCGACTCGAGGGGCTAGGCGCTGGAGCTAGACACTAAACTTAGTGTGAAAGTCTATACTCTATCTTATAAATTTTTGAAAATCCGCTTCTTGATGAGGCGGATTTTTTTATGCTCTTTATAGTAACTTCTGAACATCTACAATTGACAAATGACCGGTCAGTCAGTAACATTATTATCGTCAATAAAGTTAATTTGAGGTAGGTGCAGCAGTGAAAAATTTAGTCAATTTTGTGCTTGGAAATAAACTGGCCGTATGGCTGCTTACGATTATCATCACGGTATCTGGAATCTATTCTGGTACGCGGATGAACATGGAGACCATTCCTAATATATCCATTCCTTACTTGATGGTTATGGATGTTTATCCTGGTGCGACTCCTGAAAAAGTAATGGAGGATGTGTCGATCCCGATTGAAAAAGCAGTGGAGGGGCTGGAAGACGTTAAATATGTCTATTCGAATTCCTACTCCAATATGTCGAGTATCCAGGTCGAGTATGAGTATGGTATCGATATGGATGAAGCCAAACGGGCCTTACAAACGGCATTGGATATGGTGACGCTGCCTGAAGGGGCTCAGGAGCCGACAATCACGGCAATCAGTATGAACATGATGCCAGTGGCTGCATTGAGTGTCAGCAGCACTACAGAGGATATTGTCGAGCTGACATCAACTGTTGAGGAAATTATCCTTCCAAAAATCGATAAAATCGATGGTGTTGCTTCTGTGACAATGACAGGACAGCATATCGAAGAAGTTAATCTTACGTATGACGAGGCGAAACTGGCTCAGTTTGGCTTAACAGAAGCCAAAGTGAAGGAAATGATCCAGACCAGCAACCTTGGCGTTTCATTAGGCCTTTTTGAGTTTAAAGAAGGGGAACAGGCCGTTGCTGTCGATGGCAAGTTCACGACTACAGATGAATTGAAAAACATGCTGATTCCGGTCACTCCTTCTGCAGCCAATCCATCACCTTTTGTAAAACTAAGCGAAGTGGCTGAGGTTGAGCTGGTTGGTAAAGTTCAATCCATTTCCCGCACGAATGGTGAAGATGCGATTGCCCTGCAGATTGTCAAGGAACAGCAAGCGAATACTGTTGATGTAGTGAATGCAGTGAAAGATTTAATCAAGGAAGAGAAGTCCAAAATAGATGGTTTAGTCATTGATGTGTCACTTGACCAGGGAGAGCCAATTGAAGAATCTGTCTTTACGATGATTGAAAAAGCTTTATTTGGCGGATTGATTGCGATCCTTGTCATCCTTCTTTTCCTGCGTGACTTCAAATCTACGATTATATCAATTATCTCGATTCCAGTTTCGATATTTATGGCGTTGCTGCTATTGAACTGGATGGATATCACACTCAATATCATGACGCTGGGCGCAATTACTGTAGCGATTGGCCGTGTAATCGATGACTCGATCGTCGTCGTGGAAAATATATATCGACGCCTGCATTTAAAAGAAGAGAGATTAACAGGCCGGGCACTTGTGCGTGAAGCAACGATTGAAATGTTCAAGCCAATCCTATCTTCGACGCTTGTGACAGTTGCGGTATTCGCACCATTGATTTTCGTAGGAGGCATGGTAGGGGAATTATTCGCGCCATTTGCCTTGACGATGACCTTTGCACTGGGCGCTTCACTGATTGTAGCGATTACCATTGTACCAGCGTTATCCCACTTTTTATTCAGGAAGAAGTTATATGGGGAGAAGACGGAAAGCAGCCATAAGGAAGTTGGAAAAATGGCGCATTGGTATAAAGGCGTATTAAATAAGTCACTTAACCATAAGATTATCACATCGCTCATTGCTATTGTTCTTCTTGCTGGAAGCCTTGCCCTGACACCAATCATCGGTTTCAGCTTCATGGGCAGTGAAGAAGATAAAGTAATGTATCTGACTTACACACCTAAAGCAGGTGAGCTTAAGGATGAAACAATTGAAAATGTTGCAGAAGTAGAAGAAGAAATGCTGAAGCGCGATGACATCGATATCGTACAGGTATCGATCAACGAAGAGGCAGATCAGATGACGGCCATGATGGGCGGAGGAGCAGGCGGAGCATTAATGTACCTGATCTTTGACCCAGATATGGAGAACTTCTCAGAAGTAAGGGATGAACTAGAGGAATATGTCTTCAATATTGGCCACAGCGGTGAATGGAAGAGCCAGAATTTCGGCGGAATGTCGATGCCTGAGAATGAAATCAGCTATACCTTGTACAGTGAAGATTTAGGTAAGTTAAACAAGACTGTCAAGATGGTAGAAGAGGAAATGCAGACTGTTAATGGCTTGAAAGACGTAACTTCCAGTGCAGAAGATGCCTATGTAGAATATACCTTCAAGGTTGAGCAGGATGAATTGCTGCAATATGGTCTGACAGCAGGACAGATTGTCATGATGCTCAATCCGAACAAATCGAAAGAAATCTTGACGACTGTTGAAAAAGATGGAGAATCACTGGATGTCATTGTCCAGCAGGAGCAAGCTGAACAGCCAGAATCAATCGTTGACATCCTTGCCACAGAAGTACCAACAGCGCTTGGAACGACCTTGCCGCTGTCAGAATTGGTAACAGTTGAAGAAGGTACTACGTTGAATACATTGGCCCGCAGCAAAGGCCAGTACTATGCTTCAGTATCAGGAACGGTCGTAAGCAAGGATATTTCAAAGGCTGCTGCTGATGCTGAAAAAGCAATTGATGAACTAGATTTGCCTAAAGGTGTGGAAGTTGGCGTGGCAGGTGTCCAGGCAGATATGACCGAAACATTCACCCAGCTTGGAGCTGCAATGCTTGCTGCGATTGCGATCGTCTACTTTATCCTGGTCGTTACCTTCCGTGAAGGTGTGGCACCATTTGCGATCCTATTCTCGCTTCCATTCGCAGTCATTGGTTCATTTGTTGGATTGCTGATCGCAGGTGAAACGATTTCTGTCTCAGTCATGATGGGTCTGTTGATGCTGATTGGTATCGTCGTAACGAACGCCATTGTGCTTGTAGACCGAATCATTCATATGGAAAGAGATGGGCTGACAATGCGTGAAGCGGTCCTTGAGGCAGGAGCTACACGTTTACGTCCAATCCTTATGACCGCTATTGCTACGGTTGGTGCCTTGATTCCATTAGCAATCGGCTCAGGAGGAGGCGGACTGATCTCCAAAGGCCTTGCGATCACGGTAATTGGTGGCTTGATTAGCTCCACATTATTAACTCTGATTATCGTACCGATTGTATATGAAGTTCTATCAAGAATATTCAAGAAAAATCGTAAGGACATTGTAGAAAACTAATGAAAAGCCCTGATGGATGATTGATCGTCCTATCGGGGCTTTTTGGTATTCAGTAGTCTTCTAATCTATGTGGTACTCAGTAAAGACATATTCTATATGATTTTACAGACTTTTTGATGACTAACAGTCGTATTTTGCTAATACGATAGGAATGTGGCTGTAACTTGGCTATAATAAAGCTTATTAACAAGGAATGCGGAGGCTTAAACGATGTCTAATTTGCCAAATTGTCCAAAATGCAGTTCAGAATATACATATGAGGATGGACCGCTGCTCATTTGCCCAGAATGCGCCCATGAGTGGGATCCCGCGGCTGAGAGTGTAGATGATAGGAAGGTAATTAAAGATTCGAACGGAAATATTCTGAGCGATGGTGATACCGTTTCTGTCATCAAAGACCTTAAAGTGAAAGGTACTTCATCTGTAATTAAAATTGGCACTAAGGCTAAAAATATCCGTTTAATTGATGGTGACCATGATATTGAGTGTAAACTAGAAGGATTTGGAGCGATGAAGCTTAAATCTGAATTTGTTAAAAAAATCTAGCTTCCTTAAGCCAGGCATTGACCTGGCTTTTCTTTTTTATCTGCAATCTTCTTCCTCTGTCGTCATCCTTCGACGGTATCCTACTTTGATTTTCCTGCCTATTACCGAGAGGGGAGGGGGGGTGCCAGTTCTTATACATCACTGACCTGAGTTCTACTAGATCCTTTAATCTGCTTCTGAGATACTTATTCTTTTTTTATCCTAGTCTTGCACTGCAACCGCAAATTTCAGAATCGTTTTATAATCTGTTTGATAGGAACATGGATTTTACACAGAAACCTCAGTTGAATTTTTATCTATTGCCTCTTCACCTTTTTATGGGCACCGATTTTCCCTTTCTGTATTTGCATAAAATCTACCAATAAAAAGAGAGGGTAGGGAGTTGGAGAATAAATTATGGAAATTAATAGAAAAATTCGCCCATTAAGCGGTTGTATACAGAAAAGTAAACATGTATACAGAATGTAAACATCGTGTGTACAAATGTGTTTACAAGTATACGAATACGTATACATGCTGTTAAATCAATATGTATACAAGTTTGTATTCATTGTGTACAATTATGTATACAATGACCTTCTGTTTACATCGCGTTTACATGTTTACATTTATATTTCTTTTTGTCCGTACTGCTTGCAGTATCTATTATTTACCTTTACCTTTAAAATAGTAAGTGAGTATACATAATTACTTAGATTTACATCAGATTATTGAAAAGGAATGATGAAAATGACGAAATCTAGAATTGCAGCTGTTGATGTTGGTAACGATTCTATTAAAGCGATTTTTGGAGAGTTCGATAATGAGCTCAATATCCCTAACATCGTAGCAAGGGATACAGAAGACCGTCCTGTCATCGGTATTGAGGAGCTTGATACGAAGGATCCTCTTGATGGAATTCATATCCGTGTCCACTCCCCTGCCCTTAAGGATAATAATGCTATTTATCGTGTCGGCAATCTGGCGACTAAAAGCGATAATGCGACAGAATTAGATCCTGGAAGCAGCAAATCAGAGGAAGATCAGACATTGATCATGCTTTTCGCGACTCTTGCTTTGGATGCTGTGAAAGAAGAGAATGCAAAGCTTTTCCCAAAAAGCAAGAATGTCATCGATGCGAACTACACACTCGGAACTGGACTTCCGCTTCGTGAAGTGAAGGAAGGAAAAGACGCAGGCTATCGTTCAAAACTGGTTGGATCCGTTCACCAGGTAGAATTCCTTGTTACTCCGAAGTATCAGGGCCTGAAAGTTAATATCAAATTTGATGAAGTGAAGGTATATCCAGAAGGCTTCGCTGCTTATATCAATCTAGTAATGGATAACAGCCTTAAAATCATCAATAAGGATTTAATTGATAGAAGAATCCTGATCCAGGATATCGGCGGTTTATCTACTGATATTGCTGTCATTAAAAACCGCAATGTCGATGATGACAAGGCACAGGGCTTCAACCTTGGAGTTTCTGAGGCGCTTGAACAAATCAGAGAAGAAATCCGCAGCAAGCATGGCGTTGAACTGGACAGCCGCACAGATGTTGTAGAAATCATCACACGCAAGAATGATCGCAACCACATCATGGTTAAGGGCAGCCGTACAAGCGTCCATGATATCACGGACCGTATCCTTCTAGAACTGGCTAAGAAGCAATACCGTTTGCTCCGAAATGTTTGGGCCAAGAACTCACAAACGGAAATCTGCTACTTTGTCGGCGGCGGTGCGACAGTCCTGAAAGAGTATATTAAGACATTGAACAATAATCTTGATGGCTATAACATCGAATTTTTCGAGGATGAAAAAGAAAGCATCTGGATGATGGCCAATGCTTACTATAAGCTCATCATGGATTATGTGAAGAAATCTGAGAAGAGCAGCAAAGCCGCTTCTGAACCTGTTAAAAGCTAAAGTAAGGTGATCCCATGAAAAAAGCCAACCCAAATGAGATAAAAAGAGGACAAGCACTTTCGTTCCGTATCCCGTCTGATACACCAGACCATATCTTAAGGCAGCTCCAAAAATTAAAAGAAACTGAGAGAAGAAACTTCTCTAGCAAGATTGCAGATTATGTCTTGCAGGGTGTGGGGAATTCATATTCCAGGGAACGAGAAAGTATCACTATCCCTCTTCCGCGCAATCTCAGCAAATCGCAACGGGATTGGATCAAGCATGAGCATTCAGAGGCTTTGCTGGGCAATATCGTGTATCATCTGCTGACAGACCCAATACGGGCCACCGCACTGCTTGCATCATTGAACAGCAAGTCAACTGAAATAGACGAGGCCTTATACCTTCAGGAAGAAGAGATGGATCTTCCGTCAGCAACTGTAACAGAGGACTCACCGGTAATAGAAGAAACAGCTTCAACAGCTGAGAACGACCCAATGGATGATGACCTTGATTCATTTGTGTGGGAATCGATTAAGCAAACGGAAACATCGGAAGAGGAAAGTGAAGAGAAGGAAGAGGAATTAGACGACCTTCTTGGGGACTTCCTTGCTAAAATGAATAAATAAGAAGAACCCATGGGCGCTTACCCATGGGTTCTTCTGCTTTTATTGATAGGATTTCTCCAGTTCGTCAATCAATGAACCAACATAAGCAACAGCTTTTCGGACAGGTTCCGGTGTCGACATATCCAATCCCGCATGTTTCAGCAATTCCAGCGGCTTCATAGTGCCGCCCGCACGGAGCACCTCAAGCCAGCGGTCCACGGCAGGCTGGCCTTCTTCCTTGATCAGCTGTGATACGGCAGTCGATGCGGTCAAGCCTGCAGAGTAGGTGTATGGATATAAGCCCATGTAATAATGAGGCTGGCGCATCCAGGTCAAGCCGGCTCCTTCATCGATTTCTACTGTACCGCCCCAGAAGCCTTCAAGGACATCCGTTTTGATTTCTGTAAGGGTCTTTGCAGTCAGGGCTTTGCCGGCTTCAGCATGGTCGTATACGCGGCGCTGATACTCTGCTTCAAGCAGGTGTGTGACAAAGTTATGATAATACGTTCCCAGAAGCTGCAGAATGACCCAGCGGCTCATCTGGGCATCGTCTTTGTTTTTATCAAGAAGATGCTGTGCAAGAAGCATTTCATTCATGGTCGATGGGGCTTCAATGAAATACATGGACGGACGGACGTTCATGATGCGCTGGTTTTGATTCGCCAGGTAAAAATGTCCCGCATGACCGAACTCATGGGCAAGCGTAAAGCAGCCGCGCATATTGTCTGCCCATGTGATCAGGATATATGGATGTGAACCATAAGGGCTTGAACAGAATGCACCTGTTGATTTTCCAACATTATCAGCAAGGTCTACCCATCTTTCATCAAAGCCTTTTTCAATCATAGCCGTATAGTCAGGACCCATGACCTGCAAGGACTCTGTGATTAGGTCGCGTGCTTCTTCGTAGGTGATGGCTGGATCGAAATCGGGATCAAAAGGAGCCTTCAAGTCACAGAACTTCATCTTATCAAGACCCAGAACCTTCTTCTTTAACTGGGCGAAGCGGCGCATATGTGGTGCCAGTTCCTTGTAAATGATATCGATCTGATTATTGTACATTTCCTTTGTTACCTGCTGCGGTTCCAATAGCATATCGGTAACAGACTCATAGTTCCTCAGTTTGGCGAGGGTTACCTGTTTTTTCACTTCAGTTGCATAGGCAGCAGCGATTGTATTTTTATATTGTTGAAGTGTAGAGACAAAGGAATCATACGCTTTCCTGCGGACATATGTGTCTGGTGAAAATTCATAACGGCTCTCAAACAGTGCAAAAGAAACAGGCAGCTCATTTTCTTCTTCATCCTGAATGGATGTGAACTGCATGTCGGCAAGTTTAGCCATACCGTAGATGTTATAAGGAGCTGCATGGACCTCTCCAAGCGCAGCGAGTACCTCTTCTGTTTCGGGCGATAGCTTGTGCTTCTTCATTTCTAATAGCTCAACTAAGTTCTTTCTGAATGGTTCCAGACCCGAATCTTCCTGTAGGAACTCTTCTACTTTCCCATCTTCAAACTCCAGTATTTCAGATGAGATAAAAGATAGAGCAGACAATGCCTGTGTGCCGATAGCTGCAACCTTTGCGGAGTTTGCCTGATTCACAGGATCTGTGCCATCCGCGGATTGCTTCAAGCTAGCATATGTGCGGACTTTAACCAGTTTCTTCGTCAATTCTTCTTGAGCAGTAAGACATTCAAGCAGTGATTTTGCACTAGTATGTAAGTTTCCTTTAAAGCCCGCAAACTCTTTGACGTCAGCTTCAATTTCTTCAAGTGCAGCCTCCCAGTCCGAATCCGACAGGAATAGGTCATCCAAGTTCCAAGTCAAATCCTCAGGGACCTCAAAGCGGACAGGTCGCTTTTCAATTGTTTTAGTCAAATGAATCTCCCCCTTTATTCTCTATATTACTACGATAATCGAAATACTTTAAGAAAAATTTTAATTATTGAAAAAGTTTTAAAAATAATCATGGTTGATAGTAAAAAAATCTATAGAAAAGGTACGTCCTCTGGTTTATGATAATTATTAAATTCAGTATATATAGGTGGGAGCCAATTGATCTTACTAGATTACTTAATTAACCTCTCAATGTTTTCATTAATGGTCAGTACTCCTTTAATCATTCGCTCTTATCTTAATCTAAAACCACTTAAGCATTTGTGGATCTGGACGGGTCTGTATGCAGGCGGTGTTTCTTCTGTACTTGTCAGCTTATCGTTTCAGGATCAAGGTTACACATATGATATCCGGTATGCGGTAATCATTTTAGTCTTCGCGTATCTGGGACCAGGTGCAGGCATGATTACCGGCAGCATCGCATTGCTATCAAGATTAATGGTATCTGATAACTGGTTTCCAGCCATAATTGGCTGGTTAGTAGTCATGACCGTATTGGTCGTTATACAAAAATTCACTGTGCATTTTCAGCCAGTCAAGAGGTATTTGATCTTGCTGGGTTCCTACGTAGTTACATATATTATTACTGTACCGATCGTTTTAAACGTGATTAGAGATAATCCAGTTTTTCACCTTCAATACTTATTGTTTATTTCAATCGGTGTGTTCCTGGGTGGAATCATGATCGAGTCATATGAAAAGTTATACAGAATTATTAAAGAACGTAAGAGGATGGAGCAGACCCTGGACGAAAGCGAATCTAAATATCGTCTCATAGCTGAGAATACATCTGACCTCATCATGGTAATGGATAAAGAACATGCCGTAAGTTATCTTTCTCCCTCACATGAAGTGGTGTTAGGATATAGTGTTCTGGAGCTAGAGAAAATAGATTTATGTAAGTTAATTCATCCTGATGACGTCGTCTATTTTAGGGAAACAATTTCCGAAATCGCCAAAAGTAAAGAATCAAAACCAGTTGAGTTTCGTTTTCAGCATCTAACTGGAAAATGGATAGAATTTGAGTCCCGCTGCATGCCGGTATTAAGTGATGATCAATTGATTGAACATATTGTGATCATAAGCAGGGATATTTCTGAGCGAAAAAAAGCGGAAGAGATTCTTTTGCAATCGGAAAAGCTATCGATTGTAGGGGAACTGGCAGCAGGGGTAGCCCATGAAATACGGAATCCGCTCACTACAATAAAGGGGTTTGTACAGCTCTATGGAAAAGAAAATGAATCAAATGAAATACATGAGTTGCTACTAAGCGAACTAGAAAGGATCGAAACAATAACAAGTGAAATGCTTTCTTTAGGGAAACCTCAGGCTATTCAGCTTAACAGGGCTAACTTATGTGATTTGATGGATCATACGGTCGAATTCTTATCCCCGCAAGCCAATATGAAAAATATCCAATTCAGCCGAAGTTATCTGGGTACAGATTTCTTCATAGTATGTGAGAAAAACCAGATCAAGCAGTTGTTCCTGAATGTTTTTAAAAATGCCATGGAGGCCATGCCTAAGGGTGGAAATATCGATATAAAACTGAAAAAAGGGATAGATGGTGAATGTATCATTTCTATTCAAGATGAAGGGTGCGGAATTCCAGAAGAATTACTTCCTCGCCTAGGAGAGCCATTTTACACATTGAAGGAGAAAGGAACGGGTCTCGGCTTAATGATTTGCCATAAAATCATTAAACAGCACAATGGGACGATTTCCTATCATAGTAAGTTAAACAATGGGACCTTAGTTGAAATAAAACTCCCATTAGCGAATTAAGAAGGAGGATGGCGAAATAAGCCATCCTCCTTCTTGTTTTTATTGGTCCAATGAATGAGAAGTTTTTGATCGTGCCTGATAGAATTGGTATAAAACCAAGGCAATAATTGATAACACGATCCCGGAAATATAAGGCATTCCAATGGCAATCGAGAACAGCCATCCGCCTAATGGCGGTCCGATAATTCTGCCAAGGGAATCAAAGGATGAAAGCAATCCAGTCGTGCCGCCATGCCCAGTCGTCGATTTTTTTGTCAGTAATGAAGAGACACTTGGCCGTATCAGCCCATTTCCAATTCCAAAGATCGTCAGGAACAATGCGGCGGTCCCAAACCCTTCAGTCAGGAGGATCAATCCAAAGCCTGCTGCTGAAATGACAATACCCAGCTGGATGACTGTACCCTCGCCAAGCGTCTTTGTCAGCCTGCCGACTAGTCCTCCCTGTACGATGGCTCCTGCCAATCCCATGATCATGAAAATGTATCCTAATTCGACGGAGCCGAGCCCTGCTTTTTCAGCAGCAAAATAAGCAAAGGTTGCCTCTAGTCCTGCAAGAGAAAGTGAGACGAACAACTGAAGGAGGAATAGCATGGAAAGCGGTCCATTCAGAGCCTTCAATAAAGACGTTCTTTCCTTTTCCTGATTGTTGCGCTGTTCAGGTGAAAGCGACTCTTTCAATACAAAAGTAACGAATAGGAAGGTAATCAGTGATGTCGCTCCTGCAAGGAAAAAAGGTGTGCTCAGGCTGGATTGTGAAAAGACGCCGCCAATCGCAGGACCGAAAATAAACCCAAGTCCGACTGCCGCACCAATAATCCCCATACCTTTACCACGATCTTCCTCAGATGTGATATCCGCGACATAGGCCATGACGGTCGGCATATTAGCTGAGGACAAAAATCCGCCAATGATCCTTGCTGCAAACAGCATCCAAAGCTCAGTGGAAAGGGCCATGAGGAAAAAGGAAAGGGACAGCCCGAGAATACCGATCATAATGACAGGCTTTCTGCCAATCCTGTCGGAAATTCGGCCCCACATTGGTGCGAAAAGGAACTGCATCAAGGAATAGACCGCCATCAACAGGCCTAGTTGAGTTGGCGTTGCCCCGATTTCTTCTGCATAAAAAGGAATGACTGGAATGATAATTCCAAAGCCGACCATCACGAGAAACATGACTAAAAATAAAATAGGCAAAGCCTTTTTGGTGTTCATCTTTATATTCACTCCATTACATCAACGGTTTCATTGCTAGTAAGTACACAATAATAAAAATTATATCAGAAACCCCAAAGGTATAGCGAAAATTACTTTTCGATAGTGGAAACAAATTTTAAAAGCGATCGTGCCCTCTCTAGAAGATTAGCATTTGGTATTTTAGGATTTATCATTCAAAACTTTGATATAGACCGTAATGAGTTAAAGAATAAATCTAGAATCGGACCTTACAATTAAAGTAGTTTTGTGTCTATCGCTGGATTTCTGTAGAATGATATCAAGAATCTTTTACGGAAAAGGTGTAGGGAATGAAAAAATATATTGTCATTGGGGCTGGAATATTAGGGGCATCCACTGCCTATCATTTAGCGAAGGAAGGCAGGAGTGTAACGATCATTGACCGTGAGGAACCAGGACAAGCAACGGATGCAGCAGCTGGAATCATTTGTCCCTGGTTGACCCAGCGAAGGAATAAGCCCTGGTATTTCCTCGCAAAGAATGGTGCCTCCTTTTACCCGGCACTGATTAAACAGCTTGAAGAGGATGGCGAGAAGGAAACAGGCTATCAGCGTGTTGGCGCAATCAGCCTTCATTATGATCAGGGAAAACTTGTGAAAATGGAAGAAAGAGCGACTGTAAGGCGAGAAGATGCACCAGAAATCGGAGAGATCAGGCAGCTGGATCAGCAAGAAACGAATGAGCTTTTTCCGCCACTGTCAAAAGAGTATGCTTCTGTGTATGTAACCGGAGGAGCACGCGTAAACGGCCGATTGTTGCGAGATGCTCTCCTGAATGCTGCCCAAAAACATGGAGCGTCCATCGTAAAAGGAGATGCCCAATTAGAATCCTCTGGAGAAGAAGTGACGGGTGTTAAAGTCGGAGACAAAAGATATGAAGGTGACAGCATCATCCTGACTGCAGGAGCATGGGCACCTGAGCTGCTGATACCTCTTGGTATAAAGCTAAGCATCTCTCCTCAAAAAGCTCAAATCATTCATCTTATGCTGGAGGATACAGAAACCGGAAGCTGGCCTGTAGTCATGCCTCCAAATAACCAGTACATTCTTGCGTTCGATGGAGGCAGGGTGGTAATTGGTGCAACACATGAAGACGAGCAGGGGTTTGACCTTCGCCCGACTCTTGGCGGCATGAATGAAATCATTGATAAAGGATTGAAGGTCGCACCAGGACTGGCAGATGCAACTTATCTCGAAACAAAAGTGGGTTTCCGTCCAGTCGCGCCGAATTTCCTTCCGATCATTGGGGCTGTCCCTGGCTATGAAAATCTATTCCTGGCAAATGGATTGGGAGCATCAGGCCTGACGGTCGGACCCTATCTGGGTGCCCAGCTAGCGAAACTGGCAGCAGGCGAAGACCTCGAAATAGACATTGAACAGTACGATGTCTCAGGAGCCATCAGCGATAATATTTCCTAGGGAATGAAAAACGTAAGCACCGGAGTAGGATTAAGAAAGCCAATCTAGCTGTCCATATCACTTCCTTTGAAAAATAACAAAGCAAGCAGGATAACCACTGGATGGAGGTAGCCTGCTTGCTTTTTGTGTATTGGTTGGCTAATAAGATTGTTACGAGTTCATAGTGAGTTGCCAAAAAAATATTCATAGAAAGGCAAATAAATCGCTTCATAGCGGGTATAACACTAAGGACATCCAGTATTGATTGTTTATCAGTGTTTAGTATATAGCAGGGAGGAGCCAACATAATGCAATGGAAAGGCAGAAGAGGGAGCAGCAATGTAGAGGATAGAAGGGGGATGGGCGGCGGAGGCATGCTCATGGGCGGTGGCCTTGGAGGGATCATCCTATTAGTGGTTATGACATTCCTTGGCGGTGGCGATATGGGGGATGTCGTCGATAATATGACAAACGGCGGAAACCAGTCTCCTGCACCTTATGAGCAATCAGCCGAGGAAGAGGAGCTTGCCCAATTCGTCTCAGTGGTCCTTGCCGATACAGAGGAAGTATGGTCAAAGGTGTTTGCAGAAGAAGGTATGGAATACCAAGAACCTACCCTCGTTTTATACTCAGGAAGTGTCCAGTCTGCATGTGGAATGGCTGGGTCGCAGGTAGGGCCGTTTTATTGTCCGGGTGACCAGAAACTCTATATTGACCTTAGTTTTTATAATGAACTACAAACAAAATTCCAGGCGCCTGGTGATTTTGCGATGGCTTATGTTGTCGCACATGAAGTAGGACACCATGTGCAGACACTACTGGGAACTACTGATAAGCTGAATTCACTGCGCGGTCGTTTGGACCAGACAGAATTCAATAAATATCAAGTCCGCTTTGAACTTCAAGCTGATTATTTAGCAGGCGTTTGGGCTCACCATGCACAGGGAATGGGTGTAGTTGAAGAAGGTGACCTCGAGGAAGCTTTGAATGCAGCCAGTGCGGTTGGAGATGACACGATCCAGAAGCGGTCCCAGGGCTATGTCGTGCCTGAAAGTTTTACGCACGGAACGTCAGAGCAAAGGAAAAGCTGGTTCAAGAAAGGCTACAAAGCTGGCAATCTTGAACAAGGCGATACGTTTAACACAAGAGAATTTTAGGTAGAGATAAGCATAGGCCATTTTGGCTGATGCCATCATAAGGAGTATTGTGGTGGACACTTCACTTTTAAAAGTATACCTCAACTACGATAAAAGAAAGGAGCAGATTCCACAATGGGAACACAAGTACAATCATTTTTTGCACAGGACACAGGTGATATCCCGTACAATCCGACATTGCCAGTCATTGTCTATCAGGGTGTTTTTGATGATAACTTAAGCATGGAGGAACAATTCGAGCAGCATAATTGGACAGGCACCTGGACGGGTGATATATACGATTACCATCACTATCATACGAATACCCATGAGGTGCTCGGTGTGAAGTCAGGCAGCGCGACCGTGCAGATTGGCGGTGACAGCGGAGAACGTCTCGAGCTCAAAGCGGGAGATGTCATCGTTCTTCCGGCAGGTACCGGCCACAAGAAAATCGACAGCAGCCAGGACTTTGCCGTCGTAGGCGCTTATCCAAACGGCCGGAATCCTGATTTGAAAAAAGAAGACCCAGGGACGAGGGCACAGGCACTCTCCCAAATCAAAAACGTACCAGTACCAGAGACAGATCCGGTATATGGCGAAACAGGACCCCTGCTTCATAAATGGGTGAAATAATAGATAAAGAGACAGGCAGCAGCTTGGTTTTAAGAACCAGGAAGCTGCCTGTGTTTTTGTTTTGTTATATACCTAATAGGGTATATAATGGTAGTAAGGTTTATCAATCATTTGGAAAAGATAATTAGTTGTAGAAATAAACGACGTGAAGGAAGGGAAGCCACATGGCGAATAAGAAATTTGTATACTTTGTTTCATTGAGTTCCAATGTCCCTTATGTTCTGAAAAAAGCGCTCAAAAACGCTGAGGAGGAAAACGAAGTATCAATTTTCTTTGATTTAGATGGAGCCCGAGTCCTGGATAAACGATATATGAAAATCATGGAGAGAACACACAATATGGATTTGCAACAACTAATGCAGCAGGCAATGGATAAGGGAATTAAATTTTTCGGCTGCCAGATGAATGTACTGATTGCCGATGGACTTGAGCTAGTTGACGGTGCGCAACTATCAGGGGTCGCAACTTTCCTGGAGACAGCCTACCAGGCAGATGCAGTGCTAAGTTACTAATGGGGGGAAGAGCTGATGGAAAAGAAAAAAGTAGTGGTGATGGCTTTGCATGATGAATTGGAGTCCGCGTACCCACCCTTGAATGTGGCCGTAGGTGCTGCCTCATCCGGTGCAGATGTCATCCTGGCATTTTCCCGCAGGGGAGTCAACATTCTTGATAAACGGTATGTACCCGTTCCGTCTGAGGACCTTGAATACTTATCAAATGCATTGAATGACTTCGGAGTATCTTCTGTTCATGACCTGCTTGGGATCGCCGTCGAAATGGGAGCCCAACTATATGTGGTGGATATGGATATGAACGACCACTTTGAATTTATCCATCCCGCAGAGCAGGTACCAATCAAATGGCTGCTGAACGAAGCAGCATCCGCTGACCTATTTATGCATTTTTAAGCGTGGCTAATAGGTGAGGATTTGGATTCAGACAGGTTCGGTGCCAAAAGGGGAAAAGCTGTCAAAAGAAGAGGGAACTTAAGACAGGTTCGATGTCAAAAGGCGGAAAGCTGTCACAAGATGAGCAAACTTAAGTCAGGTTCGGTGCCAAAAGGTGAAAAGCTGTCAAAAGAAGAGGGAACTTAAGACAGGTTCGGTGCCAAAAGGCGAAAAGCTGTCAACAGAAGAGGGAACTTAAGACAGGTTCGATGTCAAAAGGGGAAAAACTGTCACAAGATGAGCAAATTTAAGACAGGTTCGGTGCCAAAAGGCGGAAAGCTGTCACAAGATGAGCAGACTTAAGACAGGTTCGGTGTCAAAAGGGGAAAAGCTGTCACAAGATGAGCAAACTTAAGACAGGTTCGAAGCGCAAATCAGTAAAGCTGTCATAATCGCATTCCTTCTCACTTTTAGCAAACAGAAAAAAGACAGAGATACATTCTCTCTGTCTTTTTACATGGCATTTACCGGCGTTTGCTGGTTTAGTTCATCCTTGAAGGTGACTTTGTTTTTGCCGAGCTCTTTTGATTGGAGCAGTAGCTGGTCGGCGTAGATATAGCCTTTCTCCATGGAGGTATATTGGTTCACTTGGAAATAATAAAGTCCAAAGGAAGAGGTGATGGTGACATCATGTCTGCTTGATTGATATTCGACTTCGACTGAGCTTGTCTCAACTCCGTGACGGATTCTTTCCACGAGATCGATTGTTTGGCTGAGGGACCTGTTCCTTAGAATCAAGGTGAATTCTTCCCCGCCGCTGCGGAAGACGTAATCGTTCTCGGATAAGTAGTTTTTAAGAGTGCTGGCAAAATGCTGGATGACCCGGTCTCCAACCGCATGGTTATAGGAGTCATTGATCAGCTTGAATTTATCGATGTCCGCGACAACGATCCCGACTTTTTCACCTGTCTGGTTTAACTCGGACATTTTTTTATCCATAAAAGCACGGTTCGGAATTCCTGTGAGGAAGTCTGTATAGGCCATTTGCTCGAACTTGTCACGCTCAATTTTGTTCTTGATGCTTTGTGATTTTGACTGGAAGGAACGGCTGACGAGATAATTCAGGATGAATAATCCTACGACCATTTCCCAACGCTGCTCCTCAAGCAATAGCAGTAGCAAGCCATTCGTGAATGCTGTCTTCCCAAGGTCCAGCCAGTTATTGCTATCTTTGTAAAACTTGATTGCTTGCTGCAAGCTTTTGATTTCTCCCAAAATATAAAAAGCTGTTGAAAGAAATGTATAGGAGATCAACGCCGTCGTCACAGCAAGGATGCACATCAAAATCCAGAATCCAAAGGGAATTCCCTCAAATAATGGGTATGCCAAATGAAACAGGTAATAGCCGATGGAGTAAATTAACACATGGGCGCCTATATTGTAGAATGTATCGGAAAGCTCACTGTCATCAGCAGTTTTCGAGCTTATTCTTGAAAAATAGACTGTGAAACGATAGATTGCTTCAAAAATGAAAAGACCGAGCGGACCCGCAAAAATCCCAAAAGACAGACTATAGCTGATTCCGTAGTCAAATTTCATCGCTCCGCTTTGCGCACGAATTCGTAAATGGTTATAAAGGGTTGAAAATAACCAGTAAATTAATAACGCGGTTAAAAAAATGTTCTTGTCTATAGTGAACGCACCTAGTCCAAAAGCCACGGAAACAGCAATAAAGAACAACGTAAAATCATATAACCTAGCTTTTAGCATAGGCAAATATTCTCCTTTCCCAAACTCTACCATTAATTTTATCCTATATATAAATCTAGTTGCAAAGTAATTTTTTGATTTGTGTAAATTTTTGTACCATTTAATTTGTCTGCAGCATAACATAAAAGGCTATAATGGAAATATCGGCAAGAAAAGATTTTTGTTCATCGAAATATTCCTGTTACAGGGATTTTCAACTGGTTTGTCGAATAATCTTACTATATAAATTCAGAATTTTTAATTAATAATTTTATAAGAGAGGGGTTATATATGGAACTGATCTATGGTGCGTTATTCATCCTATTATTGATTGCTGCTGTAACTATGACACTGTATTATCAGCGGAAAGGCCGGATTAACCAGCTGCCACCTAACAATCCGCGCGCTTTTCTGGAAAAAGGACTTCGTCAGGAAGGGAAAATGCTTGTCACCGTCATTGGTGGGGACGCGGTGCATGGAAACATCAGCTATAATTTTGTCGATGACGCAGCCAGGAGGCGCAGCTGTAAGGATTATCAGTTCATCAATGCGGGTGTCAACGGAAGTACAGCTTATGATGTCCTGCAGCGTTTGGACGATGTGATTGCCTGCCAGCCAGAATTCATCGTCATTCTCGTCGGATTGAATGATGCTGCAGCAAAAATAGCCCCCGATCTTGCAAAGAGGAACGTGAAGCTGGCTGAGCAAATGGAAAAACCGTCATTATTGGTGTATGAAAAGAATTTAGCAATGATTATCTCAAGGCTGAAAGCAGAAACATCCGCAAAAATCGGTCTGCTATCGCTCCCGGTTGTCGGCGAAAACCTTTTCTCAAAAGCGAATAAGGAAATTGACCAGTACAATGAGGTCATCAAGAAGACTGCAGAAATGACTAATGTTTCTTACCTTCCTTTTAATGAAAAATTGAAGGCTTATCTAAAGGGAAAAGGGCATACGAGAGGTCGGTCGCTGAGGAACGGGACAAAGCTTTATGAAAAAGCGATCATCGATCATTTTGTATACGGATACAGTCTTGACCGCATATCTGCCAGGAATGGATACTTGCTGCTGACGGATGGGGTGCACTTGAACAGTACAGCAGGGATGATGGCGGCACATCAAATCGAATTATTCCTGAAAAAGAATGAATTGAAAGCCATTCAATGAAAAGGATACTGCATCGACAGCAGTATCCTTTTCTCTTTTTATACAGAAACCTCGCTCATGAATGCATGAGTGTTCTCCTCTGAATCCTTGAAGAATACCATCCATGTTTCCGTATCGCCGACTTTGGCGACAACATGAGGCTGCCCAATGAATTGAACCCCGTTTGAAAGCAGTTCTTCATATTTCTCCTTTATATCTGCTACCTGAAAATAGATGACGGAACTAGGATGGGCAAATTGCTCGTTTTCCGGAAGGGTTAATAGGAGACGGACACCTTCACAATCGAAAAAAGCCATAGTATCTGTATTGAACAATAACGGCAATCCTAATTCTTCCTGATAAAAGGCAGTCGCTCTTTCAATGTTTTTGACGGGTATTCCAATTTGCCCGACTTTTTGGATTGGATTTGAGTGCATGATTTGCCTCCTAGTAATGTTTTTGCAAAAATGTCTTGATATTTTGTTCGATTTTTTCAAGATGGGCAGCAGATGGAAAATGTCCCATCTGGTACTCTATCAATTCCAGTCGGTCACCTAAAAGTCCTTCCGCTTTTTGGGAAATTTTGTTTCCTGGGAAAAATACATCCTCGGTTCCCGTTATAACAAGAGTTGGGGCACGATAGCCTCTTAATTCTTCAATAGTCGTCAGCTTTGGCATGTCTTGTTCGAGGGTTGTGTGTTTAAAAATATTGCCGATGACGCTTTCATCCAGCTGCTTCATGCTTTTGGAGGACATCACATTGGCAATTTGACGCAGACTTCTGGCAGAGCCGTTTATTTTATAAGAAATCATCGGAACAAGGATTTCCTTGATCATTTTCATCTTTGAGCCAAGGCTGATACCAGCAGGATTGATAAGGATCGCGCACTGAACCCTTTCTGGCATAAAAGCTGCAAGCCTGAGGATGATGCCGCCACCGTATGAAGGACCAATGAATGCACATTTTTCAACTTTATAATAATCCATCAAGTCGGCTGTCCATTGAGCAAAGCTTTTGTCTGAGGCGGAAATTCTCGTTTCATCACTGTACCCAGGGTGTCCAATGGTGTCAGGTGCATAGATTTTATACTCTTCCAGCAGGCCCTTGAACCAGCTTAGGGTGACAGGATTAATGCAGTTGCCACCCTGAAAAATAAACAGAGGCTTCCCATCTTCCTTCCCCATTACGAGGACATGTGTGCGGCCGAATCTTGTTTGGACATAATCCCTTGAGATCAGTGAATTGAACTGCGTAAGATACTCTTCATACTGGTTAAGAATCTGCTCTTTTCCGTCCAGGGTTTTATAGATAGTTTTCATAGATTGATAACCTCTGCTTTAATATGACTTAATTCATTGATCAGATGCTGTTCGATTAATGCCGTATCATCCGGGTGAAAAAGATGTGCTGATTTCTCCATCCAAATGAAATTTTTTTCATGAGGCGTTCTCAAATTGTTGAGATAATCCTCTGCAAAATGAGCATGGACATGGATATCCTTCCTGCCATGAATGAAGGTGACAGGTACATTGACGGATGGCATGTCTCTTTGAACATCGATGTTAGGTATATTCCGGATGAATTCGTCAGAATAGATAAGCTTGAAGCCACTGTAAAAAGAATGGAAAACATCCGCTATTCCATATGTACTTGAATTGAGCATTCCTAAAGATACCTTCATTAAGCCGGGATGCTTGATTTGGTCGTCGTTATAAACCATCGTGCTGTACTTCATCTGCCATTTTCGCAAAATCCCCCATTGTTTATATCCTTCGATAAACGGCGGTTCACCAACGGCCTCCAGTTCATTCAACGCTTTATAATCGCCGCGCCTCTTCGCTTCTTCTTTAACCCAGGAGAGAGCTGCCCGGTCATTTTCAGTCCAGCTGATGATTTGTGAAAGGCCGACATAGGAATGAAATTTTTCAGAGTGCTTTTTCAGAAGGTACATGCCAATCAAGGTACCGAATGAGTGAGCAGCCAGAAAGATCTTATCCTGATTGAACGTTTCTCTTAAAAAGTCCGTCAGCTCAGCTGCATCGGATACAAGCTGTTCAAAGGTCATGGTTGTATGTGGAATATCTTTGTGGTAGGACTTGCCTGTGCCGCGCTGATCCCAAAACACAACGGTAAAGTGCTTGACCAGTTCTTTTGTGTTGGTGGCGACAGTGTAGTTTTTCCCTCTAGAAGAGACACCAGGCAGGGGCATGGATGGACCGCCATGCAAAAACAGCAGCACTGGGTTCCTTGTAGAGTAGGTCTGGATGAGGATTGTCTGTTGGATTCCGCCGATTGTGATTGTTTCAACCCGATCAATTCCGCATGCAGGAATTTGAAAATCAGGCTTACGAGAGAAAAAGCCCAAATCATCACCTCGTTCGATATACTATGTTTATACATAGATAAATTCCATTTATTACTATATTACTTTAGTACTAGAAAAATATCTCGGAAAAGTTGAAACTTTTTTTGCCTGCATGTGCTCTAAAGAGTGAAAGGAGGTCAGGAAATGAAAGAAGCAAAGCTTGTGAAAAAGGCAGTGAAGGGGAATGGAAAAGCATTTGAAGAGCTGCTGATTATACATAGTGAACGATTATATCGGACCGCTTTTTTATATACCGGAAACAGGGAGGACGCGCTTGATATTGTCCAGGAAACATCATGCAAAGCATTTCTGGCGATCGGGCAGCTGAAAAATGAACAATACTTTTTAACCTGGCTGACAAGGATTCTGATCCATTGTGCATACGATGTCTTGAAAAAAAGGAAAAAAGAAACACCAGTTGAGAAACTGCTCGACTTGCCTTCAAGCAGTGAACATAATGTGGCAGAGAACCTTGATTTAATGGAGGCGGTCACTCAATTAAAAGATCAGCACCGGACGGCGATTATCCTATTTTACTATCATGACCTGGCAATAGGTGAGATTGCCAGAATGATGGACAAACCTGAAAATACCGTAAAAACCTATCTGCAACGAGCGCGGAAGGAATTGAAGGCTAGATTGGGAGGCGAGCAGGATGGAAAAGAAAATGTTTCATGAATGTGTAGATCGAATTGATGTACCCGAAGATGATGTAGTAAAAGCAATCCAGGCTGGTGTAAGGAAAGGGAGCAGGATGAAGCCTAAACGAAGACCACTTTTTAAAACTGCGGCAGTTTCAGCAGCAGCTGCAGCCCTGTTCATATCATCAGGATTCATGTTCCCATCCATGGCCAGTGTGATGGCGGAAATTCCAATTCTGGCGAAACTCTATGAAAATGACAAAGTAGCCGAAAACCTGTCCTCACAGCAGCTCATCACAGAGTTGAACGAAAAGGCAGCATTTGCTGGAATTGATGTGACAGTTACAGAAGCTTATTATGACGGAGCAATTATAGGTGTCACATTTGATGTAAAAGGTGAAGTGAAGGGCAACGAGGACGAGATTTATGCATTCTATGAAATTTTCGACCGAGATCATAATATCGAAGAAACGATGGAATTGGTGAAATTGGTGCCGGATGGAGATGGCTACAAAGGGCATATCCAGTTAAGCTCTCCGAGAGCGGAATTACCGGCGGAAACCACTTTGCCATTCAACATTATTGGTATCGGAGAAATCAGTGACAACTGGAAGGACGAACAGGGTAAATGGAATTTTGACGTGCCGATCAGCCAGCTGCCATTTGAAACAATTGCGCTTGATCAGGCAACTGAACTTGGTCAGCATAAAATCGCATTCGAAAAGCTGATTAAAGGGACATCATCGATGGCGATCGAATATACATTAAGCTACCCGGAAGGCAGCCAAAAAGTGAGGTTTGATCTTTCTGATGGAAATGGAAAACAACTAATCGGTGGAACCTCGGATGCAAAGCTGGAAAAGAAAATCGAAAATGGGACAGTGACGGAGAAAAGGCGAATCACCATTCCGTTTGTGCCGAGTTCTGATTTTATAGAAGTACGATTGGAATTGGAGTCGGGGGAGGAACTGGAACCTGTTAGAATTGGCCTATAATAGTGGCGCTGGTGATCAGCCAGCGCCATTTGTTTTGATTTTGTATGTCAGGGATGCAATCTGCCCATAGCGTCCGGTACTTGTTAATTCGAAATCTGCTGGCGGTGTGCCATCCGGGAACAGCGGGATTCCTTCACCAATCAATTTCGGAATGATATAAAGTTGGATTTCGTCAATTAGCTGTTTTTCAAGGAACTGCTTCACGAGCTGACCGCCGCCAACAAGCCACACATAGCCTTCGGATTCCTTCTTCAAACGAGAAACAAGGGATTCCAGGTCCTCCTCTGTAAACGTGACATGGGGGCTGCTTTCCTTAGTCTGGCGCGATAAAACATAACAGTTTTTTCCGGCATAAGGGAATTCATCCGTCAGTCGTAAAACCTCTTCATATGTTTTACGGCCCATTATGACGGTCCCAACCTGGCTGTAGAATTCACCGTATCCATTATCTCCTTCGCCTTCCACGTCATCCAGCCAATCTACGGCACCATCCGGCCTCGCGATATAGCCGTCGAGACTCATCGCAATATACAGGACCACATTGTTCTTTTTCATTTTACATCCTCCAAGCAGGTGTATAATAACGTTATTCTATCAAAAATAAGGGGGCGTATTCATGTTATCTTTGAACATCCCTGGAAGAGGTCCATTTACTATTCACCATCTTGTTCTGGATTTTAACGGGACGATTGCTTTTAACGGTGAGTTGATTCCTGGTGTCGCTGAAAGAATCATGCTGTTAAGCAAGGAAATGGAGATTCATGTCATTACTGCGGATACAAATGGCACCGTAGCCAGACAGTGCACTGGACTGCCAGTATCGGTGCAGATTCTTCATTCAGATAATCATACCGGGGAAAAGGGTGAATTTGTCCATGGCCTGGATGGAGTAATCTGTATGGGCAACGGGGCTAATGATGAAGCTATGTTCGAAGAAGCAGATCTAGCCATTGCTGTTGCCGGAAGAGAAGGATGCGCACCGGCAACATTGTTGAAAAGTGATGTGATAATCAAAGATATCAATGACGGATTGGATTTGCTGTTGAATCCTAAAAGGATGATTGCCACACTGCGGAAGTAGCCGGCAAATACTCATCGAAGGAACCGGTCCTTAACTGGAAAAAAACGCACGGAATTTCCAGTTCGCCAATAAAATCTGATTTTCGCCAATAAGCAGGGTGAAATCGCCAATAAATCATTTTTTTCGCCAATAAAATTAGAAAATCGCCAATAAAAAATGTTCACCATATGAGTAGGGCTTGAAACTTATTGTCTTCGCTATGAAAATGGGTTTCTTTTCTATAATCGGTTCAATCTTTCAGGAGATTGAGCCTGTTTCAGTGCAGCGAATCTCCAATTTTTAAAATAATCATCCCCAAATTACCTTCCCCTTCAACCTTCATAAAAATATATAATAGATTCACACACCACTCTTTACCAATATTAAGAAAATCTTAAGATTTATGCTCAGTGAATATTAAGGTTCACTGTCTAGAATAATCAATATCAAAGCTTGCCTGTATGGGAAGGGGGTCTTAAAAGCGTGGAACAATACAATGTGCTAGTCGTTGATGACGAGAAAGAGATACGTGATGCGATTGAAATTTATTTGAAGAATGAAGGAATCAAGGTGATTAAGGCAGCGGACGGGATCGAGGCAATCGAGAAATTGAATGAGCAGCCTGTTCATTTAATTTTGCTCGATGTGATGATGCCGCGCCAGGACGGTATTACGACGACCTTCCGGATTCGAGAGGATAAAAACATTCCAATCATCATTTTAAGTGCAAAAGCAGAGGATACGGATAAAATTCTCGGGCTCCAGGTTGGCGCCGATGATTATGTGACGAAGCCGTTCAATCCGCTCGAATTGATCGCAAGGGTAAAATCCCAGCTGAGACGATATGTCACGCTCGGTACATATGAAGGAAAAGCGAAAGCGATCGACCTGAACGGACTGACTTTGGACCAGTCTTCTAAGGAGGTCACAGCCCATGGCGATCCGGTGAAACTGACGCCAATCGAGTACAAGATTATCGAGCTGCTTATGACGAACGCTGGCAGAGTATTCTCCATCAATGATATATATGAGCGGGTATGGAAGGAGCCAAGCTACAACGCAGAAAATACGGTAGCAGTCCACATCCGGAAAATCCGTGAAAAAATAGAGATCGATCCAAAGAATCCAAGATTTTTGAAGGTGGTGTGGGGGATTGGATACAAAATCGAAAAGTAAGTATTTATTTGTCGTATGGGTGCTATTGATTGCCTTCGGGCTTAGCGGGGTGTTTTCGATCCTGACGAATGGCAGCCGGTATATGCATGGTGACTATTTTGAATCAGATGAATACAACTCGCAAATGGATCAGTTTATACAAATGCTGAATGTGTATGAACTGTATGATATGCCTAAGGAAGAAATGAAAAAGCAGATCACCGTTTCAGATGAGGAAATTGAAGAGCATCGTACACGATACGGCAATCTAGGTGATCAGATATCCAATATTGGAATGCAATATAATGATCAAATACAGGCGGCAATCGATTCAGGAAACAAGGCGGCTGAAGACGTTCTGACGAAGGAAAGGGACGAAAAGATTGCGGACATCACCGAAAACTTCAATAGTGATGAATATGTAGGAGCTAAAATTGTAAAAGAGAAAGAGCAGAAGATTGATGAATTTTATCGGGACCTAGAAGCATACCGCCATGAATTCAATAATCTTGAGCAAGCATATAAATATTACCTGAAGGACAATTCAACAGGTGAAGTCTATACAAACCTTAACCTATCAAAGGGTGAAAAAGCTTCTGACTACCTGAATAAAAAAGACATGTATTATGTAATGGAATTCGCAGACTTGCAAAAAAATTATGCATTCACTGGTTTTAATGAGAATTTCCTGCCTTATAATGAAGGCGCAGAACCCGTCCTGGAAAAACAAAAAGACCTGAATCTGACCGGTCAAATCGGTTTATCCAAGAGTGCATCAGAAAGAAATATTGCCATCATGAATTATAAAGACTACCAGAAAGGGCAAAAGCTCTTTTTCGGTTATCTTTTGACAAGCTTTGCCGCACTAATCGCGAGCTACTTCCTGGCAAAACGAAAACCGGCAACCGTGTTCGGTTCGTTTGACCATCTGAAGCCATTCTATGGAAGGATCCCGCTGGATGTAAGGGCGGTCCTGCTGTTATTAACAGTATTTTTCCTATTGCTGTCCATGACACTGATCAGTGAACAGTTTGTTTATTATCATTCAAATCTCTTCGCGACCCTTACCGAGCTGATCATCAGCCTGGTTGCTGCAGCTTCATTGCTTGCTTTCGGCTGGGTCCAGCTGAGATTCCTTTCAGAGTACCGCAAGGATTGGCCAATGCTAAAGGAAGACTTGATTGACAGCCTCATAGTTAAAAGCTACTACACCATTCTTGATGCATTTATCGTCAAAAGCATCGGGTTCCAGCTTCTCGTCATCCTCGGCATTGCATTTGCAATGGGCATGCTGTTTGTTGGCGTCCTTGCAGCTGGTGGAGGAGATATTATTGTTATTGCCTTCGCAATTGGGGTCATAAGTCTCCCGATTTTCCTCATAATCATGAGAAAAGCAGGCTACTTGAATAAAGTATTGAAGCATACAGAAGAACTTACTGCAGGCAATTTAGGTGCCGACATACCGGTGAAAGGGAAATCCGCAATCGCGAAACATGCAGCAAATATCAATGACTTGAGGAATACGGTGAATGTTTCCCATAAGGAACAAGCAAAAAGCGAGCGCCTGAAGACGGAATTGATCACGAATGTAAGCCATGACCTCAGAACGCCGCTGACATCAATCATTACGTACACAGAGCTTTTGAAAACACCTGATCTAGCTCCCGAGGACCGAGACTCCTACCTTGAAATTCTTGATCGGAAATCCAAGCGGCTAAAGGTATTGATTGATGATCTGTTCGAGGCGACGAAAATGGCGAGCGGCAATATCGAACTTCACAAGGAGAAGGTTGATCTCAACCAGCTGCTGCAACAGGCTTTGGCTGAGCATAATGAGGCACTGAGCCAGTCGACGCTTCAGCTGCGGATCTCGCAGCCCGAGCATCCGGTTTATGCCTTTGTAGACGGACAAAAGCTCTGGAGAGTGTTCGATAATTTGATCGGTAATATCCTGAAGTATGCCTTGGAGAATACAAGGGTATATGTTTCGGTAAAAGAAGAGCAGGACAGGGTTGTGCTAACTTTTAAAAACATCACGAAATACGAATTGGGTGAAGACCTGAACGAACTATTTGAGCGCTTCAAACGCGGTGACCAGTCACGTCATACAGAAGGATCTGGGCTGGGCCTCGCGATTGCCAAATCGATCGTCGATCTGCATGAAGGATCGCTTGACATCGAAGTCGACGGAGACCTGTTTAAGGTGACAGTGGTCCTCGAAAAACTTAATTAACCAAACCCCCCTTAGCATTGCAGAGGGGGTTTCTACTTTTTTAGGCGTATTTTTAAATACAGAAACCTTGAAATAATGATCATGACGGCATGGAAAGCAATACTCCAGACCTTATTCAACCGAAACTTCACCAGGCCGATCCGTTCAAGCAGCATATCAGTGAAAAACGAACCAAGGAACATGGTGAATCTTGGCATCAGACCAGGTCTTGAAGAACTTTTTACCAGGAAAATGGACCGGATCATGCTATAGAGCGGTGCAATGATGAAATGCTCGCGCCAGGAGTGGTGGATTCCACGTCCGAACCGGACTTTCCTGTTGACCGCAGATATAAAAAGCAAGGTAACCCCGATCACTTCAGTAGCCAGGTATTGGGCAATGACAAGAGCCCATTCTTTTTTTGCGTTCAGTTCTTTGTAAAACCAGTCGCTGATGTAAAAATAAATATTCATGAAAAATAAAGTGTAACTAGGCTTCCACCAGTATGCTTTATAAATTTTCAAATGAATGAATAAGTGTTCAATTCCGTAATAGATCAGCGTGGTGCCCAGCTTCCAATACCGATTCTTTCTATACACAGATAAGAGAGTAGCGGTTATGGGGACATATAGTGCCTGGGAAAAAATTGCCCCAAGAATTTGGTCATGAATCCGTTTTTTGAGGATTAATGGTTTATACGTATACCCTTTGAACAAATTAAGGACAGGATACTCGAATAAATAAGCCATCCCTATATTAGAAAGCAAGAGGATCCATATATTTTTCTGGCGGCTTCGTTTAGCGAAAATGATAAAAAGCAAAACATGAGCGACTGCCAGCAGCAGGAAGGGAATGGAGTTCTTTTTAATAGGTTTGTTTTTCCTCATGGCACACCCCACCTTTCAAGGTTTAGTTATAATGTTCACTTATTCCTTGAAATTATTTATTGTGGTGGATTGTGTAAACTTTTAATATGACTAGTGTAAAGACAAGTGGTAATATAGAAACGCACGTAATAAATGATGTTAAAACTAACAATTTTAGGGAAA
The DNA here is from genome assembly GCF_020422885.1 of Mesobacillus sp. S13. Lineage (NCBI taxonomy): Bacteria > Bacillati > Bacillota > Bacilli > Caryophanales > Bacillaceae > Mesobacillus > Mesobacillus sp. S13. Next base: position 4,724,819 of record NZ_CP084622.1, on the reverse strand, counting down.
CTATTTGTATCGCTTTTATGGTGTAGGAGGGCTTTATGAAAAAAACGGAGGAAATCTCAGAAAAGAAGCTGCTCGGGATTGCAGGTCTGGGTTGGATGTTCGATGCGATGGACGTGGGGATCCTGTCCTTTATCATCGCTGCATTGCAGGTAGACTGGAATTTGACGGGCAAGGAAATGGGCTGGATTGGCAGCGTGAATTCAATTGGAATGGCTGTCGGAGCCTTTGTTTTTGGTTTGCTGGCTGACCGGATTGGCCGAAAAAACGTTTTTATTATTACATTATTGCTGTTCTCTGTCGGTAGCGGGATTTCCGCGATGGCAACGACTTTGTCCTTCTTTTTATTGCTAAGATTTTTTATAGGCATGGGGCTTGGCGGAGAGCTGCCAGTCGCATCTACACTTGTTTCGGAGAGTGTGCCTGCTGAAAAACGGGGGCGTGTCGTTGTCCTGCTCGAAAGCTTTTGGGCTGCAGGCTGGCTAGTTGCTGCATTGATCTCCTATTTCGTCATTCCGAAATTCGGCTGGCAAATGGCCCTGATCCTAAGTGCGCTGCCAGCACTGTATGCCCTGTACCTTCGTATCAATCTTCCTGACTCACCAAGGTACCTGGCAGTCGCCAAAAAGGATAGGCTGACGATGAAAGAGAGCATCGCGGAGGTCTGGTCAAGAGAACACTTCAAGAGAACGGCTATGCTATGGATCTTATGGTTCAGTGTGGTTTTCTCTTATTATGGAATGTTCCTCTGGCTGCCGAGCGTGATGGTCATGAAGGGCTTCACATTGATCAAAAGCTTCCAGTATGTATTGATCATGACCCTTGCCCAACTACCGGGATATTTTACAGCCGCGTGGTTGATAGAAAGAGCCGGCAGGAAATTCGTGCTGGTTGTCTATTTGATCGGAACAGCATTAAGTGCCTTTTTCTTCGGCACGGCAGACACGCTTGCACTGCTGATTACGGCAGGAATCCTGCTGTCATTCTTCAACCTGGGTGCATGGGGCGCGCTGTATGCTTATACACCAGAACAATATCCAACAACGATCCGTGGCTCAGGAGCGGGGATGGCTGCATCCTTTGGCCGTATCGGTGGGATCATCGGACCGCTGATGGTTCCATATCTAGCAGCACAGAATCTATCCATCACGACGATATTCACGATTTTCTGCATCGCCATTTTGGTTGGTGCAGCGGCTGTATTCTTCTGGGGCACGGAAACGAAGCAGAAGGAGCTTGCGTAATGAAAAAAGTTCGCCTCTCAAAGGGCGAACTTTTTTTGTCTTCATTATGATGCTGTTACATTTTTGAATACATTCAAAAGAAAGAGAATGCCTCCAAAAACGATGACCAGTGATCCAATGATGGCAAAGACGGTGAAAATGACACCCCCAACCAGCATGGATAAAGTGATCCCGCCCTGCATGACAGGGACCCCGATGTTATGCAGCCAGAAATGAGTGCTGGCAAGCTTGCTGTTCCCGGCTTTCGGAAAAAGATAATAAATCGTCCCGAACAGGGCCATTGATACCCAGCCAAGCAGGTTCAAGTGTGCGTGGACCGACGTCAAAGTGAAATCATGCACGATACCCATAATAATTCCCAAAATAATAGCAATGACAAAATAGACTGCAGCCACTTTGAAAAATCGTATGCTCATATCTTTCCTCCTCTCTTGATTAGTTCTTTTAGATTATATTAGTTTTCTGAAAATTTATAACATATGTACCAACAAAATAGGTGAAAAAATAAATGACCGAAATATAATAGTAAAATAATAATAAGTTCAGCATGACACAAAAATATCACCATTGCTTTTGTCATTTTTGCGGAAATTCATGATATAATAGTGCAAACGTTTGTACAACCTTTAAAGGAGCTAAAAGCTATGAAAAGATTATTTGGAATTGATAGCTGGAAGATCGTTGAAACGGACTTGCATAAAGAAGATTTCCGGCTTGCGGAAAGCATCATGAGCCTGGGAAATGGCCATATGGGCATGCGCGGGAACTTTGAAGAAACATATACGGGAGACTTTCATCGTGGTTCATATATTGCAGGCGTCTGGTTTCCGGACAAAACGCGTGTAGGCTGGTGGAAAAATGGCTATCCACACTATTTTGGCAAGGTCATTAACTCAACAAATTTTATCGGCATTAAGGTAATTGTTGATGGAGTGGAACTGGATCTTCACAGCGCAGAAGTAAGCGATTACTACCGTGAGCTTGATATGCAGCACGGTGTCTTGACACGCCGTTTTACAGTCGTTCAGAACGGCAAGGAAACAGAAGTGGAAGCTGTAAGATTCCTTTCTGTTGCTGACAAAGAACTGGCTGCGATCAAGTATTCAGTGACTGCCAAGAATTATAATGGAAAACTTACCTTTGTTCCTTATCTAGACGGAGATGTGCGTAACGAAGACTCTAACTATGACGAGGACTTCTGGTATGAAGTGAGCAGAGATGCTTCAGAATACAATGGCAATCTTGTCATGAAGACGAAGGACAATCCATTCGGGACCCCGACTTTCCAGGTGGCGACAACTATGCAAAGTGTTGTCAAAGGCAGTGTCGCTAAAGTCGAAGTCAATGAAAAAGAAGAATATGTGGAAAATGTCATTGAAGTGAAGGCTGAGCAGGGACAAACTGTCACTCTTTACAAGTTTGTTGCTGTGACAACAGATCGTGACTATGAAGCCGACGAACTGGTTTCTAAAGGACGCGAAGTGCTGGCACGTTCCGTTGAAAAAGGCTTTGAACAATTATTGGAAGAGCATAGAAATGGCTGGTTGAGCCGCTGGGAAATCGCTGATGTCGAGATTGCCGGCGATGATGAAGCACAGCAGGGCATCCGTTTCAATCTGTTCCAGCTTTTCTCCACCTATTATGGTGAAGACTCACGCTTGAACATCGGACCTAAAGGTTTTACAGGTGAAAAGTACGGCGGTGCAACATATTGGGATACAGAAGCTTATGCAATCCCGCTATATCTTTCTACTGCAGAATCCGAGGTTGCCCGCAACCTGCTGATCTATCGCCATAACCAGCTGGATGGCGCCTACCATAACGCAAAGCAGCAAGGACTAAAGGGTGCGCTTTACCCAATGGTTACTTTTACAGGCGTCGAGTGCCACAATGAATGGGAAATCACGTTTGAGGAAATCCACCGAAATGGTGCGATTGCCTACGCAATCTATAACTATGTTAATTATACTGGAGATAAAGATTACCTCCATGAATATGGAATCGATGTGCTCGCAGGCATCTCCCGTTTCTGGGCAGATCGCGTACACTACAACAAGTCCAAGAACGTTTACATGATGCATGGGGTAACAGGACCGAATGAATACGAAAACAATGTCAACAACAACTGGTACACAAACCGTATCGCTGTCTGGACATTGCGCTACACGCTTGAAGTCATCGAGTTCCTTAAGCAGAATGGCCATGAGAACCGTCTTTCTGGACTGGAGTTCTCTGATGCCGAGCTTTCAAAATGGCAGGATATCATCGAGAAAATGTACTTCCCGTATGATGAAGAAAAAGGTGTCTTCGTCCAGCATGATACATTCCTTGATAAAGACTTGATGACGGTGGATGAGCTTTCAGCTGAAGACCGCCCGATCAACCAGAAATGGTCATGGGATAAAATCCTGCGCAGCTGCTTCATCAAGCAGGCAGATGTTCTTCAGGGTCTATACTTCTTCAACCATGAGTTCACAGAGGAAGAGAAGCGCCGCAACTTTGAATTCTATGAGCCAATGACCGTCCATGAGTCATCATTGTCTCCAAGTATCCACGCAGTTCTTGCTGCAGAGCTTGGCATGGAGGAGAAGGCATATGAAATGTACAACCGCACGGCGCGCCTTGACCTTGATAATTACAACAACGATACAGAAGACGGCCTGCACATCACAAGCATGACAGGTGCATGGCTGGGGATCGTACAAGGCTTCGCGGGCATGCGCACAGCCGAAGGCACATTGTCATTTGCGCCATTCATCCCGAAAGCATGGAACCAGTACAGCTTCAACATCATCTACCGCGACCACTATATCAAAGTAGAAGTGAACCAGGAAAACGTCGTCCTCACGCAGCAAGGACCAGAACTTGCTATGAAGCTTTATGGCGAAGACGTAACGATCCCTGCTGAAAGCGAGCTTTCTGTAAAATTGAAATAACGTATGAAGGAGACCTTTGGGGAAGCCTGAAGGTCTCTCTCTCTTATGCAAATTGATGCCACAACGCTTGGTTATTTGAAAGACTAAGTGTTAATGGACATTTTGGGTAGTACCCGTGACTGAAATGTCTAAGAACCAGGTTTTAATGGACATTTTGAGGAGAGCCCGTGACTGAAATGTCTAAGAAACAGGTGTTAATGGACATTTTGAGGAGTACCTGTGATTGAAATGTTTAAGAAACAGATTATCATAGACATTTTGCAGGGTACATGGTTCTCAAATGTCTTATTAAAATTAAATAGAACTGAGAGTTGAATGACTGATTCATGAAAGGAGTTTGATCATGACTAGACCACTTAAAGCATTTATTTTCGACCTTGATGGGGTCATTACAGATACGGCGGAATATCACTTTCTTGCATGGAAGGCGCTGGCTGAGGATTTGGGCATTACATTTACTCGCGAAGATAACGAGGAACTGAAGGGCGTTTCCCGGATGGATTCCCTCGAGAAAATCCTTGAGCTTGGCGGCCGTACCGGTGATTTTACAGCTGAAGAAAAAGAAGCATTGGCGGAGAAGAAAAATGAGCACTACCTGACATTGATTCAGGATATCACTCCTGCTGACTTGCTGCCGGCCATCAAGGAATTGATTGCTGATATTAAGGCGAAAGGTCTTAAACTTGGCCTTGCGTCCGCGAGCAAGAACGCGTTCACGGTGATGGAGTCGCTTGGAATGAAATCCGAGTTCGATATCATCGTTGACGCAAAAACAGTCGAGAACGGCAAGCCGCATCCGGAAGTATTCCTGCGCGCCGCGGAAATGCTTGGTGTTGAGCCAGAAGCATGCATCGGAGTCGAGGATGCAGCGGCAGGCGTCCAGGCAATCAATTCAGCGGGAATGTTCGCTGTTGCGGTTGGTCCAAAGGAAAGCTTCGAGAATGCTGATCTCGTCTATGGCAGCACGGCTGAGCTTTCGTTTGAGAAAATTGTAGAAGTATATAATCGCTAAGAAATATGGAACCCAGTCGCTTTTGTGCGGCTGGGTTTTACTTTTTTTGGATAAATGAGAGAATATTTCACTTGAATGAGAGATTACGGGTTTACAGTGGGAGAATAACATGTTTCATCGAGAGAATATTGATTTTAACCGAGAGAATATTGTCCTTTATTGAGAGATTATCGCATTCCTCCGCAAATTATTAGTATTGATTGGGAAATGCAGCTATAAAAAAGCGATCACTCATGGAGTGACCGCTGCAATTCATGGTAAAAAACATCGGAATCATCGACATTCAGGACAACCCGATTTACTTTTCGCTTTAAACCGTAGAGGAGGTGCACATCTTGCGGCTCATGAAGTACGATTTCAAACATTGGCTTCTCCTGGATCAAATCAGGTACCCTGGCATCAAAAACCTCAGCTTGTTCTTTGCTGCTGAATTTTTCCGGTCCATTATAATGTCTGATTTCTTTGATGTTGCTTAATGGGAGATACATTGATTTTGAAAACCCTGTCTGCAGTAACAAATGCTCTTCAGTCAGCAGGAATGGGGTTAGGCGTGTGGCCTGAAGCTCAGCCAGCATGAACAGAATGCCGTATATATTCAAAAATAGCAGGATGTAGGAAACGATCGGATTCCAGCTGTGCAGGAAGTAGTGCAGCCCAACAGATTCGATTGCGATGGCATGGATGATCATGATGTAGACAGCATTCACGCTAGTTTTTTTATGATAGGTAAAAGCCATGCCGTATTCGATTTCAGGCTTCTTTTTCCATGAAAAGAGTGCATAGTGGAACAACGAGAATTCAGTAAGAAAAATTTTGATTGCATTATTGTTCGGAAGGTTCGCTTCGACAGCTCTTCGAATGTTGAAAAGAAAGAATGAATTCTGCCTCGCTAGCTTTTTGTATTCCTTCAGCAGTTTTGGAAGCCGTGTGATGACGGTGTAGGCAATATAAAGTTCAAACAATAGGAATGCGCCTTCTGAAACCATTAAAAGATAAGGAAGGAAAGGGTAATCGGAAAGGTGCTGCTGCGGTACGATAAAGTAGGCGGCAGCAAAGCCAGCCAGGATGACGACGCCCATATATTTAAGTGAATACCGTTTGCGAATGACCATGAAGTAGGTTAAGAGAGGCAAAATGATCAACAGGTCCAGCAGTGAACCGATGACAGCGCCCTCTGGAACTGGGCCGAACATCGTCGTACGGTAAAGAATGAAATTGGTTGCTAGAATCAAAGAGGCTAAAACTGCATAAAGAAGTAATCTTGGTTTTCTTGTGACAGTATTTGTCATTATTATCCACCTCAGTTTTATTATAACTGATATCATAGTGCTTAAGTAGTAATTTAATGGTGTTCGACAAAACTAGTGTTTATAGAAATATTGAAAAAATTTATGGTAATTTCTAAGCGGTACAAACTGGATTACACCACCTTTAAAAAGGGAAACATGCTAGTATGACAATTTTAAAAAGGCGGTGGAATCGGTATGTACGATTGCCTAATAGTTGGAGGCGGAATTGCCGGGCTGCAGGCGGCAATTCAACTTGGGCGCTACGATCACGATGTGATGGTACTTGATGCGGGTGATGGACGGTCAGCGATTTGTCAGAGCTATCATAACATCCTCGGCTATCCAGATGGGGTAAGCGGACCTTACTTAAGAGAAATCGGCCGGAAGCAGGCTGCACAATATGGTGTTGAGTTCGTGATTGGAAAGGCTGAGAGTGCCCAAAAGAATGAGGATGGCTTCGAAGTAAAGGCAGAGAGCGGTGACTCATATAAGGCGAAGACTTTGCTGCTGGCTACAGGGGTCATGGATCGGATTCCCCCATTTCCAGAGCTGATGCCAACGCTTGGAATCAGTGTGTATATTTGTCCGGATTGCGATGGCCATGAAGTGAAAGACAAGTCCACAATCGTGATGGGTTCGGGTAATCCTGGTGCGAACATGGCACTGACCTTGAGTTATTTTACAGATAAACTCACATATGTGAATCATGAGAATAAAGAAGTTGATAAGGAAATACGGGACAAATTGAAGGAAAAAGGCATTAAGTATGTTGAAGGGCCGATTGAAAAAGTGCTGGCAGATGGGCCAGATTTCAGGGGAGTTACGCTCGAGAACGGTGAGGAATTGACTTCAGAAAGAGGCTTCATGGCTTTCGGCGGAAATGAAGTGAAATCGCAGCTCGCACAGCAGCTGGGCGTTGATCTTCATAAAAACAAACATGTACTGGTCGATCCGCGGACAAAAATGACAAATGTCGAGAATGTCTGGGCTGCAGGAGATTTAGTCGCTCATTCAGAACAGACAACAATCGCAATGGGAGATGGAATGCAGGCCAGCATATGGATTCATAAGACGCTATTAGCTGATAAATGAGGATAACAGTAAGGTCTTTCCTAATTCAATAATGTATTTGCGAAAAAGCACTACAATCTATCCCCTTTAGACATATTGAAAGCCGCCACTCAGACATGAATGGCGGCTTTGCTTTACTCAAGATCAACTTTTTTCAATGGCAATTCAGCAGGACCTTCAAGGACATCACCTTTGTAGGAGAAACGGGATCCGTGACATGGGCAGTCCCATGTGCGTTCGCCGTTGTTCCACTCGAGCTCGCATCCCATATGGGTACAGGTTGTATCGACCACGTGCAACTGACCGTTTTCATCGCGGTACGCGCCAGCGCGTTTGCCATTGATAGTCACTGCTGCGCCCTCATCGGTATCAAGTGATGTCGCTCGGGTAGATGGGTGTTCCAGCTTTCCTTTAACCAGAGTTTTAGCAATGTGCGTACTCGTTGATATGATCTTACGCAGTTCAGGATCCGCTTTGAATCTCTGGGGATCAAATACTTCTTTATAAGGATTATCCTTCTTCAAGATCTGGTCGCTCAACATGATGGCGGCATTGATTCCGTTTGACATTCCCCATTTTCTATATCCAGTCGCGACATAAATATTGTCTGTAGCCGTTGAGTATTGGCCGACAAATGGAATTTTATCAAAAGGAACAGGATCCTGGGCAGACCATCTAAACGGGATTTCCTTTACACCGAATGTCTGGTGGGCAAATGCCTCGAGAGCTTCATAGTATTGATGCGTATTCGTTTTATGCCCAACTTTATGGCTGTCACCGCCAAATAGGACGATTTTTTCACCATTCCAGTCAGCATAACGAAGCGAGCGGGTTGGCTGCTCAGCATTGATGAACATTCCGCCAGGGAATTCCTTCTCGGTTTTTACCGCAAGCACATACGATCTCTCCGGAGTCATTCTTGAAAAATAGAACCCTTTTAAATCATAAAAAGGATAATGCGTGCTGACAATCATTTGATTGCAGTGCACCTTGTGACCATCGCGGGTTGTAACGACAGGCTCGGATCCTTCCTCCATATCCACTGCAGTCGTATTTTCGAAAATTTGGCCACCCATTTCTGTAAAACGTTCAACAAGATGCTTTAAAAATTTCAGCGGGTGGAACTGTGCCTGGTTACGCATCACAATTCCCGCTTTTGCTTCCACAGGCAGGGGAATCTCGGAAACATACTCGCTGCCATTCACACCAAGTTTTTCATAAGCCTTGAATTCCTTCAGAAGCTTTTCCATCTCTTTTTCGGAATTCGTATAAATATAAGCATCCTCTTCCGATAAATCACAGTCGATCTGCTCTTCTTTTACGAGGTTTTTGACAAATTGCATTGCGTCATAATTGGCCTGATAGTAAAGGCGTGCCTTTTCCTCACTATGATGGTTAATCAGCTCATCATAAATGACGCCATGTTGAGCGGTCACTTTTGCGGTTGTATGCCCGGTTGTACCATTCAAAATGCTGCCGGCTTCGATTACCGCTACTTTCGCACCAGCCTTGGCCAGCAAATAGGCAGAGGTCAATCCAGTAATCCCGCCGCCAATCACAGCGACATCGACCTTCAAATCCTCCTGCAGCTTATTGAATGTCGGCAGTTCCGCGGTTTTTCGCCAGTATGGCTCTGGAAAGCGTGGCAGCTTTGAAGTATAATCGTTCATCAACAATCCTCCTTAAAAATCTTCATAATAACTAATTTTTCCTAGTTGAGTGGAAATCATGCTATTTTTCCTTTTACCCACTAATAATCTGGATAGACAAGTTTTTGCCAAATAGAGCGAATGGAAGAAGGAAGCAGTCACAACATGATAAAATAAGAGCATCAGAAATGGAGGGCCAATATGGAAATCACAGTTGTCGGAACAGGCTATGTTGGCCTCGTCACCGGTGTTTGTTTTGCTGAAGTAGGCTATAATGTCACGTGTTTTGATATAGATGAACGTAAGATCACTGCCCTTTCGCAGGGGAGATGCCCAATTTATGAACCAGGTCTTGAGAATATGCTTCAAAGGAATCTAGAGGAGGGTCGGCTTCATTTTACATACGATTCAAAATCGGCCTGTAAGAATGCGGATTTTATCTTTATCGCAGTCGGCACGCCTGAAAATGAGGATGGGTCGGCGAACTTGGAGTATCTAGAGGGTGCCGTTGAGCAGATTGGCATGAACCTGGTTAGAGATGCAGTCATTATCATTAAAAGCACTGTGCCAGTAGGGACAAATCAGAGGATGTATCAGAAGCTGCGGGGAATACTTCCTGACGATATCCAGGTGAAGGTCGTTTCGAATCCTGAGTTTCTGCGCGAGGGTTCGGGAATTCTTGATACCTTCCATGCGGACCGGATCATTGTCGGCTCAGATGATCATAGGGTGGGCCGTGCGGTGGCTGATTTATATAAACCATTTGGACGGCCGATCCTTCAGACAGATATCCGCAGCGCGGAGCTCATCAAGTATGCGTCAAATGCCTTCCTGGCGACGAAAATCAGCTTCATCAATGAGGTGGCCAATTTGTGTGAGCACACAGATGCCAACATTGAAGATGTCGCAAAGGGAATGGGCATGGACGCCCGAATCGGAGGCCAGTTTTTAAAAGCGGGAATTGGCTATGGCGGCTCCTGCTTTCCAAAGGATACGAAGGCACTGGAAAAACTGACGGAAGAATATGATTATGACTTTAAGATCCTGCGCTCCGTCATCGAGGTGAACAGCAGACAGAAGCATCAGTTGTTTGAGAAAGCCTGTAAGATGTTCGGGAATCTTCAGGGGAAAAGGGTGGCTGTGCTGGGGCTGGCGTTCAAGCCGCATACGGATGACATCCGCGAGGCGCCGGCCATTGAGTTGATTTCCAGGCTGCTTGAAGAACGGGCAGACATTTCCGTCTATGATCCGGCTGCTACCCGCAATACCGGCAATCTTTTTGGAAGCCGGCTCTACTACGCTGAAAACATCGATACTGCCATCAAAGGAGCAGACATCGTCTTCATCATGACGGAGTGGCCTCAAATTACCCAATATGATTTAGAGCGTTTTCCGCTGCTCATGCGTGATCCGGTTATTTTTGACGGAAGGAATTGCTATGACTTGTCTGAAGCAGAGTCAGCAGGTTTAACTTATATTTCAATTGGCAGGAAGGCTGTTAATGTGAGTCGGAATCTGGAGAACTCGAAATTTCAGGGCTTAGCCTGCAGAGAACGTAATTGAATCGACCACCTTCCCTAAGGTAAAATTATCCTAAATACCTTCAACTAAGGAGGAACCAGGATGGCTAAGGTTAAAACAAATGCAATGCGGATTCTCGACACGCAGAAGGTGCCGTATGAAATCCTTACTTATGCCTCAAAGGATGGCAAGATTGATGGCGTTGCCGTTGCAGGGAAAATTGGCCGGGATGCTTCACAGGTCTACAAGACACTGGTGGCAGTAGGGGCAAGCAAGAATTTATATGTCTTTGTGATTCCGGTCGAAGCCGAGCTCGATCTGAAAAAGGCAGCGAAGGAAGCAGGCGAAAAGAAAGTGGAAATGCTTCCGGTCAAGGATATCCAGAAATTCACCGGGTATATCCGCGGCGGCTGTTCACCTATCGGCATGAAAAAGAACTATCCGACTTTTTTGGATGAGAGCGCCCAGGTGCTCGATACCATCATCGTCAGTGCAGGGAAGATCGGCTTCCAAGTAGAATTGACACCGGACCAGCTTTTAAATACTTCAACAGGGAAATATGGTCAGTTGACGAAATAGCCAAACCACAGCTTTTAGTGCTGTGGTTTTTTCTATTTAAAAAATCCCGTAATGAAAGATTTTAGTTCAAAATATTACTTGCCCGGGAAATAGACCCCAAAAAAGACGGTTTGAAACCCTCTTATAGGCAATCACCCAGAACAAATTGCCTGCATATAGTAAGGAGGAAGCGAAAACTTTCCGTTTATACGAACGGATGGAGGGAGTGCGAATCTATGTCAGGAAAAATCCTGAACTTCTTTGCAGGCGGCAACACAGCCCGAGGCTTTTACAGTTTATATGAGTCCAGTTTGCAGGGCTTATCCCGGTTATTCATATTGAAGGGCGGACCAGGAACAGGGAAATCATCGCTCATGAAAAAGATCGGCAATGAATGGCGTGAAAAAGGCTATGATGTACAATTCCTGCATTGTTCATCAGATAATAAATCAATTGATGGTGTGCTGATTCCTGAATTGAATGCCGGGATCGTTGACGGAACGGCACCTCATGTCATCGAACCGAAAGCACCTGGAGCGGTAGAAGAGTACGTCAATCTGGGCGAAGCTTGGAATTCAGGCAAGCTTCAGGAGCATAAGGAAACCATCCTGCAGCTTAGTGAAAAAATCAGTGAGGCATTTAATTCTGCTTACAGTCTTTTTGCTGAAGCGTTGAGAATTCATGATGAGTGGGAAAAAATCTACATTGAGAATATGGACTTCAATAAGGCGAACGAGCTGACAAACAGATTAATACAGCAGTTCTTTGGAGACACATCTTCTTCAGAAGGAAGCGGACGGGTGTATGACCGATTCCTTGGTGCCGCCACACCGGTTGGCGCAGTCGATTTCGTTCCCAATCTGACTGAAACAGTCGGCAAGAGGTACTTCATCAAAGGCCGGCCAGGTTCTGGAAAGTCGACCATGCTGAAAAAATTGGCAGCTGAAGCAAAGTCGCGCGGCTATGACGTTGAAGTCTATCATTGCGGTTTTGACCCGCACAGCCTGGACATGGTCATCGTCCGCGAGCTCGACTTCGCGATTTTCGACAGCACCGCGCCACATGAATATTTTCCAGAGAGAGAGACGGATGAAATCATTGATATGTATACAGAGTTGATCACTCCTGGTACGGATGAAAAATACGAAGCAGAGATCAAGGATGTTGGCGGAAGGTATAAGGCGAAGATGAACGAAGCAATTGCTTCACTTGCACATGCAAAAGAACTGCGAGACCAATTGGAGGCTATCTACATCGAAGCCATGGATTTTGCGAAGGTAGACGAAATAACGAGCCAGCTTCAAAAAGAAATCGGAAGTCTAAGTGCCAACTAGCACCGAATTGGGCGTTTTGCATACATTACAGGGAAAACATCTAGAGAGGGGATATGAGTTTGTACTTTAATAACTTCAACCCATATGCACAAAATCAGCAATTTGATGATGATCATGGCTTTTATGAAAATGACTTTTACCAGCAGGAAGATTTGAGGACGTTTGGAGGCTTCCCTGGGGGACCAGGGGGATTTCCTGGCCAGGGTGGTGGCATTCCAGGCGGTGGATTCCCAGGAGGACCGGGTGGATTCCCAGGAGGACCGGGTGGATTCCCAGGAGGACCGGGTGGATTCCCAGGAAGTCCCGGAGGTGCACCAGGAGGAGGCCAAGCTGGAGGACCGCCAACATCGCCTCCTCCTGCCTTTGTGCCACAAGAACAAGCAACAGCGTTTGCAGTCGACCCAGGCGGAATCAGGAGATGTATGTTCCGATTTACGTATATCTGGCTGATCGATGGCAGAAGCTTCTGGTTCTATCCAGTCTTCCTTGGCAGAAATTCCGTTGCCGGCTGGAGATGGAGCCGCCGCCGCGGATGGGTGTACTACGGCATGGACCTGAGACAGATCCGTTCATTCCAATGTTAGACAAAACAAATGGAGCCCCTTACGACAGGGGCTCCATTTTACGATTATCTTAAAAAAGAATATGTGCAACCAATACGATGATTGGCAATGTAACTAGCGTACGCTGAAGGAAAATGATGAATAATTCCCCGAAGCTGACAGGAATCTTGGATCCTAGCAGCAGTCCGCCAACCTCAGACATATAGATCAGCTGTGTCACGGATACAGACGCAACGATGAACCTTGTCATCGGGCTTGCGATGTCTGCACCAATAACAGAAGGAAGGAACATATCCGCAAAGCCGACAATCAGTGTTTCAGATGCCGCCTTCGCCTCAGGTACCTGCATCAGCTCGAGCAGTGGAATGAACGGCATACCAAGCCATTGGAATACGGGTGTGTATTCTGCGATAATCAGCGCCAGTGTACCAAGCGCCATGACGATTGGTGCAACACCCATCCACATATCAAGGATATTGCGGATTCCGGCAAGGAAGAAGTCTTTGAAGCTCTTATTGCTGCTTGCTTTTTCGACAGCCTGTGCCATGCCCCAGGAGAAAGGAGTATAGCCATCTGGTATATTTTCCTCATCATAGTCGTTGTTCTGCTCCACATAGTACGTATCCTGCTTCCTGGAAAGAGGCGGGATTCGCGGAAGGATGACGGCTGCAACCACACCAGCCAGTGTCACAGTCAGATAGTAAGGAACGAACATGTGAGCCAGGTCAACCTGGGAAATGACGACAAGGCTGAAAGTGATGGAGACAACAGAGAATGTCGTCCCGATAACAGCCGCTTCTCTTTTCGTGTAATAACCTTCTTCATATTGCTTGCTTGTCAGTAGAACTCCAATTGTGCCATCGCCGAGCCATGATGTGAGAGTATCGATGGAAGAACGGCCAGGCAATGTGAAAATAGGGCGCATGATCTTGGCCATCAAGGTTCCGAATAATTCAAGCAGGCCGAAGTTCAGCAATAATGGCAGGAATAATCCCGCAAACAGAAAAACAGAGAATAGGATTGGCAAAAGGTCATTGAGCAGCAGTCCGCCTGTATTAGCTGACCAGATTGCTTCTGGTCCTAATTGAAATAAGGTCATAACTGCAAAAAGAGCTCCTAAAATCCTGGCAATAAGCCAGATTGTCGGTACATCAAACAATGATTTCAAGAAATGATTGCGATTCAGGATTTCAGGTCTGACCGTTTTTATCAATAAGGTCCCGATTAAAGTCAAAACGATGATCACCGTCATTATTGCAGGAAGCGTGCCGCCAAGCAAGTCCTGCAGCCATCCGGAAAGGACAGCGATTGGTATCGTGATTTCTCCATTGTAGGAGATTGGTAACATAAAGAAAAATATTCCTATTAACGAGGGAATGATGAATGCTAAAAAGTCCCCGGTAGATCGTGTTTTACGCAATGGTTTTTCCAAAATGATTTCACCCTTAGAATACATATTTATAAGCCAAAAATTATTTTAATGCATAACCCCTGTTTTGCCAACCCTTTTCTCGGTCCAATTCCTTCCTGAATTATATTATCCTAAAGCAAGCAAGCTAAACTCCCATCCGCCCCCTTTATGTAAAATTCAATTTTTTCTGGCAGGATTCCTCCTATTTTGCTTGAATTCATAATAGGACTATTACCTCATTTAATCAGGGAGAATCAGTATGAAAGTAATTTTGGAAAAAATCAATCTAGATAAAAAGGAAGTGCTGCGTAACTTATATTCACTTTACCTGCATGATCTATCCGCTTATACAGATGGATTGCAGATTAGTGAGTCTGGCAGTTTTGAATTTGATTCATTTTCGTTAATAGGGGAAAAAGAAGGGGTCACTCCTTACTTTATTATTGCTGATGAAAAGCTGGCAGGCTTTGTCTTGATCCTCGAAGCACCTTTTACGACAAAAGTAGATGTAGTCATCAATGATTTCTTCATCCTCAATCCATATCGAGGAAAAGGAGTCGGCAAAGCTGCTGTATCCGAAATTTTTACTCATAATAAGGGAAGCTATTACGTATCCCAGTTAGGAAAAAACCAGAAAGCCGTACATTTTTGGAAAAAAGTCTACCAACAAGAGAGAACTGACTTTGTAGAACAGACGGAAATCCAGGATGGGGAAGAGGTTGTTTACCAAACCTTTGTTATCAACTAGGCTTCCATTATGCTGATCTTGTTGATGGCTGACAAAGGAAGTTGTTTTTCCATAATTAGGGTGAAAGTGCAATTATGGTAGGTCACCGTGCAATTAAGCGGAGTAAGCGTGCAATTAAGGGCAAGGACCGTGCAATTAAGCGGAGTAAGCGTGCAATTAAGGGCGAGGACCGTGCAATTAAGCGGAGTAAGCGTGCAGTTAAGGAGAAAAACCGTGCAATTAATCAGAATGACAGTGCAATTAGTCTAAAGGCTAATTTATCCCCGTGAAAAGTATCACGGGCTTTGTGATATTGCATATGCGATAGAAAAAGGGAGTGCCATCACCAGGCACTCCCTTAACATTTACTTCGTATATACTCTCGTTTCAAATGGTTTCAGTGTGAATGGCGCTGCCTGATCTTCCACCTTATAGTTGTTCAGCAACAATTGGCTTGATTCGAGCGAGAATCCGTTGAATTCAAATGCTGCCGGCTCGCTCGTAAGGTTAGAGATGACCAGTGCTTGCTTATCGCCCATTGTTCTTGTGTAAGCATAAATTTGTGAATGATCTTCAAGAACCAGATCATATGTGCCATAAGTGAAAATTTCATTGGCCTTTTTCATCTCGATCATCTTTTTGTAAAAGTGAAGGATGGAGCCAGGGTCTTGAAGCTGATCTTCAACATTGACCTCTTTGTAGTTTGGGTTTGTTCCAATCCAAGGCTTGCCTGTTGAGAAACCGGCGTTGTCAGCAGCTGACCATTGCATCGGCGTACGGGAATTATCACGGCTTGTCGCCCAGATGAAATCCATGATCTCTTCATGTGGCACACCATTTTCACGGCGGATTTTATATAGGTTCTTAATGGCAACATCATCGTAATCCTCGATCGAAGGGAACTGGACATTGGTCATCCCGATTTCCTGTCCCTGATAGATGAAGGGAGTACCCTGCATAAGGAAGTACATGGATGCGAGAGCGGTTGCACTTTCGCGCCAGTATTCCTTGTCATCACCCCATGTCGAAACGATACGGGCTTTATCATGGTTTTCAATGAATAAAGCATTCCAGCCGTGTCCTTCAAGTCCTTTTTGCCAGCGGGTAAAAGTGTTCTTCAGTTTTGCCAGGTCGAGTGCTTTCTTTTCAGAGTCCCAAAGGTCAAGGTGCTCAAATTGGAAAACCATGTTGAACTTGCCTTGTTCCTCGCCAACCCAAAGGTCAGCTTCCTCGATGCTGACGCCATTGGCCTCACCGACAGTCATGATATCATATTTGGAGAATGTCTCGTTCTTTAATTCCTCGAGGAATGTCTGGATCCCATCGACATTCATATGCTTATCAAAAGAAGAAACATACTGCACACCTTCAGGGTTAGGCATATCTTTTAAGCCCTCTTCTTTTTTAATGTGGCTGATCGCGTCGACGCGGAAACCATCAATTCCCTTATCAAGCCACCAGTTGATCATATCGTATAAAGCAGTACGGACGTCTTTGTTTTCCCAGTTCAAGTCCGGCTGTTTACGGGAGAAAATATGCAGGAAGTACTGATCCGTCTTTTCATCATACTCCCAGGCAGAACCTCCGAAAATACTCTCCCAGTTGTTCGGCTCAGCGCCGTCCTTGCCGTCGCGCCAGATATACCAGTCGCGTTTCGGGCTATCCTTGGATTCACGGGATTCGATGAACCATTGGTGCTCATCACTCGTATGGTTGATAACAAGGTCGATGATCAGCTTCATGCCGCGTTTATGCGTTTCAGCAAGCAACTGGTCAAAATCTGCCATCGTCCCAAATTCATCCATGATATCCTGGTAATCACTGATATCATAGCCATTATCGTCATTAGGGGATTTGTACATCGGGCAAATCCAGATCACATCGATCCCTAAATCCTTTAAGTAATCTAGTTTTGAAATCATTCCTTGTAAATCGCCGATGCCATCGCCATTGGAATCCATGAAGCTTCTTGGATATACCTGATAGGCAACAGCCTCTTTCCACCATTTGTGTTTCATATGAACCCTCATTTCTTTGTATGATCCTGATGTATTTCGTTATCTTATTTTAGACATTTTGCGCAGCACTTACTTATGAATGGGACTGCATGATTTCCGTTCAATCATCCTCGCCGGGATGGTGACCCTTTTTGGCAAGGCGTCCGGATTTTTGATGATTTCTATTAAACAGTTAGCTGCTTCAAAACCTAACTGGAAGATGTCGATGTTAACAGAAGTCAGCTGCGGCTTCATATGTTCCGTAAGTGGTACATCATTGAAGCTGACAATCGAGATTTCTTCTGGCACCTTGATATTCAATTCCTCCGAATAACTCATCAGCTCAATGGCGGTAAAATCATCTGCCACTACGAGCGCAGTAGGAGGCTCATGAGAGGATAGGAACTTCAGGATACCTTGTTTTCCTCCAGATTTTAAGCACTGCTCATGGATTACATACTTTTCGTCATATTGGATGTTCGCTTCATGGAGGGCTTGTTTATACCCCTCTAGGCGGTCAATTGTAAAAACGTGCTCGAGGTTTACACCGATAAAAGCTATTCTTTGATGACCGAGCTTGATCAGATAATCAGTTACCTGTTTGGTGATATAAATATTGTCATTATCGACAAAGGTAATCCGCTCAGCATTCTTACTTGGGCGGCCTATCACGGTAAACGGAAACTTACGCTCCAGCAAGTAGTTCATGATTTTGTCATCTGTTTTCGAATACAGGAGGATGATTCCATCAACCCTGCCACCCTGTACCATTGAAACGACCTGCTGGAAGATTTCCTCGTCGGTAATGCCTGTTGTTAAATAAACTCCGAATTGATGTTCATGGGCTTTCATGCTGATTCCCCTGATGACTTCGGGAAAAAACGGGTTCTGCAGCGCCTGGGTAGCCGAATTCGGCATAACGATACCGATTGTCTCCGTACTCCTTACAACCAGGCTTCGTGCCTGGAAGTTCGGGTGATAGCCCAGTTTCTCCATCACCTTCCGGACACGCTTCTTAGTTACTTCATTGATATGAGGGTGATCGGCAATCACCCTGGAAACGGTAGATGGTGACACACCGGCTGCCTTCGCTACATCTTTGATTGTGACTGCCATTGGTCGTCTCTCCTATAGTATCGATTATTTTACCGAGCCTTCTGAAACTCCCTTGATAATTTGCTTTTGAAGGAAGAAGTAAATTATGATGACTGGAATGATTGCGATCGTCAGTCCTGCCAATGCGAGATGCCATTGTTTAGTATATTCCCCAAAGAAGAAGAACATCTTAAGCGGAATTGTTTCCATTCCCGGCTTATTGATGACAAGGGAAGGAAGCAAGTAATCGTTCCAGATCCAGATGATGTTCAGGATGGCCACTGTAACAGAAACCGGTTTTAGCATTGGGAAGATAATATGCCAGAAAATCTGGAACCGGTTTGCGCCATCGATTGTTGCCGCTTCATCAAGCGACTTTGGAATACCGCTCAATGTTCCGTGGTAAAGGAAAATCGACAAGCTTGCTCCAAAACCAAGGTACATGAAAATCAGTCCGCCCCGGTTAAGCATTTCAAGTTTACCAAAAATGGACACAAGTGGAATCATAACAGACTGGAAAGGAATGAGCATTGCCGCTACAAACAGCATAAAAATGATCCCGCTTATTTTGCCTCCGCGTCTGGAAAGGGCATATGCAGCCATTGATGAAAAAATGATGATGACGGCCACAGCCAGCACCGTGATCAATACAGAGTTGAAAAAGGTTTTAATAAAATCTAAACGCTCAAAAGCTACCGTGTAATTCTCAAATGAAAAAACATCCGGGAGTTTTAATGTATCCTCAAACATTTCACGTTTCGTCTTGAACGAGTTGACGATCATCAAGTAAAACGGGGAAAGCCAGATCAGGGCAAGGATGATGCCGAGAATCTCAAGAATGATTCTGCTCTGCTTCTTCTTTTTCATTACATCTCGACCTCCCGTTTTTTATTGATATAAACCTGTGTTAGAGAAATAGCCGCTACAATCAAGAAGAAAATGACCGCTTTAGCCTGTGCGAATGCCATCGCATTTTCCACAAATGCTGTTTTGAATATTTCCATTGCAACCATCTGTGTGGAATTGTATGGTCCGCCGCCGGTTAAGCTCAGGTTCTGGTCATAAAGCTTGAATGAGTTGGATAGGGTCAGGAACAAGCTGACTGTGAACGCAGGCATGACCAGCGGGAAGGTGACGTGATAAAATCGCTGGAAGCTGTTCGCTCCGTCAATTTCGGCTGCTTCAAGCAATTCCTGCGGCACACCTTCAAGGAATGAAATATAGATGACCATGATGTAACCAGCCATCTGCCAACTCATCAAGATCGCCATCGCCCAGAAGCCTGTCGTCTCAGTGGACAGCCATCCCTCTAAAGCTTCAACGCCAATCAGTTCACCGACGCTCGCGAATACCTTCGTGAAAATGAACTGCCAGATGAAGCCTAAAATCAAGCCGCCAATCAGGTTTGGCATAAAGAAAATCGTTCTTAGGATATTATTCGTCTTGAATTTTTGCGTGACAAGCAATGCAAGCGAAAGGCCAAAGAAATTGATCAGGAACACAGAAACAACAGTGAACTTCGTTGTGAACCATAATGCATCTCTGAATTCTTTCTCAGCAAAAAGCGCTTTATAATGTTCAAGGCCTACAAATGAAGGTGTCCTGATCCCGTTCCAGTCAGTAAATGAGTAGTACACGCCAAATGCCAGTGGCAAAATGACCACGAGAGCAAGTGCAAGTAGAGCTGGAGCCAGGAAAAGCCAGTACCAGAGATTTCGGTTGCGCATCTGTAAATCCTCCTATTTTAATGAGTCAGAAATTCTAGTGTTAAAGGAGCCTTTATACATGCCCCTCAGTCGCTGCAGAAGAATTATGAAAAAACCGCCAGCAGGGCTTTTTCATAATTCCACATAAAGCAGCGGTTGTTTCACAGAAAAAAGATAGGAAACAAAACAGCCGCAGCCGTTCTGTTTCCTTCTCTAGTCAAAGCTTATTACTTACGAGCTTCTGCCCATGCTTTGGAAGACTCTTCTACTAATTCGTCCCAAGTCATTTCGCCGCTCACATATTTCTGGATGTTGATGCCAAGCTTTTCTTGTCCCCAACCAGTTGGGTAACCCATGAAAGTCCAAGCCAAAGTTTTGCCAGCTGAAGAGTATTCATAGATTTCTTTTGCAAGTGGATCAGAGATTTTGCCAGCGTCATATCCTTCATAAGCAGGGATGAATTTGAAGTCTTCGATTACTGCTGTTTTACCTTCTTCAGAAGTGTATAGCCAGTCTAAGAATTCCTTTGCTGCTGCTACTTCTTTTTCGTCCTTGTTGCTGTTTACAGCCCAGTACATAGGCACGCCAACCGGGATTGAATCTTCTTTGTAGCCTTCAACCGGAATTGGAAGAATTCCTACGCCGTTGTTAGCAAGCTCTTCGTCGATACCAGCGATTGAACCTGATACCCAGTTACCTTGCTGGATGATTGCCGCTTTGCCAGTAGAGAACAACTCTTCAACCTGCTTAGCATAGTCAAGGCTTACAGTAGGCTGATCAGAGTATTTGTTTTGCAGGTCAAGAATCTTCTTGAATGCATCACCGTGTTCAAAAGTAACTTCCTTTGATTCGAATGCGTTGATTACGTTCTGGTCAAATTCAGGTGCAAGGAACACGTTTGAAAGGTGAAGTCCTGTTACCCAAGTTTCTTTTGCAGGAAGAGCAAATACAGAAGTCAGGCCAAGATCTTTCTTCTTGCTGTCAAGAGTCTTAACCGCTTCTTCTAATGCGCTGTAGCTAGTGATGCTCTTTGGATCAATACCCGCTTTTTCAAAAATGTCCTTGTTATAAATGAAGCCATATCCTTCCTGGTTGTAAGGAAGTCCAAGTACTTTGTCATCTTTTGTTACGCCTTCAAGAGTTCCGCTAAGGGCCGCTTTTGCAGCAGCTGTATCAGAAAGGTCTGCTAGTTTATCTTCCCAGTCTGCAACGTCCTGCGGTCCGCCTACATTGTAGATGGTAGGTTCATTGCCTGAAGCGAACTTGGATTTAAGTGCAGCACCGTAATCTTCGCCGCCGCCTACAGTTGTGATGTTGATATCCACATCTTTATTAGCTTCTTCATAAGCTTTTGCGATGTCTTCGAATTGATCTTTGAACTCAACCTTGAATTGGAAAATGTCGACGGTTACTTTGTCTCCATCTTTTCCACCTTCGCCAGATGTCTTGTCATCGCCTGATGAACATCCTGCAAGACCTCCGCCAATCAGAAGTCCAAGAGAAAGAACGGCTGGAAATAGCTTTTTTGCTTTCATTGTTGAGATACCCCCAAATAGTTATATTTTTTTGCATGCAACCTCATGCGTTCAGAAAGCGTTTGCATATTTTTGCATTAAACTCTAGCTGGGATTGCCTTTATACAACACCTTTAAAACGCTTACATATAGGAGGTGGAAATGTATAAAACCTTGATATAAATGGGTTCTGTTCATTTCTGAATTACATGCACCTTTATATGCAAACGATTGCAGCTCCGGATTCATAATAGCATATGAGTTTTGCAATGACAATATGAAAGTTTTTAAGATATTTAAATTTATAGATTATTAGTATCTAGAAGAAACTGGAAGGTGAATGAGGAGGAAATTAGTATATACACGTATTAGTTGCTGTCGAGAGTTTGAAGGTCTATCATGATTGTTAATACTGAAAAATAATGACTGAAGGTGAAGATGTGATTAAGTGCATAGCGACAGATATGGATGGGACATTATTGACTGCTACCCAGCAGATTACTGCCGAGAACCGCGAAGCGATTTTAAAAGCGAAGGAAAAAGGAGTCGAAGTCGTGGTTGCCACAGGGCGGTCTTTCCAGGAAGCGAGATTCGTTCTGGAGGAATCCGGCCTTAAGCTGCCGATGATTTGTGTAAATGGAGCCGAGGTTCGTTCCGGGGACGGGGAAATCGTTGCCTCGAATCCATTGGACAAGGCATTAGCCCGGCAGGCAGCACTAAGGCTTGTAGAGAGCGGCGTTTATTTCGAGGTTTACACAAACAAAGGAACTTTTACCGAGGATGAGGATAAGGCGATCTCCATCATCGTTGATATTTTTTCAACCGCAAATCCTGAAGTGCCGATAGAAAAAATCGCAGAAGCTGCGGAAGAGAGGCTGCATAAAGGACTGATCACGAAGATTGAACAGTATGATCAGTTATTTAAGGACGACCAATATGAAATATACAAGCTACTCGCTTTTTCGTTGGATGATGACAAACTAGGTGTTGCCAGGAATGGCCTGAAGGAAATCACCGGGCTTGCGATCAGTTCATCTGGCAGTGAGAATATCGAGATTACCAGCCTTGACGCTCAAAAAGGGATTGCCCTGGAAAAATTCGTATCATCAAAAGGAATTACAATGGAAGAAACGATGGCGCTTGGAGATAACTTCAATGATGTGTCGATGCTTGAAAGAGTTGGCAGACCGGTCGCGATGGGCAATGCAGCACCCGAAATCATAGCTCTATGCGGTGAAGTGACAGTGACAAATGAAGAAAGTGGCGTAGGAAAGGCAATCATGAAGGCGTTGGAAGACTGAGTGAAAGAAAGCAGCGTAGGTGGAAGACTGACTGAAAAAGCGTCCTGAAATTGAATTGAAAGAAAGGACTGGTGTCATGAAAAGCTTCTTGTATGTGTTGCTGGCAATGTTGATGGTAATCACGGGCTGTTCAGGCGGCGGCAGTGAAACGAAGCCTGCAGGTGATGCTGATCAGAAACCGGAAGGAAAAGAAGCGGTTGCCCAGGCAGACCAGCTTGAGGTTATCGCTAAAAATTTGGAAGTCCCATGGTCCATCAATAAAATTGGTGAGACGTTTTACTTGAGCGAACGCCCAGGGTCGATTGTAAAAGTGGAAGGCGGCAGCACAGAGCGACAGAAGGTTTCTTTTAAAAAGGAATTGTCCCAGGCAGCCGAAGCTGGATTTCTTGGCTTTGTGCTCGCTCCTGACTTCGAGCGGTCTAACAAGGCATTTGCCTATTACACATATGAGAATGGCACCGGTCAGTTCAATCGGATCGTCGAACTGACATTGAAAAATGATAAGTGGGTAGAAGGCAAGCTGCTCCTCGATAACATCCCGAGCGGACGCTTCCATCACGGCGGCAGGCTGAAAATTGGTCCCGATGGAATGCTTTACGCTACAGCAGGCGATGCGGCGACCACACCTGAAATCGCTCAGGATTTAGGTTCGCTAGGTGGAAAGATCCTCCGGCTGAATCTGGATGGATCGGTTCCAGATGATAACCCATTTGAAGGTTCCTACGTATACAGCTATGGACACCGCAATCCTCAGGGACTGGCCTGGTCGCAGGATGGCACATTCTACGCCAGTGAACATGGTCCATCCGCACATGATGAAATCAATCTGATTGAGGCAGGAAACAACTATGGCTGGCCAGAGATCACAGGTGATGAAAAGAAGCAGGGAATGGAGACGCCGATTTTCCACTCCGGAACCGATACATGGGCACCATCAGGGATGGCAGCACATCGCGGAAAGTTGTATGTCGCTACATTGAGAGGCAACGCGCTCCGAGAGTTTGATCCTGCGGCAAAAACGACAAGAGAAGTAGTCACAGGAGTAGGCCGCATCCGCGAGGTCATCGTTGAAGGTGACGATTTGTATTTTATCAGCAACAACACCGACGGACGCGGCACCCCGGCTGAAGGTGATGACAAGCTTTATCGGGTAAAACTAGAAAATTTACAATAAAGATCGAGAAGGAGTACCTGAAATGATGCTCCTTTTCTCGTACAATATAACGTTATTGGCGAAAATCCGATTTTATTGGCGAAGTTCACCAATTTATTGGCGGAAATTTGATTTTATTGGCGATTTTCACAGGTTTATTGGCGAAAATTTGATTTTATTGGCGATTTTCACAGGTTTATTGGCGAAAATCCAAATATATTGGCGAACTGGAAATTCTTCATGATTTTTTCCAATTCCCAAAACAAAAACCGAGCACCCATCGCTCGGTTTAATTTTTACTGCTGTTTGGGCCCGCCAATCCATGCATGATGAATTGTATGGTCCGCTCTGTTTCTGCTTCGTCATCCCACTCGGCTTCTGGCAGGATCATATACCTCGCAATTAAATAGCCAAAGATGGAGGAGAAAGCCAGCCTGAATACACTGTACGCTGGAATCTCTATGATCTGTCCTTTTGCCTGATAGTGTTCCACCAGCTTTTCAAACTGGGCATATACTTTTAGGGCGATATGCTCCTTGAATAATTCCTTTAATTCGGGGTGGAATGGGATTTCCTGCAGCAGGATTTTAACGGTAGCAAGGTTTTTAATAAGAAAATCCCGGCGATTTAAAAGCATCGCCCTCAGGAAATCTTCAACATGTTCATACTCTTGATCCAGTACTTTCTGTAAATCTTTTATGAAAAAAGGTGCCACAAACTTTGCCATCACAGGGGCGACAATTGCCAGCAGCAAATCCTTTTTTGTTTTATAGTGTCTGAAGATCGTACCTTCTGCGACGCCGGCTTTTTTGGCGATTTCGCTGGTTGAAGTGGCGGAAAACCCTTTGTCGGCAAAGGATTCAATCGCAGATATGATAATCTTCCTTTGCTTCTCGGTCAGGTCTTCTCCGTCGATCAGTTCATCAATTTTCAAGTCATGGTCACTCATGTGCTGCTCCTTTCGCCGCGGTTAAACTGCGCGGTGTTTCCGCAATGCCAGGATATTAAGGAAGATGAACAGCGCTGAAAATCCGGCAAGCATCAACATATTCCCGTAGATGGCATCCCATCCGTATCCTCTTACCATAATATCACGCAATGCCTCGGCAGCATAATAGAGCGGTGTAATCGGACCAAGCCAGCTCAGCCAATCGGAAATCGTATCAAGATTGATCAGTCCGGAAAAGAAGAACTGAGGTACGATGATGATCGGAATGAACTGGATCATCTGGAATTCGTTATTCGCAAACGCGGACAGCAGTGTACCAAGCGTCAGCGCCGTCATTGACAGCATTAAAGTGATCATTAACACATAGATAAAGGATCCTTCCATCAGCATTCCGAGAACATAGATGGCATACCAGGCAATCAGCGTTGCCTGCAGCATCGTGAAAAGCCCGAATCCGAGTACATAGCCAACGACGATTTCCCATTTCCTTAACGGGCTTGAAAGTAATTTTTCGAGGGTACCGCTAGTTCTTTCCCGTAAAAAAGAGATTCCGGATATAATGAAGACAAAGAAGAATGCGAAGAAACCTAATAGGACCGGTCCGAAATAATCAAACTGTCCCATATCTTCTGAGCCGTGGAGATATTCGACAGCCAGATCTCCCTGTGATGGCGTCAATGGCTTCGTTGCCTGCTGGAACCACTTCATAACCGCACCATTAACTGATGGGTCGCTTCCTTCTAGAACGATTTTATCGATCATAGGACCATTAAAGGTGATATACCCATCGATTTCTCTGACCAAAGCATCCTCTTTTGCCATTTTTGCAGAGTCATATTCTTTAACTGTGGCATCCTCTAGATCGAGCTTCTCCATAACAACAGCAGGAGCATCCACAAAACCGACCTTGGGACTATAGTTTTCTCCGTTAAAAACAAGATGGAGCATCGTCAGGATCAGGAGTGGGGCGACAAGCATCATTGCAAGGGTTCTTCTATCTCTCAGGAATTGTCTGATGATCCTGATCACTAAAGCTCTAGTTCTCATGCTGGACACCTCCGTATGCTAAAAATGCTTCCTCGACGCTGGCAGAACCAGTCTGTTCCTTCAATTGGGCAGGAGTGCCGACAGCGATCAAACGCCCATCTCGTATCAATCCCAATCTGTCGCATTTTTCCGCTTCGTCCATGACATGCGTCGTGACGATCAGCGTCTTTCCCTCTGCCTTCAAATCATAGAAGCCTGACCAAATACTCTGGCGAAGTACAGGGTCGATACCCACAGTCGGTTCATCAAGAATCAATAGCTCTGGTTCATGCAGCAATGCGGATGCGAGCGATAAACGACGTTTCATGCCGCCAGAATAATTGGTTACCAGTTTGTTCAAATGATCAGATAAGTCGACAAGCTGTAACACTTCTAAAATGCGTTTTTTCCGGTGCGCGCCCTTCAGGCCGAACAAAGAAGCAAAGAATTCAAGGTTTTCTTTCGCGGATAATTCCGTATAAAGCGCATCCGACTGAGCCATGTAGCCAATTCTTTCAATCAATTTCAGTGAAGGCATTTTTTCGCCGAAAAGAAAATTCTCTCCTTCACTTGGCGTTTCCAGGCCGACGAGCTGGCGGACCAGCGTTGTTTTTCCCGCGCCGGAAGGGCCAAGCAGTCCAAAAATTTCGCCGCGCTCAATCTCTAGATTGATATTTTCTAAAACCGTATGCTTGCCATAGCGTTTATTGACATTTTTGATTGATACAATCATTTGCTTTTCACCATCCTTTTTAAAAGTGAGTAATCACTCACTAAAATCATAACAGCAATATCTTGTTTTGTATAGTGAGTAATCACTCACAAAATTTAACGAATAACGACAAAAAAGCCCTCGAATTTGAGGGCTTACAAAATCTCGATCTTTAAGGAGTTCACCTGGCTGACCAATAGCTCTTCATATTCCTTTTCAGCTGTGAAAAGGATTTCTTGTTCTCCTGCTTTAGGATTTTCCTTTTTTACTTTTTCGATTAAGTCGTTCTGAACCTTTTGTGTCAGGACAATCCGCGCATATTGCTGCTGCTGGATGCTCCAAAACTTTTCTTCGCCAAACTGTGTAATCAGTGTCTTTGCAGCATCTGAGCTGCTGTATTGAGCACGGACTTTTTCAATGGCGCTGTTTACTTCCTCATCTGTTGCCTCATGTCCTTTTTCCAGGCCAAGCATCGCCATCGCCCTCAGCCTGATGATTTGCGTCAATAGCTGATTTTTATCCTGGTTCAGCTTCTCCTGATTATCCCAATAAGCCAATGCTTCATCCAGTTTTTCTCCGGTATATTTTTCCCGGTCAGTTTCGCGATTGATTTCAATATGAAGTTTATTGATGAACTGGTAAAATTCCAGGTCTTCATCTGTTATCCATTCACCATTGAGGGAAGCGACACCCTCCGCCTTTTTCACATTCATATTAACGACTTCTTCTTGCTTGGCTCCGTCCTTTTCAAGCGTGAAGGCTGCTTCCCATTCTCCTTTCATTGAAAATTCGGCATTACCTGAATAGACACCATCAGAAAGTTCTTCCAGTTCAACATCAATCGTTCCATGATCCATGCTGCCCATCGCCAACTCAGCGACAATATGAAGACCTTTTGCAGCTGTTCCGTCTTCCGTTACCTTGATTTCAAAGTTTGACTCTTTCCCGTTTGCAAAAACTGGTTCTTTCGTGATTTCCAGCTTCCAATCCGGCTCCTGGCTGCACCCTGCTATAAAGGTCACCAATATTAAGAACAAAGATACAAATAGCTTTTTCATTTTTCCATGCCTCCTAATTCCTGAATTCTTAAAAAATCATCGACTGTATATTTCGTCATTTCTCCTTTATCTAAAAAAGCTACATGTGTGCAGATTTGTTTGATTTCCTCTAAATGATGGGAAGAGAGCAGGATGGTTTTCCTAGACAAAGAGTTGAGTACCTTTAAAATTTCCTTTCGTCCCATTGGGTCGATTCCGCTTGTAGGTTCATCAAGAATCAAAATGTCGGAATCCTGATAAAGAGTGATGGCGAGTCCAAGTCTCTGGAGCATGCCTTTAGAATAGCCCTTAATGGGTCTGTCGCGATCTTCCCAAAGACCCACAGACAACAAGATTTGCTCTATTTTTTTTGAATCCGCTTTTCCTTTTCCAGCCTGGGCAAAGAAAACGATATTTTCATAACCTGTCAAAGAGGGGTATAACATGAATTTTTCCGGCAAGTAGGCGATCTCATTTTTCCAGCGTTTATTTCTTTTACGAGGCTTGCCATTTACCAGTATTTCGCCTTTCCTGATGGGAATCAGGCCAAGTAAACTATTGATAAATGTAGATTTGCCAGCTCCGTTTCTGCCAACGAGGGCACATACTTCATTTTCCTCGATAGAAAGGCTGATATTGTTCAAGATTTGGTTATTGCCGTACGATTGTGTCAAACCAGAAACGCTGATCATTCAAAACCCTCCTTACGATGCAATAGAACGGAACTGATAAATGTGGTTGCCATCCAGAATATAAGGCTGGCTCCAAGGAATGCACCCGGCTGCAGCCACATGAAGGACTTCAAGAGACGCGACATGTGACCGAATGAGTAAATCCCTACACCTGTTTCAAGATACATCCTTACTGCCTGTATAGGATTCAAAAAGTAGGCAATCGAGAATAGCTTTACATTCTCATGGGTCACACCCTGGATGATGGATAACAGGGCAAAGTCATGTAAGAAAAAGAAATAGAACCAAATGATGACGGCAATACCGGCAATCTGCATTCTTGACCTGCTGATACTCCCTATCAGGGCACCGATTTGCGTGAAAATCAGCATGAGGACAGTGATAGAAAGAACAAAGACAAGATAGGTTCCGATATCAGCTATAAAGAAAATTTTTAAAGGAATAAGGAATAAGAAAAACCAGATGATTACTGGTGTAAGGAATACTAAGTGCATCCCAATACTCTTTTTGGCAAGAAATGTCCAATAGCTCTCCTGTTTGGTCAAAAGCATGACAAGTGTTTTTTGCTCTTTTTCCTGGAAGATAGAGAAAGCGCCCATGAATAAGTACAGGATCGGGATAAAATAGATCAGAGTATCAAATAGGTTGATAAGCAAGATATACAAACCCTGATCATAGGAAAGAGAAGTTGATCTTACAAGCAGTAAAACAGAGACTAGTATGATTGTACCGATTGCTAGCCATAGCCCTTTGCCTCTTATATTTTCCTTCCATTCTTTCCAAATGAAATGCATAGCCGTTTTCTCCTTTTTGCGCAGATGGCCGTTACGATGACGGCAAATACGATAATGACAGGCAGATATGGTATTGGTTTTTGCCCGTTAACCAGGGGATACTGGTCCTCAAACATCGTTTTATCATGATCCAGCAGCCGGTTCAGTTTTTCGTAGACTTTAATGGCCGGGCTTTTTAGGAAAAGATAGACTAGTTCTTGATCCTCAATCAGTTCATAAAGTGAGGATTTGTAAACTGCCGGACTGTCACCCAGGCCATCCTGGTCGAGATCAAGCAAAGGGAAGGACCTGCCCCAATCATTGCCGGTTCCTTCAAAGCTCCATTCATTCCTTCCAGTTCCGCCCAAAGTGATAGCTGGTATGGTGTTTTCTTCAATCGTATTTTCAGTGAAGACCTGTTCGTTTGAACTGGCCCATAGCTCGATCCCAATTTGGTTTTGTGAGAGATGGTTCGACCGAATCAGATTATCGGTAGATTGATCTATATATAACCCTCTTTGATTCATGTAGAAAGTGTTGTTCTCAATGTTATTTTCGTTCGCTGCTAATACGAGCAGTCCGAAAGAGCGATGTCCGTAGTTAAAAATGAACTGGTTATTTTCCAGCTTGAGCTGGTTGGAGTGCATGATGGCTGCCCCTCCTGTATTAAAGGTGAATATGTTGTTTTGAAATTCGTTGCGGTCTGAGTACATATAATGCAGACCGTAACGTGTTTTCGTAATTTTATTGTTTAGGGCTTTATTGTCATTTGCATAATCGAAAAACATTCCATCTCTTGTGCCTTCGATGTGATTGTTTTTTAATAGATTTCCATTGGAATAATAAACATGCAGGCCATTGCCCTGGGCCGCTATTTCTCCTTTGCCAAGGCCGGTTACACTGACATTTTCAATGGTATTTTCATGTGCTTTGCTTAAATAAACTCCGTGGAAGGATTGTTCAATCCTGATATTCCGGATGAGGTTCCCATCTGTATAAACTTTGATCGCTGCGTATTCTTCTGAGCTGTTCCGGTCCATTCCGCTTTTTATGACTTTTAGATCTGATATAGTGACACCAGGAACACGAACAGAAATGACATTTCCATTGCCTTCTCCTTCAATGACAGTCCCGTTCTTTCCAATAAGTGAGAGTGGCTTATCAATCACAATATTTCCATTGTAAGTAGTGCTTTCAAGCTGAATGATTGCTCCGTCTTTGGCTGAATCAATGACGGCCTGCAAGTTTTCTGCTGCCGCCCCCTTATCCGGAAAGGAAATGGCGGAAAGGAGCAAGAGCAGCCAAAGGAATTTATTCATGGTCAACGATCCTTCCAAAGGGGAATGAGAATCAGGATGAATGCTGCTAATACTAAAAAGGAACCAGTGCCAAGGTAGCTGTTTGTAATGAAATTCGCGAGCGTATTCTCACCAATGATCGGTGGAACAAATGGGTCTACTTTTATCGGAGCGGTTGGGCTTAAATCTGTTCCAAAATCATGAAGCCAGCGGCGCAAATCCCAAATACCTAATAAACCTCCAATTGAAAATAGTCCGATCAGGAAATAAAGAACTGTTTTCCTTCTGAGAATAGCTGTGATCATAGTTAGTAAGGCTAATCCGCCAATCAAGTATTTAAGATAGGTAAACTCTGGAAAGTTTTCTTCGCTGAATCCTTTCATGCCAATGTAGTGGTTGAGCCCATTGACGATATCAATTTCTCCTTCCAGTTTGTCTGGATAGACAATGATATTCAAACCTTCTGGATATTGCGGAGCAAAGAATTCCATGCCCCACCAGGGAAAAAATAAGGAAGCGGCAATCAATGCAGCAGCGGCTGCGATCAAACCGGAAGAAAGAATCGAGAGTTTTTTTCCAGCCAAGAGTATCACGCCTTTCTGTTAAAAAATGAAAAGGTGTGAGGGTATCAACTTTAGAGGCTGATACCCTTCACCAGTTTTGCAATGAAATTAAGGTTTTACCAGGAAGTATCCGGTCATTTCCTGGTGCAGCGCGGAGCAGAAGTTCGTACAGTAAATCGGGAATGTCCCTGCTTTATCTGCCGTGAATTCCACTGTATTTGTCTGTCCAGGCTGAACTTCAATATTCAAATCGTATCCATTGATGGCGAAGCCGTGGGTAATGTCTTGGTCAAAGTCGATATTTGTCAGGTGGATAAAGACTTTATCTCCTTTTTTGACTTCGATTTGGTCTGGTCGTTCCGCTTTTGCGTCAAAAATGAATTTCGAGCGCATCGCAATTCCGTAGACATGGACTTCATTGCCTTTCCGTTCGATGCGGGTTTCTTCCTGGCTGTAAACAGCATCAGGGTCCTTTTCATCCTTTGGATAAACGGTAATCGTTTTGATTTTATCTGCCTTGATCATCTGTGCATAGTGCGGTTCAGGGTTGACCGGTGCAGACTGGATGACTTCCATTTTGTCGCCGCGCAGGTCGATCAGCTGCATGGATTCAGGGTGGGAAGGACCCACGGATAGATAGCTGTCTTTCGCAATTTTGTTCAATGCAATGAGGTATTTTCCATCTGGTGCAACTGTATCCCCCTCAGCTGCGACAGAATGTCCAGGAGAGTACTGTACAGGCACGCGATCCAATGTTTCACCAGTCTTCGGATCCCATTTTACGATTTCAGATGAGATGAACATCGTTGTGTAAGCCATGCCTTGATCATCAAATTGAGTATGAAGCGGTCCGAGCGCGTTTTCTGGGTTCACTTCTTTTTCCATGACAGACTCGTATTTGATGATTGGAATCCCATTCCGTTCCCCGGCGAATTCCTTGTTTTCTATTGCCTTGAATGCTTTTTCAAAAGAGAATACAGTCATGGCCGGAGCCAGCTTACCAGAGGCAATAAAGTGCTTGCCGTCAGGAGTTACATCTACACCATGCGGCGATTTTGCGACTGGAACAAGGTACATGCCGCCTTTATGTTTTTCTGGGAATATCATTTTCTGGCCGGTCACTTCATCATATTGTCCGTCCTTTACCATTTGCTCAAGCTCTTTCCAGTTGAAAAGGACGATAAAGTCCCGGTCTGCCTGTGAAGCATTGATTTCCAGGTTGGTAGTGGCTTCTTCGGTGTTATAAGTGGTCATGACTGCCCAATCCTTGGATACCTTTTTCCCTGCATCTGAGAGGTCATAGGACCAAGGCGGAAGGGCGACCTGGTAGGCAATGTTCAATTTCTCGTTTTTCTCATCGAAAGTGACAGCTGACATGACTCCGCGGTACTTTTCGCTATAGTCGTCAAGCGGTGCATACTCTCTTCCGATTGGCACTGCGAAACGGGTTGGCAGGAACATATATTCAGTGTTTTCAGTAACAAACGCTGCACAGTGAGGGCCGCTTGTATTCGGTACATCAATGATGTCCTTGACAGTGAATGTTTCAAGGTTCATGACGGCTGCGCGGCTGTTGCCGACATCGGTCGCAAACATGTATTTGCCGTCATAATCACCATCTGTTTCTGAAAAAGCCGGGTGGTGAAGATCTCCCCAGGTAAAACCGCCCATCATTTCTTTGGAGTGTTTATCAAAGCCATATCCTGTTGCCGAATCCGGGCTGAATACCGGCACTGTCCTGATATGCCTCATGGATGGCACGCCATAAATAAACATCTGTCCTGAGTGTCCGCCTGATGCAAATAAGTAGTATTCATCCTTTTCACCGAACGGCACGTATACCTTTTCAGCATTCGTCTTGTTTTTGCTGTTGTCCGCGACCGCCTGGCCTGGATTCCCAGGAGAAAAATCAGCGAAGAAAACTGTTGCCGCCAGGAGCCCGGTTGCAAGTCCCGAGGCAATTGGTAACCATTTTTTCATCAACCTTGCACCACCTTAATTATTTTTTAGAAGCTTCTTCTAAAAGTTTGACTACTTCAGAAATCTCTTGTTCTGTTAGTGGATTTCCACCAATAACTCCTGACATGACCGCTGATGTAGGCTCTTTTAAGAACTGATCAATCGGTTTGCCATGCTTTCCTTCAACATTTTCAAATGCCTTTGATAAGTCAGGTCCAGTCGCTCCGCCTGTCAAATTCAAAGAAGATACGGAGTGGCAGCCTAGGCAGCCTTTGGATTGTAAAATGTTTTCGTCTGCAGAAACTGTTTCAGCAGACGACTGATCATCCTTCTTCTCTTCTTTGATGTCATCCGCAGGCTTTGATTCCTCCGGCTTCTTGGAAGCGGTTTCATTAGTGGCTGTTTCATTACTGCCACCAACAACAGCGAATGCAACGTAACCGAGTCCGAGGCCAATCAGGGCACTTATGATAAAACTGATTAAAGCTTTTTGCATGGACTTCATTACCCCCTTATTGAATGATTTCATTAACATCGTACATGGGGATGAGGGGTGAAAAGTGTGATGCAGTTCACATTACAAGAGGGGAATTGTGAAAGGTATTTGAACAGGATGTGTCTAAATTTTGAAGAGCTCAATATTCATGATCAGAAGAAGGGAGCATAAGAAACAAAGAGACGGGTATAGAAAATGGAACGTAAAAAAGGTTTTTATGGGGTATTAGTTGAATTTGTCTATGAATATCTATTTAAAAAACAGTGTGATGCAGGAAGTGATTGTTTGTTTAAACTGAAGAAAAGATTTTTCTTGATTCTGGCTCCATTGCTATTGGTCAGTATCCTTTTCATTTATGATGCAAATTTAGATGTGTATACGACTAAAGAAGGTGGCACCCTGGTTTATAACAATAAAGAATTCCAAACTGGGTATGAGACTCATAATCAGTTTTATTTAAATGGAGAAAGAAATTTTGAGATTGATAAATTGATTGGCAAAACAGATAAAAGCAGGTTTTTTGGATTTAAAGAATCTGTTTGGAGTATTAAGGGTGAATCTGCAAATGAAGTGGTGTTCGTAAAAGGCTTGATGATTGAGGGAGTCTACAAGCGCAAATAAAAAACCACCTTTAAAAGGTGGAGTACATCATGAAAACTTATAGGTCCAGAAGCGTTCATTATTGAGCCATGCAATTGTTTGTGGATCCTTTTCCTTCAGTTTGTCAGCCATTTCCTCGAGCATCAGTTCAGTTTGGGAGCGGTGTGCACGGATCGCATCAAGTTTGATGTCGGCGACAGCGCTGATATTATGCACGATATCTGGTTCCCCGAGCTCTTCTACACAATTGCGCGAGAATGCAACGCAATGAAGTTTCGGCCTGTCTGCTTCAGGAATTTTTTCCACAGCACGCACGACGGCTGCACCTGTCGCCTCGTGGTCCGGGTGGACGGAGTAGCCAGGGTAGAAGGTGATGACGAGTGAAGGATTCAACTCTGTGATCAATGAAGACATGAGGTTGATCAGCTTGTTCTCATCTTCGAACTCAACTGTTTTGTCACGGAATCCAAGCATGCGCAGGTCAGTGATCCCCATCGCGCGAGCAGCGTCCTTCAATTCTTTTTTACGTATTGCCGGGAGGGTTTCCCGGTTAGCGAATGGAGGATTCCCCATATTCCGTCCCATCTGGCCAAGTGTTAAACAGGCATAAGTGACAGGCGTTCCCATGTTGATATGGGATGCGATTGTGCCGGAAACACCGAATGCCTCATCATCGGGATGAGGGAAGATAACAAGTACTTGCCTCTCTTTTTCCATTGTAAAATCTCTCCTTCCAGTGAGGCCTTTCAAAGCCTCTTATTCAAACGGCGTTTCGCTTATCTCAAGGGCGACAGCCAGCTTACCGTTAAAATCATGGCCGGCAAGCAGCAGCCTTCCTTTATCATCAATTTCGAAGTGGGTGATTCCTTCCGCATAAACCCAGCCAAAAGGGATCTTCAATCCTGTACGGAAAGGACCATCCCCAGTAATCTTTGCGCGTTCATAGATTAGCTTCGCATTGCGGATGTACGCGCCAGAGGAGAAGAATGATTCATTATTATGGGATGCGTACGCACCATTTGTCGTTTCTAGATGTATATAGACTTCCTTGTCTTTAAAACGGTCCAGGGCTTCCTGGACTTCTGGTAAAATCACCGGATCCATCTTTGTTCCTCCTTCCAGGGCTTTGAAGTTTTTCAGTTTATATTAGCCGAATGAATGGCCTTCTATGAAAAATGTCCAGTTTCAGCGCCTTATCCCACGAGTCGCTTGTCTAGCTAAGGCTCCTGACTCCCTCGAGACGCTTCAGTCCAATCAATGAAGTCAATGAATGTCTTCACTGTCAGGCCCTCCAGCGCATGTTGGGGTTGACTAGGGCGCTTACACTTATCTTATAAAAATCAATAATATCTATATTACTAAAAAATCCTTCTAAAAGCGAAATGTACGCTCGAAACTTACCTTTGATTTTCGATAATTATCATCAACACTGATTTTACAGGAAGTGTTTAATCAGGAAAGTAAATGGAAATAGTGAGAAAAAAGGAGGGAGCCTATGAATCACGCAAAGGCACTTTTGATAAAAGGCATCATGACATTTGCTGTTCTTCTTCTATTATTGGGGAGTTTTGCCGGGATAGGGGATATCCTCGTCATCACTCTCGTACTTGGGGCGATTTCATATCTCGCCGGTGACTTGTTCATTCTCCCGAAAACAAGCAACCTTACCGCATCTCTATCCGATTTGGCGCTTTCGTTTCTCGTGATTTGGGGACTTGGATTGATGTTGTTCGAACAAACCGATGGCATTGTGTTCGCAGCTCTTTTTGCATCAGTATTAATCGCCTCAGGGGAATGGTTCTTCCATAGTTATATGGCTGATCGCGTTCTTCGTATTAATCGGAAGATATAATAGTTAACGGACATATTTCATAAGGAATTTCTAGAGAAGTGTCCGTTAGAAGAGCTCTATCGGACAGAAACACGGAGAATATCCAGAAAAGTGTCCGTTAGAAGAGCTCTATCGGACAAAACCGTGGAGAATATCCAGAAAAGTGTCCGTTAGAAGTGCTCTATCGGCCAGAAACACGGAGAATATCCGGAAAAGTGTCCGTTAGAAGAGCTCTATCGGACAGAAACACGGAGAATATCCGGAAAAGTGTCCGTTAGAAGAGCTCTATCGGACAAAACCGCGGAGAATCTCTGGAAAAGTGTCCGTTAGAAGGTTCTAGCAGACAAATCATTCATTAACAGTAAAAGAGGCTGTCGGAAGCTCAAAATGATGAGCTTCGAAGACAGCCTCTTTTTGTTTTGCTTTTATTCCCCGCGGTTGCCGCCTGCGTACTTGTTGTAAGCGAGGTGTGCGGTTGGTCCTACGTATTCATTCAATCTGAAGCCGTGCTTGATTGCTTCAGTGATGAATCCTTTCGCGACTTCCAATGCTTCAGGTACTGTTTTGCCTTTTGCCAGCTGTGCAGTGATGGCAGAGGCGAATGTGCAGCCTGCGCCATGTGTGAAGCTTGTTTCAACTTTTTCAGATTCAAACAGGGTGAAGTCTTTTCCATCGTAAAGCAGGTCTACAGCTTTTTCATGGTTCAGCTTGTTTCCGCCTTTGATCATAACGTTCTTCGCGCCTAGATCATGGATCTTCACTGCAGCTTCCTTCATGTCATCGATTGTACGGATTGGCCCAGTTTGTGCCAGCTGCCATGCTTCGAATAGGTTCGGAGTGACAACTGTTGCTCTTGGAAGCAGCAATTCTCTCATGGCATCTGTGTTTTCAGGCATGAGCACTTCGTCTTCTCCTTTACATACCATAACAGGATCGATAACCACCCTGTCCAACTTATGTTCATCGATTTTGCGTGCAGCCAGCTCAATGATTTCAACCGTTCCGAGCATCCCTGTCTTCATTGCATCTATTCCAACGGAAAGGATCGTTTCAAGCTGCTTTTCTACAAGCTCAACTGGCTGTGGGAAAACTTCATGATGCCAGTGATTTTTAGGGTCCATAGTCACAACCGTTGTAAGAGCAGTCATTCCATAAACGCCCAGTTCCTGAAAGGTCTTAAGGTCAGCCTGGATGCCAGCGCCGCCGCTTGTATCGGAACCTGCGATTGTTAACACCTTTTTCAAACTCATCAAAACTACCTCCATTTTAAGAATGGCGAATGCCTTGTCAGGACAAGCCTTCACCTTCATCACTTTCTTATGATTATACCAATTCTGTAGATTTAGACAAAGAATTGATTTTGAAAGCTGATTATATGGTTAAAATTAACTTTTGACGATTTTGTGGCATTAGGGCTTTGACGTGATGAAAGTTACTGAGGGAAAAAATAAATTGATTTACAGTTGACTGTGTGAAAATTGACCCACTAAACATTTTTCGTAAATAAAAAATCTCAAATTAAGAGTTTGTTTAAAAAATAGACAATTTTCATCTATATTTTTGTAACAATTGAAACGGTTACAACCAGCAGATTTCCAGTACATTAAAGGCATAGGGGTATTATTACTTTTTGCATAGTGGAATGTTTTTTATATAAGGTTCTTAGTTTCACAAGAGAGCCGAATAGCAGTTTGCAAGATTCATAACAGTCTTTCATTCCATCGCACAAATGGTGGGGGAAGAAGTCGTTAATCGCAGTGGAGCCCGCAGATGAAGTACCAGATAAGGGGTGAAGAACATGATCAAGAAAGGCTGTCCTGAAGAATATCCGATCAGCCTGAAGCTGAATGGATATGAAATTGCCGTATTCCAGCTGACAAATCAGGATTTGGAAGACTGGGTATATGGCTACCTTTTTTCAGAAGGTTTGATTGATGGGCCAGAGGATGTTGTCAGCGTCCAATTCAATGAAAAGACCGGCACATTGGATGTAGCATTATGCAATTCTTTTGATCCTGAGCAGATGTTTTCGAAAAAGAAGCATTATACTGCAGGCTGCGGCCGGGGAGTGACCTTCTTTTCGATGACGGATGTCAAGAAGTTCAATAAAGTGAATTCCGATGAAACTTATTCGCTGACATATTTGTTGAAAAAGCGCGCGGAATTCGCGCAAAATTCGCCGCTGTACCTGGAAACAGGCGGCATGCACGGTGCCTGTATCATCCTTGAGGATGGAAGCATCGAGGTCAGGGAGGATATCGGCAGGCATAATGCCGTCGATAAGATTATTGGCCACGCAATTCGAAAGCGTTTGCAGCCTGACCGGCTCGTCCTTTTGACGACCGGAAGGGTTTCATATGAGATGCTCTCAAAAGCTGCAAAATTTGGTTTTGCCGTCATTGGCTCACGCACTGCGGCCACAAAGCAGGCCATCCAGCTGGCCCGCTTCCTCAATATTGAAGTCGTGGGCTACTTGCGGGGGAAAATGGCGACTGTCTATACAACTGCCAAGAGGATCAATGATGACCTGAACCCTCCGGCTGCCTCTGAGGATTTACTTGAAAGGGGGGAAGCCCAGCAAGTACTGAATTGACAACACCTGTGGGATTAGGGATGTTCTAAGCAACTTTTGGGAAGGAGAGAGAGAAATGGTTGAAATCAACCTGAATCGCCGGCAGTTCTTGAAGCTGTCAGGAGCCACTGCGGCTACCCTGGCGGTTGTCGAGTTGGGCTTTAACGAAAAAGAGGTCCACGCTAAAACAAAAGAATTCAAGATTGCCAAAGCTACTGTAACACCAACCATTTGTGCATTCTGCGGTGTAGGATGCGGCATCTTGGTACACACAAAGGACAATACTGTGGTTTATACGGAAGGGGATCCGGATAGCCCAGTGAACGAAGGTACACTTTGCAGTAAAGGTACGACGATCAGACAAGTCTACACATCTGAAAAACGATTGACAAAACCACTATACCGTGCTCCTGGCAGCAACAAATGGGAAGAAAAAAGCTGGGACTGGATGTATGACACAATTGCGAAACGCACAAAGGAAACACGCGACAAAACATTCATTGAAAAAGAAAAAGGCATGTTTGTCAATAAAACCGAAGCCATTGCGAGCTTAGGCGGAGCAGCTCTTGATAATGAAGAGACCTATCTGCTTGCGAAAATGATGAGAGGGCTTGGCGTCGTTTATCTCGAACACCAGGCACGAATATGACACAGTTCTACGGTTGCCGGTCTGGCACCTACAGTAGGGCGTGGAGCAATGACAAACCATTGGAGCGATCTGCAAAATACCGATTGTGCATTGATCATGGGCGGAAATCCTGCCGAGAATCATCCAATTTCTTTTAGATGGTTGACAAAAGCGAAAGAAAAAGGCGGCAAAATCATCTCTGTTGACCCTCGTTTCACGAGGACATCATCAAAGGCTGACGTTTATGCTACGCTTCGTTCAGGAACGGATATTGCTTTCATGGGCGGAATGATCAACTATGCGATTGAGAACAATTTATTCCACAAGGAGTATGTTGCAGAATATACAAATGCTTCCTATATCGTGAAGGAAGATTTCGATTTTAATGATGGCCTATTCAGTGGATATGATGAAGCCACACGCAAATATGATAAGACAAAATGGGCATTCGAAACGGATGAGGAAGGAAATCCACTCAAGGATAAAAGTCTTCAGCACCCTCGTTCAGTATTCCAGTTATTGAAAAAACATTACTCTCGCTATGATGTAGACACTGTCATTTCAGTAACAGGAACACCTAAAGATGATTATCTGATGGTATGCAAAGAGTTCTGTTCAACAGGAAAGCCTGGCAAATCTGGAACCATCATGTACGCGATGGGAACAACGCAGCATACAGTTGGAACACAAAACGTCCGTGCATTCGGTATCATCCAGCTTTTATTAGGAAATATTGGCCTTCCAGGCGGCGGGATCAATGCGATGCGCGGCGAATCCAATGTACAGGGGTCAACGGATTTTGCGCTATTGTACCACCT
Source organism: Mesobacillus sp. S13 (assembly GCF_020422885.1). Classification (NCBI taxonomy): domain Bacteria; kingdom Bacillati; phylum Bacillota; class Bacilli; order Caryophanales; family Bacillaceae; genus Mesobacillus; species Mesobacillus sp. S13. Next base: position 4,684,787 of record NZ_CP084622.1, on the reverse strand, counting down.
GCTTCCGGGATATATCGGTTCTCCGACAGCAATTCCAGAGCATGCAACTCTTGAAGGATACAACAAAAAAGAAACACCGTCTGGCGGCTATTGGAGCAATAAGCCGAAATTTCTTACAAGCTTGCTAAAGGCATGGTACGGTCCGAACGCGACGAAGGAAAATGAATTCTGCTATCAGTACCTGCCAAAAGGAAATAAGAATTACTCGCATATCAATCTTTTCAACGCCATGTACAAAGGTGAACTTGAGGGAGCATTCCTATTCGGTACCAACCCTGTGGTAGGCGGGCCGAACGCAGGCAAGGAACAGGAAGCTCTTGCAAACTTAAAATGGATGGTTGCAGTCGATTTATGGGAAACAGAAACATCCGCATTCTGGCAAAAAGAAGCGGGCAGTGACCCATCGAAGATCAATACTGAGGTATTCCTGCTTCCAGCAGCTGGATCATACGAAAAAGAAGGAAGTGTGTCCAACTCATCACGCTGGATGCAGTACCGCTGGAAAGCGATCGATCCAAAAGGCGAGTCAGTGGCAGACCTTGAAATCATCCACGTGCTCATGCAGAAAATAAAAGGCATGTATAGGAATGAAAGTTCACCAGCTGCGAAAACAATCAATGCCATTGACTGGAACTATGGTGACGGTCACCACCCGGATATCGACTTAGTGTGCAAAGAAATCAACGGATACGATCTTAAAACTGGTCAGCTGTTGAAGACATTCGGTGACCTGAAAGATGACGGCACGACAAGCAGCGGAAACTGGATTTATTCAGGTTTCTACCCGGAAGAAGGAAAGAATCGTGCCAAGAACCGTGACAATAAGGACACTGGCGGCGGCAATTACCTGAACTGGGCATTCGCATGGCCTGCGAACCGCCGTATCCTGTATAACCGTGCTTCTGCTGACCCAAGCGGAAAGCCATGGAGCAAGGATAAAGCGGTGATCTGGTGGGATGCAGTCCAGAAAAAATGGGTCGGCCATGACGTTCCTGACTTTAAGCCGGTATTGTCACCATCCGAACCAGGCGGAACCAGTCCGTTCATCATGATCAATGGCGGTGCAGGAGGAGTGTTTGCGCCAACATTGAATGACGGTCCATTCCCAGAGCACTATGAACCATTTGAAAGCCCAGTCAAGAATGCTTTTTCAAGCCGTGAAATCAACCCGGCTATCGCGATTTTCGATGGCGAATTCAATCTTAAAGGCAAGAATGACAAGTATCCAATTGTCGGTACAACATACAGGGTGACTGAACACTGGCAATCTGGTTCGATGACTCGGAACCAGGAATGGCTGTCAGAGCTGGTTGCTCACATGTTTGTTGAAATGAGTGAAGAACTTGCAAAGGAAAAAGGCATCAAAAACAAGGATAAGATCATTGTTTCATCCGCTCGTGGTGAAATTGAGGCATATGCAATGGTGACGAAGCGCTTCAAGCCTCATATGATGGACGGCAAGAAAGTACACCAGGTCGGCATGCCTTGGCACTTTGGCTACAAAGGATACGCAACAGGGGGAACAGCAAACCGCTTGACACCTCATATCGGGGATGCGAATACGACGATTCCTGAATATAAGGCATTCCTCTGTGATATAAGGAGGGCTGACTAATGGCGAAGGCGGAATATGTGAAATTTGTTGATGTGACCAAATGTGATGGCTGCCGTGCCTGTATGGTAGCGTGCAAAAACTGGAATGACCTCCCGGCAGAGCCACAGGACTTCCTGGGCAGTATGCAGTCCCACGCAAATGTCACTGCGAATACATGGAATGTGCTGTCCTTCATCGAGCATGAGGATTCTAAAGGGAACCTGGACTATCTTTTCCGCCATTCTTCATGTTTCCACTGCTCAGAAGCAGCTTGCGTAAAGGTTTGCCCGGAAGATGCCATGCATTACACAGATTTCGGAACAGTGGATGTCAACACGGATAAATGTGTCGGCTGCGGCTACTGCGTGCAGAACTGCCCATTCGATGTTGTCCAGCTGGCGACTTACAAAGACAAGAACGGTAAGGAATACAAGAAGGCACAGAAATGCACAATGTGCGTCGATCGACTTGAAGAAGGCATGCAGCCAGCTTGTGTCACTACCTGCCATACAGACGCAATGGAATTCGGTACAAGAGAAGAAATGCTCAAGAAGGCTGAAAAGCGTCTGAGTGAAATCAAGGATAAGTATCCGAATGCGATGATTTACAATCCAGAAGGAGTCGGCGGTACGCATACCGTTTATGTACTGGCTGAAAAACCTTCTGTCTATGGACTGCCTGAAAAGCCAAAGGTTCCAACTTCAGCTGTTGTCTGGAAGGACTATGCACAGCCAATCGGCAAGATGATGCTTGGAGCGACAAGCATGGCGCTTGTAGGTGCGTTCGTGTCCAACAAGTTATTCAATAAAGAAGGAAAAGGCCATGAAGAAGATGGAGGTGGCAGCCATGAGTAATACGCAGTATTCAGGTGTTAAGGTAAAGCGGTTTTCGAAAGGCTTTGTAATCGCACATGCTGTGAATGCACTTTCATTCTTTGCCCTCTATATCACGGCCCTGCCAATGTATACAGAGTGGTTTGACTGGCTTTATCCAGTACTTGGCGGACCAGAAGGAGCGCGCCTGCTTCACAGGATTTTCGCGATCGCGTTCATCACGCCTACTTTCATCTGGCTGATTATGGATCCTAAGGGATTCCTTCGCTGGGGAAAAGAGCTCATAACATGGAAAAAGAGAGATTTGCAGTTTTTCACTGAGTTCGTCAAAGAGCTATTTGGCTTTAAGTTCAAGCATGTGAAACAAACATTCTTTAACGCTGGTGAAAAAATCAATTCAATCATCCAGATCCTGACAGCGATCCTGATCATCGGTTCAGGCTTCCCAATGTGGTTCCCAGATCTTTTCCCGAAAGCAGTCGTCCAATGGGCGTATGTAGGTCATAACGTCGGTTTCGGTCTGGCAATCGCCGTAGTAGTCGGCCATATCTATCTGAGTGTCATCCACAAAAACTCAAGACCAGGATACACTGGCGTCATTACAGGTGAGGTACCTGCTGAGTGGGCGAAGGACCACTATACAGAATGGTATGAAGAAGAAGTCAAGAAGGGGAATTTCCCTGATCTTGATAAAAACAAGAACAAGAAAAAAGGCGCGTAAAACATTAATAGAGGGAATGGCTGTCCTGAAAGGGGCCCATTCCCTTCAAAATTTAGAATAATAGAGTGAAAGAGGGGCTGCAGCAATGAAAAAGTCCGTTGTCTCAAAAGAGTACCAGAAATTGCAGAAGGATATCATTCAATTGCAGGAGCAATGGAAGACTTCCCTGGATCCTGACTGTGTCCGGCCAAACCTTGATAAAGCAGCAATGGAGGCAGGAGTGCCTGTCACTGCATTAGCGGCTATTGATTTTGATATTTCCCTATTCTTACAGTGGATAGAGGATATAGGAGTACTTTTATCGAAGTATCAACCAGAGATAGAAACTTCGATGCAATCTATAAAAAGCCTATTGGATGAAGAGACAGCTAAAAGATGGATCGATGAAGCATTTGCTTTTAACTATATTTACTTTGCTAGTTTTGCTGAAGAAAACAATTTGGATGGCTGGATTCCACAATTTGTGGCAGAAACTGTGCTTCGTCCGTATCTACAGCTGACTGCGGCTAAGGTCCAGGATGAAATCCAACACGGTGTGCACGGTGCCGGTTGCCCTGTGTGCGGTGAGCCCGTCCGCCTCGCACAGCTTGAAGGCGAAGGAAAGAAGGTCCTGCATTGCCCGCGTTGTTCGGCTCACTGGAATGACCGCCGCGTAGCTTGTTCACATTGCGGGAATAACGATCATGAAACAGTGAAAATCCTGACAATCGAAGGTGAATCAGCCGCACAGATCCAGATTTGTGAAGAATGCAAAGGATATACTAAAGTAATCGACACAAGACAATATATTGTAAAGCCAACACCAGCAATGCTCGACTTGAACACCATCCATCTGGACTTTGTAGCCCAGGAGCATGGGTACAAATCTGCTGGCGAAACAAAACAGACAAACTAAAAGAAGGTGCTGTGGGATGAAAGCCGGAGCGATTATTTTATCAGGCGGCAAATCTAGCAGGATGGGAAGTAACAAAGCTCTCCTGAAATTTCGGGAAAAAACGAATATTGAAAGAATTAAGGATGAGTTACAGCACGTATTTGATGATATAATTCTAGTAACGAATGATCCTGAAACCTATCAGTTTCTAAATATTAAAACAGTTACAGACCAATATCCGGGTTCCGGGCCGCTTGCGGGAATCCATGCAGGACTTGAGGCATCAGATTATGAGGAAAATTTCGTTGTAGCCTGCGATATGCCATTTGTATCGGCTGAGCTTGCCTCAAGCCTGGTAAAAGCGCTTAAACACCATGATGCGGTCGTGCCGGTAAGCGAGGGCAGACAGCATCCGCTTTTTGCAGCCTATCAAAAACGGGTCGCACGAGAAGCACAGACTTGCATTGAAGACGGGAATCTGAGAATCAGGCATATGCTTGAAAATCTCAATGTCCGCTTTCTTGATGAAGCAGATCTCCAGCTTTATTTCGAGGGCAGCCTTGATCGTGTCTTTTTCAATATGAATCATCCAGAAGAGTATGAAAGTGCAAGGAAATGGGCGGAGTCCGGAGAATAGTTTTCAGGTGCTAGAAAGGGAGTAAGTCATCATGCAATTTTTCAAAGTGAAAAGTGTTGAGGAGACCTTTGCGTTAATTGAGGAGAAGATCGGCAAGATCACGGAAACCGAAACCCGTCCGCTTGATGAGGCGCTTCATTACATCCTGGCAGAGGATGTCACTGCGGAAGAGAATGTACCTGGTTTTGACCGCTCGACCGTCGATGGCTATGCCGTCATCGCCCGTGACACATATGGTTCATCCGAATCGATGCCAGGCTTCTTGAATGTAGCCGGCGAAGTCCATATGGGCGAGGAAGCGGTAAAGCCGGTAGGCAGGGGAGAGGCAATCTACGTACCGACAGGCGGAATGCTTCCGCCAGGCAGTGACAGCGTACTGATGATCGAGCACTGCGAGGAAATCGGCGGACTGTTGAATACGTATAAGCAAATCGCACCGGGAGAGAATGTCATCAGGCAGGGCGAGGACATCAGGGCAGGCGAAGTCCTCTTATCTGAAGGGACAAGATTGCGGCCGCAGGAGCTTGGAGCCCTGGCGGCACTTGGTATTTCAGAGGTGAAAGTCTACCGAAAGCTGAAGGCTGCGTACCTTTCTTCAGGGGACGAAATCGTTCCTTTTGAAACAAAAACACTTGAAACAGGACAGATCCGCGATATCAATTACCTGACCGTTAAGGGTCTGGTCAATGAGTGGGATATCGATCTCATATATGGCGGAATTACACGCGATGACTATCATGAATTCGCCCAGAAAGCCCGCGAATTGTATGAACAGGCTGATTGCCTGATTTTATCCGGAGGAAGCTCTGTTGGAACAAAGGATTATACAACTGAGGTCATCCAGTCCCTTGGAGATCCGGGCGTCTTTGTCCATGGAATTTCCATCAAGCCCGGGAAACCGACAATTCTTGCTGTCGCTGACGGAAAGCCGGTCATCGGACTGCCGGGCCATCCAGCATCCGCGATGATCATTTTTAAGCTTTTTGGCGAAAGGGTTTTCAGAAGGCTGAAGGGTGAAAAAGTCGAGCATAAGCCTGAACGGATTTTTGCACGGATTGTGAAAAATATTGCCTCTTCACCAGGAAGATCTGATTACATCAGGGTAAGACTCGAGGAGAAGGATGGCGAATGGTGGGCCGAGCCGATCATCGGCAAGTCGGGCCTGATTACGACATTGGTAAAAAGCGATGGAATCGTCGAGATTGTTTCCGGGAAAGAAGGAATTTCTCAAGGCGAATACGTTCCAGTTATTTTGACGAGATAGGGGGAGCCGCATCATGGATAAAATACGCTATAACCGAAAAATTTATCTTGAAGACAAGCCGCGCGCACAAGCGAGGAATGAAGTGCTAGACGCGTTCGACCTGCCTCAAGAAAAAGAATGGATCCCGGCTTCCGCTGCACTTGGACGAATTACTGCAGACCCTGTATTCGCCAATGTCTCGATGCCTTTTTACCATGCATCCGCGATGGACGGCATTGCCGTGAATGCTGAAGATACGTACGAAGCCCATGAACAGCGTCCGCTTCATTTGAAAAAGGATGAGCAGTTCGTTTACGTTGATACTGGGAACGCGATTCCGCCTCAATATAATGCCGTGATCATGGTGGAGAACATCCAGGTCATTGATGATGAGACGATCGAAATCATCGAGCCTGCCACACCATGGCAGCATATCCGCCCGATTGGCGAGGATATCGTCCAGGAGGAAATGCTGTTCACCCAGGGACATCGACTGCGTCCTGCTGACCTCGGGGCACTTCTTGCAGCACAGGTTACCGAGGTACCCGTCGTCAAGAAGCCGCTGGTAACCATCATTCCGACCGGAAATGAGCTTGTCAGCGCAGACGCATCTCTGTCATCAGGCCGGATCATTGAGTTCAATGGCACGGTTTTCAGCAATTATGTAGAAGATTGGGGAGGCAATCCCTACCTTCATCCAATCGTGAAGGATGAGCCGGAAAAAATCAGGGAAGCGCTCCTGAATGCAGTGGAGACGTCGGATATCGTCGTTATCAATGCTGGTTCATCCGCTGGCTCAAAGGATTATACAGTCCATATACTCGAGGAACTTGGCACTGTTTTTACCCATGGTGTCGCAACACGGCCGGGTAAGCCAGTAATCCTTGGGAAAATTAAAGATAAGGTAGTCGTTGGTGTACCAGGATATCCAGTATCTGCCTACATGGCGCTTGAGTGGTTTGTAAGGCCTCTCGTATGCAAATATTTAGGGATATCAGAACCAGAAAGGCCAAAGCTACAGGTAAAGCTTGGCCGCAGGATCGTCTCCACAATGGGGGCGGAGGACTTTGTCCGAATGAATATCGGCTATGTGGATGGACAATTTGTCGCCAATCCGCTGACACGCGCAGCGGGCGTCACGATGTCGCTAGTACGTGCGGACGGCTTGCTCGTCGTGCCGCCTGAGGAGCTAGGATACGAACAAGGAGACATTGTCGAGGTCGAGTTATACAGATCTGTTGAAGAGATCAAGAACGCGATCGTCTTCAGCGGCAGTCATGACCTGACGATTGACCTGCTGTCCTCCCAGCTCAAAAAGCAGCGTACCGACATGAAAATTGTTTCTTCCCATGTTGGCAGCATGGCCGGTTTGATGGCAATCAGAAAAGGGGAAGCCCATGTAGCGGGCATTCATTTGCTAGACCCGGAAACAAAGGAATATAATGTTACCTACGTAAGGAAATTCCTTGCCGGGCAAGACGCAGTCCTTTATCCATTTTTAAAAAGAACCCAGGGCTGGCTGCTTCCAAAAGGCAATCCGCTGGGTATCGAGAACGTCAGTGACATTGCCGGAAAGGGCATAGATTATGCCAACAGGCAAAAGGGCGCAGGCACTCGGATATTATTTGATTTATTGTTAAAAGAAGCAGGCTTGTCAGCAGACGAAGTGAACGGTTATGACCGCGAGATGTTCTCGCACCTGAGTGTCGCCGCTGAAGTGAAAGGAAATGACAACGCAGCAGGCCTCGGCATCTTCCCGGCATCGCGCGCTATGGGTCTCGACTTCATCCCGGTCGCAGACGAAAGCTACGATTTGCTGATGACAAAAGCATTCTTCGAAAGCGAAAAGGGTATCTGGTTAAGGTCGGTGATCCAATCTGAAGCCTTCAAAGCCGAAGTCGCAAAGATTGGCGGCTACGCAGTCGTCGAGAATCCAGAGCCAGTTTATTTTTAAATATTTGTGCTCTAAGGGATAAATCGGTTGAGGAAACCGAGAAAAGTGTCCGATAGAAGGGCTCTAATGGACAAACAGGAGTCAGAAACCGGAGAAAGTGTCCGATAGAAGGACTCTAATGGACAAAACCGAGTCAGAAACCGATGAAAGTGTCCGATAGAAGGGCTCTAACGGACAAAACAGACGCAGAAATCGGAGAAAGTGTCCGATAGAAGGGCTCTAATGGACAAACAGGAGTCAGAAACCGGTGAAAGTGTCCGATAGAAGGACTCTAATGGACAAACAGGAGTCAGAAACCGGAGAAAGTGTCCGATAGAAGGGCTCTAATGGACAAACAGGAGTCAGAAACCGGTGAAAGTGTCCGATAGAGGGGCTCTAATGGACAAACAGGAGTCAGAAACCGGAGAAAGTGTCCGATAGAAGGGCTCTAATGGACAAAACGGCGGCAGAACCCGAGGAAAGTGTCTGTATACAAATTAAAATCCTGACCCGGATCAGTTTATTGAGGTGATTTTGATGAATTATGAAATAGCGAAAGATCCAATCAACGTTCAATCTGTCATTGATAAAGTGGTCCAGCGTGAAGCGGGGGCCATCACTACTTTCATTGGCACTGTCCGTGAATTGACAAAGGGCAAAAAAACCCTTTACCTTATATATGAAGCGTACGAGCCGATGGCAGTGAAGAAGCTGGAGCAAATCGGCACGGAAATCCAGGAGCGCTGGAACGGTGCCGAGGTGGCGATTACGCACCGCGTCGGAAAACTAGACATTACGGATATCGCTGTGGTGATCGCCGTATCAACGCCACACCGAAACGATGCCTATGAAGCGAATCGGTATGCCATCGAGCGTATCAAGGAGATCGTCCCAATCTGGAAAAAAGAGCATTGGGAAGACGGGGAAGAGTGGATTGGCAATCAACTAGAAACTGTCCCATATCCGACAGGGAAACCGGAGGAGAAGGATCTCAATGAATAAAATATTATTCTTTGCCCATTTACGAGACGAAGCAGGCCATGAATCAGTTGAACTAGAAGCAGCCGGCAAGACAGTTGCTGAGCTGAAAGAATTGGTAGCTGAAAAGTACGGCATCCAAAAGCTTGATACTTCAATGACAGCCATCAATGAAGAATTTTCATCAAACGATGAAGTCATTAAAGAAGGAGATACAATCGCCTTCATTCCGCCTGTATCTGGCGGCTGATCAATCAAAGCATATTACAGCGCCCCGTTCCGTTGACTTATTGGCCAACGGAATCAGGGCGTTTGCATATTTTATAAGTGAAGTTATAAACTCTGATTAGTGTCTAGCTCCAGCGCCTAGCCCCTCGAGACGCTTGTCTAGCTGCGGCTCCTAACTCCTCGAGACGCTTCGGTCCTGCCAATGAAGTCAAAGAACGACTTCACTGCCAGGCCCTCCAGCGCTTGTCGGAGTTGGGCAGTCGCCTCCGCTTTTCAAGTTCGGTCCTGTCAATGAAGTCAAAGAACGACTTCACTGCCAGGCCCTCCAGCGCTTGTCGGGTCTAACCAAGGCGCTTGCACTTTTCTTACAAGGAGGGTTACATCTATGTCAGAAAGATATTCACGCCAGACTTTGTTTCCTCCAATTGGCAAGGCCGGGCAGGAGAAAATCCGCAGCAAGCATGTTCTGATGATAGGTGCCGGAGCGCTTGGATCAGGCAATGCTGAGCTTTTGGTCAGGGCAGGTGTCGGCAGACTGACGATTGTGGACCGTGATTATGTAGAAGCAAGCAATCTGCAGCGGCAGCAGTTATATACAGAAGAAGATGTTGCCGAGAAGCTTCCGAAAGCTGCGGCGGCGGAAAAAAGGCTGAGAGCCATCAACTCTGACGTCGAAATCAATGCATATATCGCCGATGCCACTCCTGAAAAATTGGCCGAGCTTGTCGATGGAGTCAATCTGATTATCGATGCCACCGATAACTTTGAAACAAGAATGGCGATTAATGATATCTCGCAAAAATACCAGATTCCATGGATTTATGGTGCCTGCGTTGGCAGCTTTGGCATGAGCTTTTCCATTATTCCAGGTAAAACGCCATGTCTGAACTGTCTGCTGAAAACCGTTCCGCTTCAAGGGATGACTTGTGATACAGGAGGCATTATCGGGCCGGCTGTCCAGATGGTCATTGCCCACCAGGGAGCGGAAGCGCTGAAAATCCTCGTTGAAGACTGGGATGCAGTGCGAACGTCATTTGTTAGCTTTGATTTATGGCGGAACCAGTACACCAGCATGAAAATGTCCAAGGCGAAGGACCCTGGATGCCTGAGCTGTGGCGAACAACCTGAATATCCTTATTTGAACGTCGAGAATATGACAAAGACGACGGTCCTGTGCGGACGGGATACGGTTCAAATCAGGCCTCCGAAACAGCAGGAACTGAATCTGCAGGAAACAGCTGAAAAAATGAGGGATTTAGGCTATCAGGTCAAAGGGAATCCATATTTAGTCTCCGTCGACATGGTTGACAACAGAATGGTTATTTTCCAGGACGGCCGTGCCCTTATACATGGAACAAAGGATTTAGCCCAGGCAAGAAGCCTCTATCAAAGGTTTTTCGGGTGATTCTTTATACATGCGCAAACCCCCTGCCAAATCAGCAGGGGGTTTCTATATAAACGATCACTATGGATCGGTTATGATATTGCGTTCAAGGTTGCTTATTTTTCATCAGAAGCAACTAGCACGAGTCGGCCTTTATCCAGTTCCATTTCATACTGCTCAGCCTCTTGTTTTGAAAGGCCAAGAGATTCGAACTTATTGCGAAGCTCGTCGCCGCGGGACTTGAACATATTTCCGATAGAATCAAAGAAACCTTGCTCCTTGAATCCCATGCCGCCCGTTTCAGTAGCGTCAGTCAAGTGCTCGCTGCGGTCTTCATCGTGCGCAAATATATAAATGTTTTCTTTGCCGAAGCCGGCAGCTTCAAGAGAGTTGATTTTTTCTGTGGCTTGTACTCCGTTTTCTACTACTTCTACTTTCATCATCATATCTTCCTCCTTAAAATTTTTTTACCTATACTAGTTTTGGGAAGCTTTTTTAGCTTTCCACGTCTACACTATATATATAACCGCTGTAGGATTTACTAAACCTACTGGGAATAGTTCACATAATCATTTCGAAAACGGGTAGTTTGATAGAAATGAAAGGAGCTGGTTACAATCGTACTTTTGAATAAAAGCTGGGAGCCGCTGTTGGCGGAAGAATTCGAAAAGGCCTATTATCTAGATTTAAGAGAATTTTTACTAGAAGAATATCAAACAAGGACAGTCTATCCGGAAAAAGAGGATATCTTTAATGCCTTGAGGTTCACCGATTATGATGATGTAAAAGTCGTGATTCTCGGGCAGGATCCATACCATGGACAAGGCCAGGCACATGGCCTGAGCTTTTCGGTAAAACCAGGTGTTAAAATCCCGCCTTCGCTTCGAAATATTTTTAAAGAACTGAATGCCGACCTTGGCTGTGAGGTTCCAGACCATGGTTATTTGAAAAAATGGGCAGACCAGGGTGTCCTTCTATTAAATACAGTCCTTACAGTAAGAGAAGGGGACGCGAATTCACATAGGGGAAAAGGCTGGGAACATTTTACCGATCAAGTAATCACTCTGTTGAACGAGCGCGAGAAGCCAGTAATTTTCATCCTCTGGGGCAAACCAGCTCAAAGTAAATTAAAATTAATTGACGATGAAAAACATAAAATCATCATGTCCGTCCATCCCAGCCCGCTGTCAGCAAGGAGAGGCTTCTTCGGCAGCAAACCCTTTTCCAAAGTGAACGAACTGCTGAGAGAGCAGGGTGAACAAGAGATTGACTGGCAGATTGAAAAACTGGAAGGTTGAGAACTCTGGGAAACCGGAGTTCTTTGTTTTGTTGCTAACGCTTTTCCCGTATATCGACATGTTCCACGTGGAACTTACATGTTTCTACTCGAAAGTAAAAGTCAAAGCAACAAAGTTTGCAATCAACTACTTTCCTAAAGTCGAAAAAACAGGTGATTTGTTGTAGAATGGAACGGTACAAACATTGAATAAGGCAAAGGATATACATATATAACGCCCTATGGAGGTGAGTCGATGAACATTACAATGCAAAAATTACTATTGAAAATGGAAGAAGAATTAAGAAGGGCAAAAGCTGCGGAATCCGAGGCAATGCAGAGGGAAAGGATCCATTCGATCAAAACGCTTTGCGAGCTGGTCCTTGATGAGCCGCCGGAGAATAGCAGAGGTGTTGCGGCACCTGCGAAACAGGCAGCGCAGCAATATGTACCACCACAGCCAATCATTCCTCAGCAGCAGATCCCGGTCAATCAGCAATCATCCATGATTCCGCAGCCAAAGAAGCTGGAAATGGAAGATAACGCAAACGGAGACTCGCTCTTCGATTTCTAATTTTAAGAGGTGGATATGATGAAATTATTTATATTGATTGGAGCCATCAACGCCTTCCTGGCAGTCGGACTTGGAGCATTTGGAGCACATGGGCTAGAAGGCAAGGTCGAGCCAAAATATTTAGAAACATGGAAAACAGGTGTAACCTATCAGATGTTCCATGCAACTGGGTTATTGATCATTGGAGTTCTTTTAGGCAAGCTTCCGGCTAGCGCACTTCTATCCTGGTCCGGCTGGCTGATGCTGATTGGAATAGTGTTATTCTCAGGCAGCCTGTACGTTTTGAGCGTTACGAAAATCAGCATCCTAGGAGCCATCACTCCGCTTGGAGGAGTATCCTTCCTAGCAGCATGGGTATTATTAATGATTGCGGCTGTGAAATATTTATAAAAATAAGAGCATGCTGCTGGCATGCTCTTTAAATATGTTTATTATGATTCTTTGACAATCGTTTTATTGATTTCCACTCGTTCTTTTCCCATCAGGAAGACTGCAACTGCCGAAATGGCAATCGGTATCAATGCTAGTGCAAAAATATGGGTGATGGAAGCAGACATGGCCGCGACAATTTTATCAAGAACGAATTCTGGAATTTGGGAACGCTGTCCAGACTGAAACAATTGCTGCGGATCTGCTGGCAGTTGATTACCTTGACCGCCACCCATTCCCTTGAAAGCGTTTTGGAGCTTATCCATGAAAGCATTATTTTGAATGGTGCCAAATATGGTTATGCCTAGCGTCATTCCAAGCGAGCGCAGGAATGAGTTAGTTGAATTTGCTGATCCTCGGTGTCGCGGGTCAAGATTGTGTATGGAAGCGGTAGGGAGGAGCGAGAAAGAAAATCCCATTCCAAATCCCACTAATATCATGAAAAATGTCAGAATGAATCTCGATGTTTCAGGAGAGATCATGCTCAGCAGAAGCATTCCTGTAAAGTAGGCGATAACAGACAGGAACATAAGATTGCGATAGCTGGTTTTTGTCTGAAAAACCCCACCAATAGCGCTTCCTACAACAGACCCAAGCATCATAGGCGTCAAGACCAACCCGGCAGACTTCGCTGAACCCCCATAAACGGCCTGGACAAATATAGGGATATAGACTGCGAGAATGATAAACGTAGCTCCGTAAAGGAATGCAAGAACTTGCGATGTAGCAAATAGCCGGCGTTTGAACATCCAAAAAGAAATGATTGGTTCTTCTGCTTTTCTTTCAGCAAAAATAAAGATCAGGAAGAATAGAGCAAAGCTAACAAACAAGCCTATAATTTGAAAAGAACCCCAGTCGAATTCTTTTCCTCCAAGTTCAAGAGCAAACATTAAACTGACAACCGCTACAACCAGTGTAAAGGCACCTGCCCAGTCAATCTTTTGCTTAGAATGCTGAGTGGACTCATGATAATACTTCACAATAAAGAATAGAGATACTATGCCAATGGGGACATTGATATAAAATACCCAATGCCAGCTGAACCAGTCAGTAATGTAGGCACCAAGCAAAGGTCCAAGGACACTTGATGTTCCGAAAACAGCACCAAGCAGGCCGGTCATTTTCCCGCGTTTCTCAGGCGGGAAAATATCAAAGACAATCGTGAAGGCAATCGGCATCAACGCTCCGCCGCCAATACCCTGAATGGCCCGGTAGATGCTGAGCTGCACCATCGTTTCAGCGATGCCGCAAAGTGCTGAGCCAATTAAAAATACAAGCAATCCAAATATGTAAAATCGTTTCCTTCCATACATATCTGACAGTTTCCCGAAGATCGGCATTCCAGCCATCACTGTAACCATATAAGCTGAGGTGACCCACACAAACTTATCGAAGTCACCAAGATCTGAAACAATGGTCCCCATTGCAGTCGCAACGATCGTATTGTCCATCGCGGCCATCAGGATACCAAGAAGCAAGCCCGCTACTACCAGTTTAATATTGCTGTCATTTGAAACCATACTATCCCCCCCAGATTCATAATTAGAAAAATTAGGTATATAAAGTTTATTTTTCAAGTGTAATGTTGTCAAGATACTGAGGGCTTAGAAAAATAAAAAACGGCCGAAGCCGTTTAAGAAAAAATGGGTATTAAATTAACGTGGTGGATAAGCAGTCAAACCTGCTCCGCCGCCAAATGGATAATCATATTCAATTTCTTCATCAAACGTGACGTAATCAAGGTAAATCATCGGCAGCAAAACTCGTTTTCCTGTTTGAGGGTCACTGAGAATCAGATGATCCCTTCCCGCAGCTTCAATGATACCCTGGAAAATTTTTGCGTTCCATTCAGTGTTGTTTTCAAATGTCGCATAGACAGTAGCGAGTTTGCCTTTATTCAGGCGAAGGATGTTTTCAATATAGGATGCTTCAATTGGCAGCATTCCCGGTACTTGAGCACCTGCTACTGCTCCTGGCACAGCGCCCGGCATACCTGGCATGGCTCCGCCGGACTGGGCAGGGAAGGTAGTTGCTTGTGGAAATCCTGCTTGACCCATTTGTCCCATCTGAGCCATCTGTCCCATCTGGCCTTGAGTGGTTTGTTTCTCATCAGTGCCGCTATACGGCTGGTACATTTGCGGGTAGGTTCTGTAGTTATAATATGGATTATTGTATTGAGTCATTGTGTAGCCTCCTTAAAGGTATTTTTTCCTTTCCTTCAAATTCACCTCTATCTATGTAAGTGGTGAAGTTGAGCTTTTCAGGATGAAGTACAAGTAAAATGAATCCTCACTATTCAATACATATGAAGGAAGCTTGATTTTATGACTCGAACATTTTCGAACGAACATAGTTTCAGGGCCGATAAGAGACTCCAAAACATAAAAAAAATCCCCAGGCCGTTGCCTGGGGATTGGGTTTATCTTCTGTTATACATGCAAGAATGTGGCTACTTTGTCTTCTTCAAGCAGGTTTCCTACGAAGAAAGAACCGAATTCGCCGTAGCGTGCACTCACTTCGTCAAAACGCATTTCGTATACAAGCTTCTTGAATTGAAGGACATCGTCCGCGAACAATGTTACGCCCCATTCATAATCATCGAAGCCTACGGAACCAGTGATGATCTGCTTAACTTTGCCAGCATACTGGCGGCCGATCATGCCGTGGCTGCGCATCATATTGCGGCGGTCTTCCATGGGAAGCATGTACCAGTTGTCTTCGCCCTGGCGGCGCTTGTCCATTGGATAGAAGCAAACATACTTCGCCTTTGGCAGCTCAGGATAAAGGCGTGCAAGGACTTGCGGGTTCTGGTATGGATCTTCGCCTGCTGGCAGATAGTTGCTCAGCTCGACAACGGATACATAGGAATGAGCAGGAATCGTGTATTCAGCAAGTCTGGACTTGTTGAATTCTGTTTCGATCTCATTCAATTCTTCCATAGTAGGGCGCAGAATCATCATCATGAAATCTGCTTTTTGCCCAACGATTGTATAAAGGGCATGGCTTCCCTGTTTTTCTGCCTGTGTTTTATTCCATTTTTCGACTAGTCCAAGGAATTCCTGGATAATCTCCTGGCGCTCTTCTGCCGGAAGCATCTTCCATGTTGTCCAATCGACGGTACGGAAGTCATGAAGGGAATACCAGCCATCCAAAGTCTGTGCTGCTTCAGTCATTTTATATCACTCCTAAAAATCATCAATATACCAATATCATATCATAGTTTCTCCATTCGTCATGTTTATAAAACCCGTTTGTTTATACTGAGCGGAAAAAGGATATTTTGTTAAAGATTGCAAATAGTAAAAGGGGCAGGAATACATGCTTGAAAATTTTCAATAAAAAGACTTCGTGGGTGTAAACGGTAACATTCTTGAATTTTAATGCTGGTAAAGTATGCTAGAGGTATAGATTAAAGGAGGAGTCAGCATGAGTGATTTATTTGAAGGCTTAAAAGCCAAATTAAGCGGACAAAATTTACGGATCGTGTTTCCGGAAGGCCTCGACGAACGGATTCTGGCAGCAGCGGGAAGACTGGCTGCAGACGGAGTACTAACACCAATTTTAGTAGGGAATATTGAACAGATCCAAGCGAAGGCAGCTGACATGGATGTATCGCTGGAGGCAGCAGAAATATATGACCCTGCCAACTTCGCGATGATGGATGAGCTTGTTGCTGCATTTGTGGAAAGACGTAAAGGAAAAGCAACCGAAGAGCAAGCACGCAAAATTCTGCTGGATGAAAACTACTTCGGCACGATGCTTGTGTATTCGAACAAAGCAGACGGTCTTGTAAGCGGCGCAGCACATTCCACTGCGGACACTGTAAGGCCTGCATTGCAGATCATCAAGACGAAGGAAGGCGTGCGCAAGACTTCTGGTGTCTTCATCATGGTACGTGAAGATGAGAAGTATGTATTCGCTGACTGTGCGATCAATATCGCGCCTGACAGCCAGGACCTGGCTGAAATCGCGGTTGAAAGTGCGAAGACAGCAAGAATGTTCGACGTCGAGCCGCGCGTGGCTATGCTAAGCTTTTCTACAAAAGGCTCAGCTGTGTCTCCTGAGACGGAAAGAGTATCAAAAGCAGTTGAAGAAGCCAAGCTTCGTGACCCCTTGTTGATCGTTGATGGCGAGTTCCAGTTCGACGCGGCATTCGTTCCATCCGTTGCTGAAAAGAAAGCTCCGGATTCAGTCATCATGGGCAATGCGAATGTTTTCGTATTTCCAAGCCTTGAAGCAGGCAATATCGGCTATAAAATCGCTCAGCGCCTAGGCGGATTCGAAGCAGTAGGGCCGATTCTCCAGGGCTTGAACCGTCCGGTAAACGACCTGTCCCGCGGCTGCAG
The DNA here is from genome assembly GCF_020422885.1 of Mesobacillus sp. S13. Classification (NCBI taxonomy): domain Bacteria; kingdom Bacillati; phylum Bacillota; class Bacilli; order Caryophanales; family Bacillaceae; genus Mesobacillus; species Mesobacillus sp. S13. The sequence goes on along the minus strand of NZ_CP084622.1, from coordinate 4,667,737 downwards.
CGAAGAAGACGTGTACAAGCTGGCATTGATCACAGCAGCACAGGCACTCAGCAAGTAAAATACATCATTCAAGCCGGTCGAAATTTTTCGATCGGCTTTTTTTGCAGTGTTAGCTGATTCACCTCTATATGCTATAATATCAACGACTAAGCTACAGAAAGAAAAGAGGAAATCACGATGGATGAGGCGCTTAATTTATTGCGTCAGGATAAGTGGAGATTGATCGACCAGTCCGTGCTGGGTGCACACTTTCATGCTCTTCAGTCGTTCGGGACTGATGATACATTGTGTGAATCGGTTGGCACAGGCCTGTCCTCGGCTACGGCAAGAGCATGGGTGCACCACGACACAGTCGTCCTCGGAATCCAGGATACACGTCTCCCACACCTTCAGGAAGGACTGGATTATCTTAAAGAGCAGGGCTACCAATATATTGTTCGCAACTCTGGGGGACTTGCCGTTGTGCTCGATGAAGGGGTCCTGAATCTATCACTGATCTTGCCTGAGAAGGAAAAAGGAATCGATATCAACCGCGGCTATGATGCTATGTGGTTATTGATCAAGGAATTGTTTGCTGATTTTAATAAAGAAATAGAAGCAAGGGAAATTTCCGCTTCCTATTGTCCGGGAAGCTATGATTTAAGCATTGATGGAAAAAAATTTGCCGGAATCTCGCAGCGCCGCCTGAAAAAAGGGGTCGCCGTCCAGATCTATCTTTGCGTGACGGGGAGCGGAAGCCAGAGGGCTCAACTGATCCGTGAATTTTATAATATCTCTAAAAAAGGGGAACAGACCAAATTCATCTATCCGAATGTCCAGCCGGAAGTCATGGCGTCGCTATCCGAATTATTCGGAGTTCATATGACGATCCAGGATGTAATGATGCGGTTTTTGAAATTTCTTAACGCAAACAGCAATGAACTGGTATCAGGCTATCTGGACAGCCATGAGATTGAGCTATTTGACCACTATTACAATCGGGTAATCGAGCGGAATGAGAAGTTTCTTGAGCCACGGGAATAGGCAGATGAATCTATAAAAAGCACAAAAGCCGGAAACCAATGTTTTCCGGCTTTTTTAGGCTCCTTTTATAAGGAGTATAAGAGGGGGCTGTTACCAACTTTCCTTCTCCATCTACCATCTATCTATTTAGTAACTAGAATTCTATTCAGCGACTTTTTCGAGATTGCCATTGCGGTCCATCTTGAACTTCGTTGCCGGACGCTCTTCTTCTTCAAACAGAGCCAGCTTCCGAGCGCGGTTCATGATTTTCATCAGAGTTTCGTAATCTTCTTGCATCGTGTTCGTATTTTCTTCCAGCCTGTTTATTTTCTGCTGAAGTTCTTCATTATGCTTTCTTAAACTATTGATTTCACGCTTCAATCTTTCATTCTCGCTCTTATAAATATCTACCTGAAGCGATGAACCACTCAGGCTCTGCAGATAGGCGATGACATGTCCCATTGTCAGGCCAGTTGGCGGTACAGTATGCCGTGCAGGCGCTGTATACACCGTCTGGCTAACTCTTTGCTGTGGCTCCTGGACAGGCACTTCGGCCATTTCCGCTGCCGCTTCAGTAGAATAATCCTTTTGTTCCTGATTCTTATTCACTAAATCTTGCATTTCAGCCATGAGTGCGGCGTCAATTTGCTTGTCATCCTGCTCGAGCATGGACAGGTCGAAGGTTGGCTGAGCTTCTGGCTGTTCTGTTTCTTGGATAGAGCCTGTCAAACTTTCATCAAGCGTAGGTACCGGAGGATTATATAGCAGTTTCTTTTTGCCGCCCTGATCTTTTCCTAGGATTCTCTGTCTCTGTTTTCGCTGCTTTTTTGCAAGCTGCAATGCTTTTTCATAGTTATGCCTCACGACTGCGTTCCAGCGGAATCCACAAGCGGCTGATGTACGATCAAGCTTGTCGCCCACCTCTTCAAATGCGTTCAATTGTGTGCTGCCTTCTCTCACATGTCTCAGTACGGTTTCAGCTAGCAATAAATCATTCTCTTCCGTCCAGGCATCCTGGCGTGTCTTCATTTTCTTCAACTCCCTTTTACTTTGGTCAACTATTGAAACTTATATTTCAATCTTGTCCTGAAATTTGAAAGCTTATACATCGTAAAATGGAAGGATAGTAGATTTTTCGCGTAAAATACGTGTTTTTCAATTAAATAGATAAGCAAATGGACCTGTTCAACAGCTTGCATTCATTTTAAATAAGAGGTAAAATACCCTTTAGTCTAAAACGAAAAGCAGAGGCGCCATTTTCAGAGACAGGATTTCCTGATTTTGCAGAGGATTTTAAAGACTGGCGCTAGAGCTGGACAGTATTTATAGAAAGGGTTGTCCTATATGGCAAACGAATTCCGTGTTTGCGACGATTGTCAGGCCGTAAACCTTAAAACATTGATTCCGAAGCTGAAACAACTGGATTCTGAAGCGACTGTCGACATCGGCTGCCAGTCATATTGCGGACCAGGCAGGAAAAAAACATTCGCATTCGTGAACAACCGGCCAGTTGCAGCACTAACTGAAGAAGAGCTCATGGAAAAAGTCCAAAAGAAACTTAAGTAGTTTTTTATATCTTTTATATAATGGCTTCCGGCAAAGCCTAAATACATCACCTTTAAACACATGTTTAGAGGTGATTTTTTTTCCTAAGGAAACTGGCAAACTACAACCTTGTTTATAAATCCATGAATGTTGGAATTAAAGGTAGTAGGATAGCTGGATATGCAATTTTTGTAAAAATTTGCAGAAAATCGAGATGAATTGACGAACGAAACAAGCTATAATAAAAACAAGCTAATCAGGAAGAAGGGGAACGATGGGATATTCGGAAGAAAAATTACTTGAAGAAAAAGTATTCAAAGATCCAGTACACCGCTATGTCCATGTCCGTGACCGGGTGATCTGGGATCTAATCGGGACGAAGGAGTTCCAGCGATTGAGAAGGATCAAGCAGCTCGGCACCACATACCTGACCTTCCACGGAGCTGAACATAGCCGTTTCAACCATTCATTGGGCGTCTATGAAATCACGCGACGGATCGTGGACAATGCATTTGCATCCCGTCCTGAATGGAATGAAGGAGAAAGACTGCTTTCCCTATGTGCAGCTTTGCTCCATGACCTTGGACATGGGCCGTTCTCGCATTCATTCGAGAAGGTATTCGACCTTGACCATGAAGATTTTACAAGGGAAATCATCCTTGGCGATACCGAAGTGAATCAGGTGCTGACACGAGTCGCGCTGGACTTTCCAAAAAAGGTTGCTGAGGTTATTGAAAAAACGTATGAAAATAAGCTTGTCATCAGCCTGATTTCGAGCCAGATTGACGCTGACCGGATGGATTACCTGCAGAGAGATGCCTATTTTACCGGAGTCAGTTACGGACATTTTGATATGGAACGGATTTTGCGAGTCATGCGCCCGCGAGAGGACCAGGTTGTCATCAAGCAGAGCGGGATGCATGCTGTCGAGGACTACATAATGAGCCGCTACCAGATGTATTGGCAGGTTTATTTCCATCCAGTGACAAGAAGTGCTGAGGTCATCCTGACGAAAATCCTGCACCGTGCCAAACACCTTCATGAGCAAAACTACACTTTTAAACATAAACCGCACCATTTTTACTCGATATTTGAAGATCGTATGACACTGCAAGACTACTTAAAATTAGATGAAGCTGTCTTCCTCTACTATTTTCAGATATGGGAAGAAGAAGATGACCAGATCCTGAGCGATTTGTGCCGCCGCTTCAATAACCGCAATCTCTTTAAATATGTCGAGTTCGACCCTGCCAAAGAATACAAGAAACTGGCGAAGCTTTCGGTGTTATTCGAGCAGGCGGGTCTTGATCCTGAATATTACCTGGTTGTGGATTCATCATCTGACCTGCCATACGATTTTTACCGACCGGGTGAAGAGGAAGAACGCCTTCCCATTCATCTGCTGAAGAAAAACGGGGAAATCCGCGAGCTATCGCGCGAGTCAGAGATTGTCGACGCCATTTCCGGTAAAAGGCGGACAGACCATAAACTATATTATCCTTCCGATTTCCTGGAGAAGGAAAAAACACGCCCTGAGATTGAACAGATTGCACAGATTCTTGAGTTGAACTTAGACAATGGGACCATTTGATACAGGAGTTGACGCGTTTTGTTAAAAGACCACGCTAAAATCATACATGCCATTTCAGTTTCCGGAGAGGTCATCGGCAGGAAAAAGCTGCAGAAAATGATCTATATCGCCAAAAAGATGGAATTCCCTTTCCAGGAACGATTCCAGTTCCATTTTTACGGACCATATTCAGAAGAGCTGACCCTTCGAGTGGAAGAGCTTTGCAATATGGGGTTCCTGGATGAAGTGAAGGAAAAGAAGGGCGGTTACTACCAATACCGCTATACCCTGACAGAAGCAGGACAGGAATTCCTGGGTGCAAACAGTGTCGAGATGCCATGCCTGGGTGACTGCCTGACCGACATCAACGACCAGAATGCAAGATTCCTTGAACTCGTTTCAACTGTTTTGTATTTTGATAACTTGCCAGAAGACGAGGTCCGGGAAAAAATCCAGACCGTGAAAAAGAGCCAGAAATACACAGATGAAGAAATCGATGAAGCATACGCCTATATCGCCAGTTTGAAAACTAAATCAAGGCAATTATTAGCATAAGAATTATGAATCGAGTATGGGACCCTTTATTGGGTTTTGTACTCGATTTTTTGTTAGAAAGGGAAATATGTGCCCGTGAAAAGAGGAAAACGAGAATCACGGTCACAAGAAGGGGAAACATGTGTCCGTGAAAGAGGAAATTGAGGGAGTACGGTCACAAGAAATGGAAACATGTGCCCATGAAAAGAGGAAAACGAGAATCACGGTCACAAGAAGGGGAAACAGTGCCCGTGAAAAGAGGAAAACGAGAATCACGGTCACAAGAAGGGGAAACATGTGCCCGTGAAAAGGAAAATCGAGAGTCATGGGCACAATAAGAGGAAAAATGAGCCTGGAACAGGTAAGTATCAAGTAAACTGGTAACAAAAAAGAAAAAAGCCCAGATTCCTCTGAGCTTTAAGTACACTCTATTCGTCACTCAATCGCTTACCTGCTACAGCATAGTGGTTCTTTGACATTTCCTCGATGAACACGACGACTTTTTCTTTTGGTGCGCCAGTTGTTTCGCTGACAGCGTCGGTAACTTTTTCAACTAGTGCTTTCTTTTGGTCTTCTGTGCGGCCTTCAATCATTTTAACTGTTACGTATGGCATGTGCATTGCCTCCTTGAAATGGTTGATAAAACAATCTAAATTGAGTTTTCCATAATTCGCGGAATTTCGCAAGTCCGGTGGGAGATTGTCTTTTTCACATTCACATAAATATGAGTTATACTTTAAGGAAAAGACAAAAAAGGGGAATGGAATGTGAGCTTACCCTATTCGTTAGAGGAAATTCCGTATGTGGCTGCCGCGTTGATGATCGCTTTCGCGGTCCATGAATTCGCGCATGCCTGGGTGGCGTATAAGTTTGGCGACCCGACTGCCCAGAGACAGGGACGGTTGACTCTGAATCCGGTCAAACATTTGGATCCGCTGGGGACCATTTTGATTTTCATCGCTGGGTTCGGCTGGGCAAGGCCGGTACCAGTCAATCGATTCATGTTTAAAAATCCAAGGCTGGCCGGAGTGCTCGTATCGGTTGCCGGGCCAGTAAGCAATCTAATTCTCGTCTTCCTGGCATTTGCGATTTGGTACATATTTGTCATGCTTGGATTGGCACCTGGGGTTCCGGAGTTTTTTCTGGACTTCCTCAATATCTTTATCGGGCTGAATGCGATGCTGTTCGTCTTCAATTTATTGCCGTTCCCGCCGCTTGATGGCTACCGGATCATCGAGGATCTGGCACCAGCAGATATCAGGGCGAAAATGACCCAATACGAGGCGTATGGATCGATCATCTTCCTGATTCTAGTCATCACGCCCCTTGACCGATATACAATCCAGCCGCTGTTCCAATACTTGATTCCGGCTGTGACGGATGGAATATACAATCTATTTTTCTGATTTATTTTAAGGAGGTTTCCAACATGGAAGAAAACAAGGGCAAGAAGAATATAGGATTCAATATTATCAAAAATGACCCGATGGACGGCCATAAGGGTTTCGGAAAAGGTGTTCTCACACTTGATAATGTTTCTCCGGTCATCGTGGACGTCGACGCAGGCGAGGCTTCTGTTGAGGTAGGCGCAATGCACGCGCGCAGTGCTGTCGAGAAAGGAATCAAATTCCTGCCAGACCGTAATGAGGTACCGGACGCTAAGCTTTACTGGGTCGTCTGGGTGACCATTGACAGGAAGGAAGAGGGACCTTATTACGCTGGTGTCACAGCCTGCGAAATGACCGTCAATCGCGAAATCCGCCGAGGCTACAAATCGCTGCCAGAGCATGTGAACAGACTCGATAAATCGATCAAGCGTCATATTATCGTCGACCATATGGATGAAAAATCAAAACACATCCTTTCTGATTTCCTGAAAAAACATGATTCCGGAATGTGGGAACGGTCTGAAGAGAAGCTGAAATCAGACTTACTGGCCAATTAATATATTTGGATAATTCTCCTAATAATTTGTCTAAATTGTGACATTTAACAGTAGATGACAATATCTGGCTTGCTCAAATGGAATAAAAAAAGTAAACTGATAACAGCGTAAAACACATTTTATGCTAGGACGAGAAAAACCCCGGAGGCTTGCTTCCGGGGTTTTTCTTTTTTCTTCTTATTATATTGAGATAATTATTGTTGCTCTATAATCCAAAAATCCGCTTGTACCAAGGTTTCTTTTCCTTATCCTTCTTAGGCTTCTCTTCTTTCTGTTTTTCATGGTCCAAATGGTCTGTACAGTATTCAGTAGGCTCTGTTCCTGCAGCGAACAAAGTCTGCCTTTTCACAGGACAACCTTCCGAAGCGAGCTTGCCATTGGCAGGGTCAACATAGACGGCAACAGTCCCCTTTGCAGCCTTGAATTTTTTAACAGGCTCATCATCAAGGGCTTTTTCCATAAAATCGAGCCAAATGTTTTTTGCGTACGATTTTTCGACAGTCAATTCAATAGGCTTTCCTTTATCATAACCTGTCCATACTGCGGAAACGAGCTGTGGGGAATAGCCAATCATCCAGCTGTCTGTTTCGGTCGTCCCTGACTTCGCCGCATAGGGCCTGGTCATTTTTTTAATCAGCGTGCTTCCTGTGACAGAAGAATATCCATTGAGCTTTTTATCAAAAATCCCTGTCAGCATATGTGTCATCACAGAGGCAAGTTCCGGCTTCAAAACCTCAGCTTTTTCAGCCTTATATTCGTATATCACTTCACCCTTATGATTTTCGACCTTTTTAATGAGTACTGGTTCTACTTTTTTGCCGCCATTCGCCAGAATACTATAAGCATTGGCCATATCTATCACCCTGACACCTGAGGTTCCGAGCGCAAGTGAGGGAACCTTGTCCATCTCCGATTTGATTCCGAAGCGTTTCGCCGTTTCAACCAGCGTTTCCTCACCCAGGAACAGATGGGTTTTTACGGCATAAACATTATCCGACAACGCCAAGGCCTGTGCCATCGTAATATCGTCTTCCGCGTATTTGTTGTTAAAATTGTGCGGCGTATATTCTGAACGCCCATCATCGAACATGAACGTCGTCAGCTGGCTTTTCATGGTGGAAGATGGAGTGAATCCATTTTCAAGTGCTGCGTAATACAGGATCGGTTTCATCGTCGATCCTGGCTGCCTGACAGCCTGTACCGCACGGTTGAACGGGCTCTCCTCATAATTCCTGCCGCCCACAAGTGCCATTACATGTCCATTCTTCGGGTTCATCGCCACAAAGCCAGTCTGGATTTCAGAATCGGAAGCAATCATTTTATCAATCGACTTTTCCGCGATTTCCTGTTGATCCAGATTTAGTGTCGTATACACTCTCAACCCGCCGAGTGAAATGGTCCGGTCATCAAAATTCAATGCATTTCTAAGCGCATTTTGTACAGCGTCCTGGAAGTAAGGAGCCGTACCAATCCGGGAATGCTGATGCTCTCCAATAAGCTTCAATTTTTCAATGCTCGCTTTTTGTGAAGCAAGTTCGGTGATATATCCATTTGTCTCCATCGTATTTAAAATCGTCCGCTGACGCTGCTTTGCTTTTTCCATGGAAGCAAAAGGGGAATAAATGCTTGGGCCTTTCGGGATTCCTGCCAGCATGGAAGCTTCAGCCAGGGATAAATCCTTCGCGTCTTTGCCAAAATAATAACGGCTTGCGGCCTGGACACCGTATGCACCATTGCCATAATAAATCGTATTCAGATACCCTTCGAGAATTTCATCCTTGGAATAGTTCATCTCAAGACGCAATGTATAAAGTGCTTCAGTCGCCTTTCGTTTCCATGTCTTGTCATGTTCGAGGTAAAGATTCCTTGCGTACTGCTGAGTGATCGTGCTCGCACCCTGAACCTTGGCCATCGCCTTCAAGTCAGCAAGCGCAGCGCCGGCAATCCGCTTATAATCAAACCCATTATGGGTAAAAAAGGTTCTGTCCTCTATTGAAATCGTGGCATTGATCAAATGAGGGGAGATATCCTTGAGTGCCACCCAATAGCGCTTCTGGCCGGAGTGACTCTCACCGATCACCGTTCCATCATCTGAAAAAAACAAGGTTGATTGCGGCACAGCCAGAGGAGGCGGTCCCTGCAGTTTCGCATAGCCAATCAGGGAAAAATAGAGTATTGTCGCCAGCGCAACCCCTGCAAGCCCGAAAAAGATCAAAGCACGCAAATATTTGATTGTTTTGCGAAACCGCTGGTCAGTCATCAGTTCCATACTGCTTTCCCCCTCAAAAAGATAGATAGTATCAGTATGAAAAAAAACAGCAGCTTTTAAACATAGAATGAAAGATAATTAAATTTTTGCTTGCATTTTTGCTAGATTCAACTATACTTTTTCTGATGTTTGTATTCGTGATGTTGGGGAAACATAAGAAATAAATGTAAGCGCAATGCTTGGTTCATATAAAAGTTTGGACAGCCAGTAGAGCTGCTCGCCATGAAAATTCGCCGCAACATGACGGAAAATTTTTTTGCCGAAAGGAAGGAAGAAAAAATGGGTCTTTGGTTTACAGAAAAGCAGACAGAAAACTTTGGTATCACAATGAAAGTGAACAAGACGCTACATACAGAACAGACAGAATTCCAGAAGCTTGATATGGTGGAAACAGAAGAGTGGGGCAATATGCTTCTTCTTGACGACATGGTCATGACTTCTGTTAAAGATGAGTTCGTTTACCACGAGATGGTTGCACATATTCCATTATTCACGCACCCAAACCCTGAGCATGTATTGGTTGTAGGTGGCGGAGACGGAGGCGTAATCCGTGAAGTCCTTAAGCACCCTAGCGTGAAAAAGGCGACTCTTGTTGATATCGATGGAAAGGTAATTGAGTACTCTAAGAAGTACCTGCCTGAAATCGCAGGCAAGCTTGAAGATCCACGCGTGGATGTCCAGGTTGGCGACGGCTTCATGCATATCGCAGAAAGCGACAACCAGTACGATGTCATCATGGTTGACTCCACTGAGCCAGTCGGCCCGGCAGTAAACCTATTCACAAAAGGTTTTTACGCTGGAATTTCCAAAGCATTGAAGGAAGACGGAATATTTGTTGCCCAGTCTGACAACCCATGGTTCAAGGCTGACCTCATCCGCAATGTCCAGAAGGATGTGAAGGAAATCTTCCCGATCACACGCCTTTACATCGCGAACATCCCAACATACCCAAGCGGAATGTGGGCATTTACACTTGGTTCTAAGAAGCATGACCCGCTAGAAGTGAGCGAAGACCGCTTCCACGACATCGAAACAAAGTACTACACGAAAGAACTTCACAAAGCCGCTTTCGTATTGCCTAAATTCGTTGGCGACCTTGTAAAATAATCTGGATTCAGCACAATGTCTATTCGGCTTCCCGGTAATTCCGGGGGCCATTTTAATGTGAAAAGCGTTGGAGCTAGACATTTCCCGAAGTGATATATTATATCGCTTTTAAAATTCATAAAAAAACAACTTGAAAGAGGTGCTTGATATGCGTTTTGATGAAGCTTATTCTGGCAATGTTTTTATCGGAAGCCATTCCAATTATAACGAAAGCAAGGCGGTCCTTTACGGTATGCCTATGGACTGGACCGTCAGCTACCGTCCTGGTTCACGCTTCGGCCCGACCCGCATCCGTGAGGTATCGATCGGTCTTGAAGAGTACAGCCCTTACCTTGACCGCGAGATGGCTGATCTGAACTATTTCGATGCTGGAGACATCCCGCTGCCATTCGGCAATGCCCAGAAAAGCCTTGATTTGATTGAGGAATATGTTGACAAGCTTTTGGCGGAAGAGAAATTCCCGCTTGGCATGGGCGGAGAGCATCTGGTGTCTTGGCCAGTCATGAAGGCTTTTGCGAAAAAATACGAAGACCTTGCCATCATCCACTTTGATGCGCATACAGATCTGCGTGAAAACTATGAAGGCGAACCGCTGTCGCATTCAACGCCAATCCGCAAGATTGCTGAACACATTGGACCGAAAAATGTTTACTCTTTTGGAATCCGTTCTGGCATGAAGGAAGAATTTGAGTGGGCAAAGGAAGTGGGCATGCATATTTCCAAGTTCGAAGTCCTTGAACCTTTAAAGGAAGTATTGCCGACGCTTGCTGGCCGTCCGGTTTATGTCACGATCGACATTGACGTTCTTGATCCTGCACATGCACCTGGAACAGGAACAGTCGACGCTGGCGGAATCACTTCCAAGGAACTTCTTGCGTCAATTCATGCCATCGCTAACTCGGGTGTGAACGTAGTCGGAGCAGACCTTGTCGAGGTCGCACCAATCTATGATACATCCGAAATGACTGCAAACACAGCTAGTAAAATCATCCGTGAAATGCTGCTCGGGTTTGTAAAATAAACTTGGTCCCATTTTAATACACACGAAAAAAGACGTATGAATTGGCATACGTCTTTTTCGTGTTGGTTTTACTGATCCAGTCCGGTTGGGTCCCAGGTTAAGAAACCTGAACTGATAGACGGAAAAATTCCGCTTAATCTTAAATTTTTATAAAAAAAGGACTAAATAGCCGGAGAGATTCCGTCTATGTACTCTTAAAAAACAATATTAGAAGGTTTTTCTTAAATTAATCGGAAAATCTCCCCTTATTTACCTCCGAAACGAGCCCCTGCATGCAAATAAACGGAAAATCTCCGCTTATAGACATCTCTTAAAGGAATCTAAGGTCTTTAAGTATTGGTATTTTAGGTCATATTCTGAATAAAACTACGACCTGTTCCTAATAGTTACTTTCATAGGAAGGAATATTCCGAATAATATAGAAAATATAATGATTATGTAAGTAATCACTAAAAGGGAGGTAAAAAGGATGAAAACATTAGTTTCTTTTTTCAACCGCATTATGCAACGGTATCTGCCTGATCCATTCATTTTTGTCATCATCTTAACTTTTGTTGTATTTGGATTAGGCCTTATTTTTACCGATAGCGGTCCGTATCAGATGGCCCAGCATTGGGGTGGCGGTTTCTGGAGCTTGCTGACATTCTCGATGCAGATGGTGCTTGTGCTCGTAACAGGTCATGTCCTAGCGAGCAGCAATGTATTTAAAAGGGGCCTGGGGTCACTTGCTTCAATTGCAAAATCTCCTGGCCAGGCCATCATCATTGTCACAGTCGTATCGATGATTGCCAGTTTGATTAACTGGGGCTTTGGCTTGGTCATTGGCGCATTGTTTGCGAAAGAGCTGGCGAAAAAGGTTCAAAATGTGGACTACAGGCTGTTAATTGCAAGCGCTTACGGAGGATTTATCGTCTGGCACGGCGGAATCTCGGGTTCGATTCCGCTGACGATTGCGACGGAAGGACATTTTTCTCAGGACCTGATTGGGATCATCTCGACGGATCAGACGATTTTTGCAGGGTTCAACCTGCTGATTATCTTAATCATGCTTCTCGTATTGCCACTGGTTAACCGCTTGATGATGCCGTCAAAGGATCAAACGGTGGCTGTAGACCCTGCATTGCTTGAAGCGGATGTTCAGGCAGCCGCACTCGAGCAGGGAGCGATGACACCTGCAGAAAAACTGGAAAACAGCAAAATCATTTCTTTGTTGATTGGTATTCTTGGCCTTGTATTTTTATTTTACTATTTTGCTACAAACGGATTTAAGCTGAATCTGGATATTGTCAACTTCCTGTTCTTGTTCCTCGGAATCCTGTTCCATGGCACGCCGAAGCGTTTCCTTGAGGCTGTCGTGAATGCGGTAAAAGGAGCGAGCGGAATCATCATCCAGTTCCCTTTTTACGCGGGAATCATGGGAATGATGACAGCATCCGGCCTGGCAGCGGTCATGTCGGAGGGCTTCGTATCGATTTCCAATGAATTCACGTTCCCATTCTTCACATTCCTGAGCGCTGGTCTTGTCAACTTCTTTGTACCGTCTGGCGGGGGACAGTGGGCGGTCCAGGCGCCAGTCATGCTGGACGCAGCACAAACACTCGGAGTATCCATCCCAAAAACAGCGATGGCCGTTGCCTGGGGCGATGCATGGACCAACCTGATCCAGCCATTCTGGGCATTGCCAGCACTCGCGATTGCCGGACTCAAGGCAAAAGACATCATGGGATATTGTGTCCTGATGCTAATAGTTTCAGGGGTTATCATCTCGGTTGGAATGCTCTTTTTCTAGATTTTTCACAGAACTTTGTAAGGACTCGAGGAATTAATTAGATCATGTAAAAACCGGCTGGCACATTGTGAAGTGTCCAGCCGGTTTTTAGGTTTTACATCTTTTCAAACGTATCACAAATGGTTTCTTTTTCATTTACTGCCTGATTTCCTCTATTGGCTACGACCATGATAGAGTCAGCCACACATTGATCGCCTTCTGCCCAGTATTTACAGTTTTCTACTTCGCATTTTACTTCGATTCTCATGTGGTGCACCTCCTTTAATAGGTCTTGGTTATCAATACCCGATATGGAGAGGGACAAAACCCTTTACATGTCCCCTTGAATTTCCCTCAGATTCATATGGCATTTCCCCTGCGAACCTTGCACTTTCAAAGGAGAATATTTATACTTATAAAGTTATAATGAAGATAGAAAAGCTTAGCGACTTGGTCAGAACAGCTAAAGCGCTGAAGCTGGATAAGAAAAGGGCGTGTTAACGGTGTCTAGTAAACCCGCTGATCAGATTCCTGTCAAGGTGACGGTTAAAACGGCGATTTACAGTGGCAAAGAGAAGGAAACTTTTGAATTGACCACTTTTGGCCGATACTATAAAAAGGCAAACAGCTCGTACCTCCAATATGATGAAGTGATGGAGGAAGGAGATGTCCATACAACAGTAAAAATATCAGGGGACGAAGTGCTGATCATGCGCAGCGGCGCGATCAAGATGAGGCTTCATTTTCTGCTGAATAAAAAAACTCCGGGTAACTATAAAACTCAATATGGTCTGCTCGAAACCTCGGCGCTCACGAAGCGGCTCGACACGGATTTTAACGAGACAAAGCAGGAGGGCCATGTGGACTTGCTGTATGATATGGCTATACAGGGCGCGAATGCAGGTACATACCATTTAACGATCAAATATAAGGAGGAAGGCAAATGAATATAGTTGAACAGGTTCAATTGAAGCTGAAGGAAGAAATCAAGCAGGCGATCATCAAAGCGGGCCTTGCTGAGGAAGCCCAAATTCCGGCTGTTATTTTAGAGACGCCAAAGGAAAAAGCACATGGGGATTACTCTACGAATATGGCGATGCAGCTTGCGCGCATGGCGAAAAAGGCCCCTCGCCAGATTGCAGAGCAGTTGATCGAAAACTTCGATAACAGCAAGGCATCCATTGAGAAGATCGAAATCGCAGGACCAGGGTTCATCAACTTTTATATGGATAACAGCTATTTGACGGACTTGATTCCGGCAATCCTTGAAGCAGGCGACAAATATGGTGAATCAAATGTAGGAAATGGCGAGAAGATCCAGGTCGAGTTCGTTTCTGCCAACCCGACCGGTGACCTTCACCTGGGACATGCTCGTGGCGCGGCTGTCGGCGATTCATTGTGCAATGTTCTTGCCAAGGCTGGATATGATGTGTCCCGTGAATACTATATCAATGACGCTGGTAACCAGATCAATAATCTAGCGCTTTCTGTTGAGGCACGTTACTTCCAGGCGCTTGGCATGGACAAGCCGATGCCTGAGGACGGTTACCATGGTGCTGATATTATTGGAATCGGGCACAAGCTTGCTGAAGAATTCGGCGATAAGTACGTGAATGTTCCGGACCAGGAGCGCTTCGATGCTTTCCGTGAGTACGGCTTGAAATATGAAATGGAAAAGCTGAAGCAGGATCTTGAGAACTTCCGTGTCAGGTTCGATGTTTGGTATTCAGAAACTTCTCTATACCAAAATGGAAAAATCGATGTGGCTCTTGATGCATTGCGTTCAAATGGCCATATCTTTGAAGAGGATGGCGCAACATGGTTCCGTTCATCAGAGCTTGGTGATGACAAGGACCGCGTGCTGATCAAGCAGGATGGATCATACACTTACCTGCTGCCAGATATTGCTTACCATAAGGACAAGCTTGAGCGCGGTTTTGAGAAGCTGATCAACATCTGGGGAGCGGACCATCATGGTTATATCCCGCGTATGAAGGCAGCAATCGAGGCGTTAGGCTATGGCCGGGATGCGCTTGAAGTTGAAATCATCCAGCTCGTCCATTTATACAAGAATGGCGAGAAGATGAAGATGAGCAAGCGTACAGGCAAGGCTGTCACAATGCGTGACCTGATTGATGAAGTAGGTTTGGATGCAGTTCGTTACTTCTTCGCGATGAGAAGCGCGGACACTCATATGGACTTCGATCTTGATTTGGCTGTTTCCCAGTCCAATGAAAACCCAGTGTTCTACGCACAGTATGCACATGCCCGCATCAACAGCATCCTGCGTTCTGCAGCTGAGCAAGGCTTGATTTTTGACATTGAGGCAGACTTCAAGCACATCCAGTCCGAGAAGGAAATCGACCTGCTGAAAAAGCTTGGCGAATTCCCGCTGGCCGTTGCTGAAGCAGCCCAGAAGCGCATGCCGCACCGAATCTCAAACTACATTTTCGAGCTGGCATCCGTATTCCACAGCTTCTACAATGCTGAAAAAGTACTTGATCTGGAGAATAAAGAAAGAACAATAGCACGTCTTTCATTGATCAAGACAGCGCAAATCACATTGAAGAATGCACTTGAGTTGATTGGAGTATCTGCACCGGAGAAGATGTAATTTCTAATATGAAGAGACCCAGCCGAAGATGGCTGGGTCTCTTTTTCAATTGGAAAAAATACAGCAGATTTTCCAGTTCGCTATATAAAATGGATTCTCGCTATATAAACGATCATTTCGCTATATAAATGAAAAACTCGTTATAAAAAACAAAATCTCGCTATAAAAATAAAATTTGCGCTATAAAACCTGATTAATGGAAGGGGAATTAAGTTTTCCACTCCAAAGCAGCCCCGCCAATCCGCTTCACTCCGCGGATTTTAGCCAAATCCTCGACGAGCTTTAAAGCTGCTTTGTCCTTTTCCTTCGCTTCAATCATGAAATCGACGTCCTGGCCGATACCCTTCAGTATTTCGATCAATGGCAGGATGAAATCTGGATCAACATAATCGGCGTGTGAACGATACGCTTTTTCGGATTTTGGGGAGGAGATATGGATCTTAGGCTTCAGCCCGGTCCGTTCCCAGGTTGCGAAGCCGGCAGGAAGCAGGTTCTCCAGTGATTCTTCACAGAGATTCGCCATATGGTGGTGATAATCGAACATAAAGGCTACATCCTCTTTTATACAGGCACCCAGTGTTTCCGACGTATTATAGGTTTTATCATCGTTTTCAAGCGTGGTGATTTTTTTGATATGGGCAGGCAGCTTTGCGAAGTTTTCATGAAAACGCAAAATCGTCTCTTCCTTGTTGCCGTAAGCCCCGCCAATATGAATATTGATCAGCGCGTCATTCTCCAGTCCCATCGCTTTGAGCATTCCGTAATGATATTCCATATCGATGATGGCATTGGCCGTCACTTCCTCTCTCGGTGAAGTGAACAGCGTGTATTGGTTTGGATGGAAACTTGTTCGCAGCCCATGTTTTTTTACCAATGCGCCGATTTCCAGCCATTTTTCACGGAACGGGGTCACATAATCCCACTTGACCTCCGGGTGGGTCGCAAGCGGCGCGATCGAACTTGAGAATCGATACAATGGGATATCATGGGCGATATTGTAATGAATCATTCTTTCCGTGTTCACAAGGTTTTGATAGGTTACCGACAGCAGCTTTTCATGCCGTTCTTCCTTTGGCAGCTGTCCGTAACGAGCGAATGTAAGTGCCTTGGAGGGAGATGCATCCCACAGGCTGATGGCGGTGGATACATAGCCCAACCGAATAATCATAGCGACACTCCTTTGTTGCCTGGCTCTTTTATAAAAAGTAGGAAATCGTACTCGCGGCTTTTTCCTTTAGCAACGCATGTTTGAAGTCATCTAAGGCAGCCTTCCTGGAGTTCAGGATGTCTTCTGTCAGGATCCTTTTAACTTTTTTAATAAAGTCACCATTATAAATAAGGCAATTCAATTCATAATTCAAGAACATGCTTCTTTTATCAAAGTTGGCCGTGCCAATGTCACAAATCTCATCATCCACAAGCAGGATTTTTGCATGGTAAAAGCCATTCAAAAACTGGTAGACTTCGGCACCATCCTTAATCAGTGTCCTTAGATATGGATAGGAAGCTTCTTTAACAAGGATATGGTCGGAAACGAGCGGAACAAGGATCGTTACGGAAACCCCTCTTGAAATCGCCTCTCTCAATAAACCAAAAATCCTTTTGCTCGGAATGAAGTAAGGTGTCCCGATGAAAATGGATGTCTTTGACTTGCTGATCAGGTCTGATATCAATTCCTCAAGCAAAATGCCTTCAGTTGGAACAAGTTGCTGTTTGACCATCCCTTTTTCGAGAGAAGGGAAATAGGCTTTATTTTGCAGCAAGTTGACTTTCGCAGCCGCATGCCAATCCTCAAGGAATTCTGTTTGCAGGTCGACCACGCCTTCACCGGTCATTTTCAGATGGTAATCACGCCAAGGTGAGAGCTTCGGCTCCTGATTATTATATTCTTTTCCGATATTGAAGCCGCCGAGATAGGCAGTAGAACCATCGATCACAGTAATCTTCCGGTGGTTCCGCACCTGCGAGGTATAAAACAAGAAAGGCAATTTGGGCATTTGTGAAAAGGCGAGTTCAACACCAGCAGCTTTCAGAGAGCTGATCGTTTTACGCTTCAATCCACTGCCAACCCAGTCAACCAAAAGCCTGACCTCAACTCCAGCCTTGGCTCGTTCTTTTAGAATCGATATGAATTCCTGGCTGATTTTATCATCCTTGACGATATAAAACAAAATGTGAATGTGCTGTTTTGCGTTTTTTAACTCGGAAAAAAGGTTCTCGAACAATTTAGGACCTTCGGTAAAAATCTCAAGGTCACTTTCCCGTATTGGCAGTGTATTTGTCTTCGCGCTTTCCAGATGCTTTTTTCTGCCAAGCAGGAAATCCATATAGATCCATAGGGCAAGCCCAGCTATTATCGCAAGCAAAATCCATCCAAAATCCATAGCAATTCGGCTCCCTTAAAAAAGTATTTTCTTTATTTTTGCCGAAATTGCTTCATATATGTTAAGTTTCCTTTAAAAGCAGAAGTATAAACAATTTTCAGAAATGAAAGGAAATGAGTTGACTGAATGCTCATTCATTATATAATGTAGTTAAAGGTATATTCAGAAAATTTATTTGGTTAGAAATTTTCATCCAAAAATAGCATCGAAAGGGGTAAATGATTTTATGAACGGTTTGCTATGGATTAATCTTATTGCGTTCTTACTTGTAACCGCTTACGCCATCAGCTTGTTTGTTTATGTCGTGAAGACGAGAATCGAGTACATCAAGCTCGGCAAGAAATCTGAGTTTGATGATGATATCAAGGATCGCTGGAGGAGAATTCTTGTCCATGTTTTTGGCCAGAAAAGGCTTTTGAAGGACAAGAAAAGCGGTGCGATCCACGTTATGTTTTTTTATGGCTTCCTTCTTGTCCAATTTGGGGCAATAGACTTTATCTGGAAGGGGATAAAGCCTGGTTCGCATTTGCCGCTAGGTCCGCTTTATCCAGGATTCACATTTTTCCAGGAACTCGTTACGCTAACAATTCTTGTAGCAGTAGTTTGGGCTTTTTACCGTCGTTATGTAGAAAAGCTAGTCCGTTTGAAGCGCGGCTTTAAAAATGGGCTTGTCCTTCTGTTCATTGGCGGATTAATGCTTTCCGTATTGCTTGGAAATGGTATGAGCATGATCTGGCACGGCCATGAAGGAACATGGACTGAACCAGTCGCATCTCTCATTGCGGCAGCTTTCAGCGGAATTCCTGAGGCAGCGGCCATCACGATTTTCTATATCGCATGGTGGATTCACTTGCTGTTCCTGCTTGCGTTCCTTGTGTACGTACCGCAATCCAAGCATGCTCACTTGATTGCCGGACCAGCCAATGTTTATTTGACAAGGGTTGATTCGCCAGGAAAAATTACGAAGATTGACTTTGAAGATGAAACGCAGGAAACATTCGGTGCTGGTAAAATCACTGATTTCAATTATGAACAAATGATCGACTTTTATGCTTGCGTGGAATGTGGACGCTGTACAAATATGTGTCCGGCAACAGGCACTGGAAAAATGCTGTCGCCAATGGACCTGATCGTCAAGCTGCGTGACCATTTGACACTTACAGGTGCGGCTGTCACATCAAAACAGCCTTGGGTGCCTACTTTCGCTTTTTCAAATACAAAAGGCAACCAACTTGCATTATCAGCTGCTGGACAGGGTGCTAATGAAGCTGCAGCAGGGCTCGCATACAGCCCGAGCATGATCGGCGATGTCATCACAGAGGAAGAAATCTGGGCTTGTACAACTTGCCGTAACTGTGAAGACCAGTGTCCGGTCATGAACGAACACGTGGACAAAATCATCGACCTCCGTCGTTACCTTGTTTTAACTGAAGGTAAGATGGATGCTGATGCACAGCGCGCGATGACCAATATCGAGCGACAGGGCAACCCATGGGGCTTGAACCGCAAGGAAAAGGAAAACTGGCGTGAGCTTCGCGACGATGTTGTCATTCCTACGGTAAAAGAAATGAAAAAGGCAGACGAAGAATTCGAATATTTATTCTGGGTTGGTGCGATGGGTTCATTCGATAACCGCAGCCAAAAGATCGCTCTTTCATTCGCTAAGCTATTGAATGAAGCAGGCGTCAAGTTCGCCATCCTTGGAAACAAGGAGAAGAACTCCGGAGATACACCGCGCCGCCTTGGAAACGAGTTCTTATTCCAGGAGCTTGCGACAAAGAATATTGAAGAGTTCGAAAAAAATGAAGTGAAGAAGATCGTGACGATCGACCCTCACGCATACAATATCTTTAAGAACGAGTATCCTGATTTCGGCTTTGAAGGTGAGGTTTATCACCATACCGAGCTTCTTGCACAACTTGTGAAAGAAGGAAGGCTGACTCCAAAGCATGCAGTGAACGAAACGATCACTTTCCACGATTCCTGCTATCTTGGACGCTACAACGAGGTTTATGACGCACCGCGTGACATCCTCAAGGCGATTCCAGGTGTGGACCTGAAGGAAATGGAACGTAACCGCGATACAGCAATGTGCTGTGGTGCTGGCGGCGGCTTGATGTGGATGGAAGAAGAAACAGGACACAGAATCAATGTATCACGTACAGAACAAGCACTTGCAGTAAACCCATCCGTCATCAGTTCCGGATGCCCATACTGCCTGACCATGCTGTCCGACGGAACGAAAGCAAAGGAAGTAGAAGAAAACGTCGATACTTTAGACGTAGCCGAACTTCTTGAAAAATCCGTTTTCGGTGAAATCAAACCGCTTGTTTCTTAATAAAAATTAATACTCAAAACATGAATAGTAGAAGTTGACTCACAGTTAAAATTCGACATAAGACAGAATTTTTAGCAAAGTGTTTCAATTTCTACTATTTTTAAAGTAAAATGAATAATATGATAAAGCGCTTACATTACCCTTCGGCAATAAATCACCTTAGAACCTCACATAAACAAGCATACACAAATTTTTTTTGGACCAGTTTCGAGCGAGCGTTCAGTCACTCAATGAAAGCTGGATTGAGATTTTTTTCATTATCAAAAATTAATAGATTGAAAGGGAGAGATGGCAATGGGAAGAACAGTCATTTTAGCAGGGGCAAGAACACCAATCGGCAAGATGGGAGGAGCGCTCAGCAGCTTTACAGCAAGCCAGCTTGGCGGCATCGCCATTAAAGAAGCATTATCCCGTGCGGAAGTAAAACCTGAGGAAGTCGGAGAAGTCATTCTTGGAACCGTCCTTCAGGGAGGACAGGGACAGCTTCCTTCACGCCAGGCAGCAAGGGCAGCAGGGATTCCATGGGAAGTGAAGACAGAAACCATCAACAAAGTGTGTGCATCCGGTATGCGCAGCTTGACACTTGGTGACCTGATGATCCGTGCAGGAGAAGAAGAAGTCATCGTAGCTGGCGGAATGGAGTCCATGAGCAACGCACCTTATATTTTGCCAAAAGCACGCTGGGGATTGAGGATGGGCGATGGACAGGTGAAGGATTTGATGGTCCATGATGGACTCACTTGCAGTTTTAAAGGCGTACACATGGGCACATATGGAAATGAAGTAGCGAAAGAATATGAAATCAGCCGCGAAGAACAAGATGAGTGGTCTTACCGCAGCCACCAGCGAGCAATCGAAGCGATCGAATCCGGAAAGCTTGCTGAAGAGATCGTTCCGGTTGAAGTCCCGCAGCGAAAGGGAGACCCAATCCTTGTTCAGCATGATGAAGCACCAAGAAAGGATACTTCTCTAGAAAAGCTGGCAAAGCTCGGTCCTGTATTCAATTCCGAAGGCACGATCACGGCAGGAAATGCACCAGGTGTCAATGACGGTGCAGCTGCCCTTGTATTGATGAGCGAAGAGCGTGCAGAACGTGAAGGCAGGAAGCCGCAGGGCGTCATCCTTGCACACGCGGCCATCGCTACAGAAGCAAAGGACTTTCCGAAAACACCAGGAATTGTCATTAACGAATTGCTGAAGAAAACAGGGAAGTCCCTAGAGGAAATCGACCTTTTCGAAATCAACGAAGCATTTGCAGCAGTCGCATTGACAAGCGGCCGTATCGCAAACCTCGATCCAGAAAAAATTAATGTGAACGGCGGTGCGGTCGCACTTGGACACCCAATCGGAGCGAGTGGGGCACGCATCATCCTTACTTTGATGCATGAACTGAAGCGCCGCGGCGGCGGGGTCGGCATTGCGGCCATCTGCTCAGGCGGAGGCCAGGGTGACGCAGTGATGATCGAGGTTCCGAAGCAATAAGAATTTTGACAATAGACGGGAGGGCAGTTAATTTGCCCTCCATTGATTAGAGGAGGAGAAAGAATGAGTGTAAAAACGATTATGGTAATCGGCGCGGGACAAATGGGTTCAGGTATTGCACAAGTATGCGCGCAGGCAGGATACGATGTATTTTTGAATGACCTTAAGCCCGAATTTGTTGAACGAGGACTGGCTGGCATCAAGAAAAACCTGACCCGTCAGGTAGACAAAGGCAGGGTGACAGCTGAACAGCTGGACGAGATTGTCGGTAGAATTACCTCTTCAAGTGACCTGCAGGATGCTGCAAAGGTTGACCTCGTCATCGAGGCAGCAGTTGAAAACATGGACATCAAGGCAAAGATCTTTGCCCAGCTTGATGAAATTGCACCCGAACACGCAATCCTTGCTTCCAATACATCATCATTGCCAATCACCGAAATTGCGGCAGCGACAAAGCGTCCGGAAAAAGTAATCGGCATGCATTTCATGAATCCTGTGCCTGTTATGAAGCTCGTCGAAATCATCCGCGGATTGGCGACGGCAGATGAAGTCTATCAAACAATCGAAGACATCACCAAAACATTGGAAAAAGTCCCTGTTGAAGTGAATGACTTCCCAGGCTTCGTTTCAAACCGAATTCTGATGCCGATGATCAACGAAGCAATTTACACCTTGTATGAGGGTGTCGCGACGAAGGAAGCAATCGATGAAGTCATGAAGCTTGGCATGAACCACCCAATGGGACCGCTGACCCTTGCTGATTTCATCGGTCTTGATACTTGCCTTTATATCATGGAAACACTCCACGAAGGCTTTGGCGATGACAAGTACCGCCCTTGCCCGCTGTTAAGGAAATATGTAAAAGCAGGCTGGTTAGGTAAAAAATCAGGCCGCGGTTTCTATACTTACGAGTAATTATTTTTTCGTGAATCCGTCCATACATGATTGATTGTCTGGACGTGGGGAGGGTTAATGATGAATCTAAGATTTACAGAAGAACAGGAAATGATGCGCAAAATGGTGCGGGACTTCGCGCAAACCGAAATCGCTCCATTTGTTGAAAAAATGGAAGAGGGCGATTTTCCGAGGGAGATTTTAAGGAAGATGGGCGAGCTGGGCCTGATGGGAATCCCTGTTCCTGAAGAATATGGCGGCTCGGAGATGGATTTCATCTCCTACATCATTGCAATCCACGAGATCTCCAAGGTCAGCGCCACGGTGGGTGTCATCTTATCCGTTCATACTTCCGTCGGAACAAATCCGATTTTGTATTTTGGTACCGAAGAACAAAAGAAGAAATTTGTGCCTAAGCTTGCTGCAGGCGAATATCTTGGGGCATTCTGTCTGACGGAGCCAAGTGCAGGTTCGGATGCGGCCAGCCTGAAAACGCGGGCGGTCAAAAAGGATGGACACTATGTGTTGAACGGATCAAAGGTGTTCATCACAAACGGCGGAGAAGCTGATGTGTATATTGTGTTTGCTTCGACTAATCCAGAAGCTGGCCCTAAAGGTGTTTCCACTTTTATCGTTGAAAAAGATACCCCGGGCTTCATCGTCGGTAAAGATGAGCACAAGATGGGCCTTTATGGGTCTCGTACAGTTCAGCTGACATTTGAAGATATGAAGGTGCCGGCAGAAAACCTGCTTGGCCAGGAAGGCGAAGGGTTCAAGATCGCGATGAGCAACCTTGACTCCGGACGAATCGGTATTGCCGCACAAGCTCTCGGTATTGCAGAAGCTGCATTGGAAGCTGCGACTGCCTATGCAAAAGAAAGAGTCCAGTTCGGCAAACCAATCGCTGCCCAGCAAGGCGTCGGATTCAAGCTTGCGGACATGGCAACTTCAGTTGAAGCAGCAAAACTATTAATCTATCGCGCTGCCCAATTACGTTCAGAAGGACAAAAATGTGGTTTGGAAGCATCCATGGCAAAGCTGTTCACATCACGTACAGCAGTAGAAGTCACAACAGAAGCCATCCAGGTCTTCGGCGGCTACGGTTACACAAAAGACTACCCAGTCGAACGCTACTTCCGCGACGCCAAAGTCACAGAGATCTATGAAGGTACTAGTGAGATACAGAAAATTGTTATTAGTAAGCAATTGTAAATTCGGTGTGATGACAGGTTTGGGTGTGAAAGCAGCAAAGCTGTCAAGAAAAGCTCGGAATCATGACAGGTTTGGCAGTAGAAGAAGCAAAGTTGTCAAGAAAAACGTGTAATCAGCGAGTTAAGTGTAACAGCTACCTATAGAAACTAATCCAACAGTAACGGAGGAAACTATAATGAATTTTCGATTATCTGAAGAACATGAAATGATCCGAAAAATGGTCCGTGATTTTGCGAGGAATGAAGTGGCTCCTACAGCTGCAGAGCGTGATGAAGAGGAACGCTTTGACCGCGAGATTTTTGACAAGATGGCGGAGCTTGGCCTGACTGGTATTCCGTGGCCTGAAGAGTATGGCGGCATCGGCTCTGACTATCTTGCATACTGCATCGCAGTTGAGGAATTATCCCGTGTTTGTGCGTCCACAGGGGTTATGCTGTCAGCACATACATCACTTGCTGGCTGGCCAATCTTCAAGTTCGGAAACGAAGAGCAGAAGCAAAAGTACTTGCGCCCGATGGCTGAAGGAAAGAGCATCGGCGCATACGGCCTGACTGAGCCAGGCAGCGGTTCGGATGCAGGTGCGATGAGAACGACGGCAAAAGAAGACGGCGACCATTATGTGCTTAACGGATCAAAGATTTTCATCACAAACGGCGGTGTAGCGGATATTTATGTTGTCTTCGCTTTGACTGATCCGTCCAGCAAGCATAAGGGAACAACTGCCTTCATCGTGGAAAGCAACTTCCCTGGATTCTCTGTCGGCAAGAAGGAGAAAAAGCTCGGCATCCGTTCATCTCCTACAACTGAAATCATCTTTGAAGACTGCCGCGTTCCAAAGGAAAACATCCTTGGCGAAGTTGGCGAAGGCTTCAAAATAGCGATGATGACGCTTGATGGCGGACGTAACGGTATTGCTGCACAGGCGGTTGGTATCGCTCAGGGCGCACTTGATGCTGCTGTTGATTATGCAAAGGAACGCCAGCAGTTCGGTAAGCCAATCGCAGCGAACCAGGGAATCGGCTTCAAGCTAGCTGATATGGCTACTTCCGTTGAAGCTTCAAGACTATTAACCTACCAGGCTGCATGGCTAGAGTCTGAAGGTCTTCCATACGGCAAGGAATCTGCGATGTCCAAATTGTTTGCCGGTGACACAGCGATGAAAGTAACAACTGAAGCTGTCCAGGTATTCGGCGGCTACGGCTACACGAAGGATTACCCAGTCGAACGCTTCATGCGTGACGCGAAAATCACACAGATTTATGAAGGAACACAGGAAATCCAGCGCCTCGTAATCTCCAGGATGCTGACGAAATAATAAGGCGGGTAGATGTTGATGAAAAAGCGAGAAGTGCAGGCGTCGGTAAAAGATGAGCGACTTGTGAAAAAAAGGCGCGACCAGATGATAAAAGGGGCCGTTACCCTTTTCAAGCAGAAGGGCTTCCACCGCACGACTACCAGAGAAATTGCCCGGGCTTCAGGCTTTAGCATCGGCACCCTTTATGAATATATCCGCACGAAGGAAGATGTGCTCTATCTTGTCTGTGACAGCATCTATGACGAGGTCCGCGACCGCCTTCAGGAAAATCTCGACACGAACCAGGGGACGCTCGAGAGCCTGAAGGTCGGAATCGCCAATTACTTCAAAGTCATGGACGATCTGCAGGATGAAGTACTCGTCATGTACCAGGAGGTAAAGTCGCTGACAAAGGATGCTCTTCCATACGTGCTGAAAAAAGAAATCGAGATGGTGGGGATGTTCGAGGATGTGATCCAGCGCTGCGTCGAAAATGGCGAGCTTGACCTGGATGATAAACATGTCAAAATCATCGCCCATGATATTTTTGTGCAGGGCCAGATGTGGGGATTCCGCCGCTGGGCACTGCAAAAGCTCTACACTCTCGAAGAGTATACAGAGCTTCAGACAGAACTGCTTTTCAAGGGAATCAAGGGGTCGGAAATGAAATTAGGAACAGGGGGAACAAAATGAGTATGCCGGAAATGTATCAACCAAAGAACCATATTCGCTTTGTGACAGCTTCAAGTTTGTTTGACGGCCACGATGCCTCAATCAACATCATGCGAAGGATTATCCAGTCAATGGGTGGCGAGGTCATCCACCTGGGTCATAACCGTTCCGTTGAAGAGGTCGTCAATGCCGCAATCCAGGAAGACGCACAGGGAATTGCGATTTCTTCCTATCAAGGCGGGCACGTCGAATATTTTAAGTATATGTATGACTTGCTGAAGGAAAAAGGCGCTTCCCATATCCGCATTTACGGCGGTGGCGGCGGCGTTATCATTCCTCGGGAAATAAAAGAGCTTCATGAATACGGGATCGCCCGCATTTTTTCACCGGAAGACGGCCGGAAATATGGCCTAAACGGCATGATCCAGCAGATGATCAAGGAATGTGATTTCCCAACCGTTACTCCAGAAGGCGTAGAGGAAATTGAGAAGCTGGAAGCGGGTGACTTGAATGCGGTTGCCAAGCTGATCACGCTTGCCGAGCAGCATGTCAGTTCTGAAAAAGAAACCGCTGCCGCTGTGGAAAGCTTGATGGAAAAAGTAAAGACGATGACCAAATCGGTTCCAGTAGTCGGAATCACCGGTACGGGCGGTGCAGGAAAAAGCTCATTAACAGACGAACTAATCAGGAGATTCATCAATGAAATACCTGAAAAGCGTGTTGCAATTTTGTCAGTAGACCCGACAAAACAAAAAACAGGCGGCGCCCTTCTAGGAGACCGCATCCGCATGAACGCAATCTTCTCTCCGCGCGTTTATATGCGAAGCCTGGCAACAAGACAGTCAAGATCAGAACTATCGCTGGCAATTAAAGATGCGATTGATGTCGTCAAAGCAGCGGGCTTCGACCTCGTCATCGTCGAAACAAGCGGAATCGGACAGGGCAATGCGGGAATCACTGATGTGTGTGATGTTTCCATGTATGTGATGACAAGTGAATTCGGTGCGCCATCACAGCTTGAGAAAATCGACATGATTGATTATGCGGATCTGATCGTCATCAATAAATTTGAACGCAAAGGCTCTGAGGACGCTAAGCGCCAGGTACAGAAGCAGTATCAGCGCAGCCATATGTTTTTTGATAAAGAGCTTGATGAAATGCCTGTGTACGGAACAATTGCCAGCCAGTTCAACGACCCTGGCACGAACGCGCTGTTTGCTGCACTTGTCAATACAATCAATGAAAAAGCAGGGACAAACTGGACGACATCTTTTTCTACCAATGCTGTAGTCGAAAAGCAGAATGTCATCATCCCGAATGATCGTCGTTATTATCTTCGTGAGATTTCGGAAACAGTACGAGGATACCATAAGCTTGCTGCGGAGCAGGCAGACCTTGCTCGCAGATTATTCCAGATTGAAGGGACAATCGAAGCAGTAAAAGAAAGAGAAACAAACAGCGAAGTCGTTTCCTCACTTCAAGTATTAAAAGAAGAAGTAGAGAAGAAGCTGACTCCTGAATCCAAATATATACTCGAAAACTGGCAATCCCTCAAGGAGAAGTACAGTGCTGACCAGTTCGTGACAAAGATTCGCGATAAGGAAATTGTCACGGAGCTAAGGACGAAGAGCCTGTCAGGTTTGAGCATCCCTAAAGTGGCATTGCCGAAGTATAAGGATTACGGCGAAATTCTTCGCTGGGTTTACCTTGAGAACGTGCCAGGAAGCTTCCCTTATACAGCGGGGGTATTCCCGTTCAAACGTGAGGGTGAGGATCCAAAGCGCCAGTTTGCTGGTGAAGGGACACCGGAACGGACGAACCGCCGTTTCCATTATCTTTCCAAGGACGACAATGCGAAGCGATTGAGCACAGCTTTTGACTCTGTAACCCTATACGGTGAAGATCCTGATTATCGCCCAGATATTTACGGTAAGGTCGGCGAGAGCGGTGTCAGCGTTTGTTCGCTTGATGACATGAAAAAGCTGTATTCAGGATTTGACCTTTGCCATCCGTCAACATCGGTTTCGATGACCATCAACGGACCGGCACCGATCATCCTGGCGATGTTCATGAACACTGCAATTGAACAGCAGGTACAAAAGAAGGAAGAAGAACTTGGCCGCAAGCTGAATGACGAAGAGTTTGCTCAAGTGAAGGAAATGACGCTCCAAACAGTTCGTGGAACGGTGCAGGCGGATATTTTAAAAGAAGACCAGGGACAAAATACTTGTATCTTCTCGACTGAATTCGCACTGAGAATGATGGGCGACATCCAGCAGTATTTTATCGACGAGAAAGTCCGGAACTATTATTCTGTTTCAATTTCCGGCTATCATATTGCTGAAGCAGGCGCGAACCCGATCTCCCAGCTGGCCTTCACGCTGTCAAATGGGTTCACGTATGTTGAATACTATTTGAGCAGAGGCATGAACATTGATGATTTTGCACCGAACCTGAGCTTCTTCTTCTCGAACGGCCTTGATCCTGAGTATTCCGTGATCGGCCGCGTAGCTCGCCGTATTTGGGCGACTGTAATGAAGAACAAGTATGGTGCAAATGAGCGAAGCCAGAAGCTGAAGTATCATATCCAGACTTCCGGCCGGTCTCTTCATGCACAGGAAATAGATTTCAATGATATCCGTACAACACTTCAGGCATTGATGGCCCTTCATGATAACTGCAACTCGCTTCATACGAATGCCTATGACGAAGCCATCACCACGCCTACGGAGGAATCAGTCCGACGTGCGATGGCCATCCAGATGATCATCACGAAGGAGCACGGTTTGACGAAAAACGAGAATCCACTGCAGGGTGCGTTCATCATTGAAGAGCTGACTGATCTGGTAGAGGAAGCAGTCCTTCAGGAATTTGAACGGATCAATGACCGCGGAGGCGTGCTCGGCGCAATGGAAACACAGTATCAGCGCGGCAAAATCCAGGATGAATCGATGTACTATGAGATGAAGAAGCATTCAGGGGAACTGCCAATCATTGGTGTGAACACCTACCTGAATCCAAATCCTCCATCCGAGGAAGAAATCGACAAGATGGAGCTTGCTCGTGCGACAAAAGAGGAAAAAGAAACCCAGATTCAAAACCTTGAAGCCTTCAAGGGTAAAAACAAAGATGAATCACAAGAAGCGCTCATTCGCCTGAAGGAAACTGCTGTTAGCGGAGGCAATATTTTTGCAGAGCTGATGGAAACGGTGAAATACGCGAGCCTTGGCCAAATTACCCGAGCGCTTTATGAAGTAGGCGGCCAGTTCCGCAGGAATATGTAAAGCAAGTTCAAGTGCAGCTTGTTTAAAATTTGGCTTTGTTAAAGCTGAAGGTTGTTTTTACATCCTGTTGATTGCAATGGAATGCGCGAAGACTCCTCCGAAAATGCTAACGCATTTTCATCGTGCGTGGGCAGGTTCGAGGAAGCTCAATCAATGTCCTGCGGGATCATCTGGCCAGGTGAAACCCCACAGCCGAGTTTAACAGAGTTTAAAATTCTAAAAGATTGTGTATAAAGGTAGGACGTGGCATTAGAGCTTTTTGCAATGGACCTAGATTGGGCAAGGTGGCTTGTAGGAAAACTATGAGCCACCTTGCATTTTGTTCATTCTATTTCGTAAACTAGCTTTACCTAGAAAATGGTCCGGTTTTTCACAAGAGGATCCGGATTTAAGGTGGAATTTGGTTTGTAATCATAACTTTTATAGAATTTTTCATATCTTTTGCCAAATAATCTTATATAATCTAGGTATCAGCTCATACATACGACCTACTTCAGGATGTGAAATTTGTGAGATCAGTGTTGTTAACGGCAGGTGCTGTCATTGCAGCTGCAGGCATGTATTATCTCTACCAGCGTCAGCTCGGTGCGATATCATTTTTCCTTCTTTCGATTGTCTTCTTTTTCCTGGCCTATACCCAGCTGAAAAAGCGAAAAAGGACTGGCAGCAGGAAAGTAGGCAATGAAAGCGAAAAAAGGCAAGAAAACGACAGATAAAACTGGCATAAAGGTTTAGAATTTGTTTATAATGTAGAATATGCATTCTGGGATATTTTCCTTGTTTTCGGACGCAGGGCCGGGTAAGGCCTGGAATAGAGAAAGGAAGTGCGAAGATTGAGTTTAAGTCAATACTCAAAAGAAGAGCTTCAAGAAATGTCATTGATTGAAGTTGCCTACGAAATGTTAAAAGAAAAGAAGCAAGCGATCACGTTCCAAGAAATGATGGCTGAAATCAAGAGCATTCTTGAATTGGACGAGGCCGATGTAAATGAAAAAATGGTTCAGTTCTATACAGATATAAACATAGATGGACGTTTCATGTCCCAGGGAGAAGGACGCTGGGGGCTTCGCGTCTGGTATCCTGTTGACCAAATCGAAGAAGATAATGTTACGACAGTCAAGCCTAAGAAGAAGAAGTCGAAGAAGGCAGTGGATGAGGATGACCTCGACCTTGACGAATTCGATGAAATCGATGAAGAAGATCTTGACTTTGATGACATCGACGAATTTGATGAAGATGATTCCGTAGACGATGAAGATGAAGATGATGATGAAGATTTCGATGAGGATCTTGAAGACACTGACGACTTTGACGATGATGACGAATTATTAGAAGACGAAGACGAAGATGAAGAACTTCCACTCGAAGATGAAGATGACGAGGATGAAGAACTGTAATTAACGGCTTGACTTTTAATAGGACCGGCTGTAGAATACTTTTTGGGCTCCTTAAAAAAGGACGATTATGTAAAACAGCTACAAAACGCTCCCCATACTATGTATGCGGGGCGTTTTTTTATTTTGTCCAGAAACCCCCAGGCAAACAGGTTTGCACCATAAACTGCAGGCCGATGATATCGTTAAAAATTTTTTTAATAAATCAATTAAACAGGTACATATTGTACAAACTGTTTGATGAGGGGGATTACACAAATGGCAAAGTATATTTTTGTAACAGGCGGCGTAGTTTCGTCATTAGGTAAGGGGATTACAGCGGCATCTCTTGGAAGATTACTGAAAAACAGGGGCATGAATGTAACAATCCAGAAATTTGACCCATACATCAACGTAGACCCAGGAACAATGAGCCCTTACCAGCACGGTGAAGTTTTCGTTACAGACGATGGTGCGGAAACGGATTTGGACCTTGGTCACTACGAGCGCTTCATCGATATTAACCTGAACAAGTACTCTAACGTGACAACAGGAAAAATCTATTCGACTGTCTTGAAAAAGGAACGCCGCGGGGACTACCTTGGCGGAACAGTACAGGTTATCCCGCATATCACGAATGAAATCAAAGACAAGGTTTTTCGCGCTGGAAAGGAAACAGGCGCAGATGTAGTCATCACTGAAATCGGGGGAACAGTTGGGGATATCGAATCTCTTCCTTTCCTTGAAGCAATCCGCCAGATCAAGAATGATGTTGGTCGCGACAATGTGATGTACGTCCACTGTACATTGGTTCCTTACATCAAGGCAGCCGGAGAAATGAAGACGAAGCCAACCCAGCATAGTGTAAAAGAACTTCGCAGCCTTGGTATCCAGCCAAATATCATTGTTCTTCGTACTGAAATGCCAATTTCACAGGACATGAAAGATAAGATTGCCCTTTTCTGTGACATTGATAAGGAAGCAGTCATCGAAGCTGCAGATGCAGATACGCTTTATTCCATTCCATTGGCATTGCAGGCACAAAAGATGGACCAGCTTGTCTGCGACCACTTCAAGCTTGATTGCGGCGAGGCCGACATGACAGAGTGGAATGCGCTGGTTGAAAAGGTGACTCACCTTTCCGGTAAAACAAGAATCGCGCTTGTTGGTAAATATGTAGAGCTTCAAGACGCGTACATTTCAGTTGTAGAATCATTGAAGCACGCAGGTTATGCATTTGACAGCGATATTGAGATCAAGTGGATCAACTCTGAAGAAGTAACAGAAGAAAATGTGGTTGAATTGCTGAATGACGTGGACGGAATCCTTGTCCCTGGCGGCTTCGGAGACCGCGGGATCGAAGGGAAAATCCTTGCAACCCAATTCGCGCGAGAGAACAAAGTTCCATTCTTCGGAATTTGCCTTGGCATGCAGCTGGCAACAGTTGAATTCGCTCGCAATGTTCTTGGCCTGAAAGATGCTCACTCTGCTGAAATCATGCCAAGCACACCGTATCCAATCATTGACCTTCTTCCTGAACAGAAGGATATCGAAGATCTTGGCGGAACACTTCGTCTTGGATTATATCCATGTAAGCTTGGTGAAGATACGAAAGCATTCGCCGCTTATGGTGATGATTTGGTGTATGAGCGCCATCGCCACCGTTACGAATTCAACAATGAATATCGCCAGGCAATGGAAAAAGAAGGATTTATCTTCTCTGGGACAAGCCCGGACGGCCGCCTGGTAGAAATCATTGAACTTGAAGATCACCCGTGGTTCCTGGCGTCCCAGTTCCACCCGGAATTCACATCAAGACCAACACGCCCGCAGCCATTATTCAGGGACTTCATCGAAGCATCAATCAAGTCAAGTAAATAATCCGCGGGATAATAAGCGAAAGCCGGTGATATTCACCGGCTTTTTTAGCTTTTATTAGTACTCCTCCAACATCTCTTCAATCGTGAATTTCAATCCGAAATAAATGAATAAGGCAACAATCGACGTGGGGTAACCGACTCTGTTTCCCATTTCATCAGGCAGGAGTCCTTTTTTTATTTTTAAATCGATGTGCACGTCAGCCATCGCATTTAGACTTTCAGCTTCTTGATCATCGCGGACAGTGGAGATGGCGACAAATGGAATCCCTTTATCCTGTAGTTCTCGCGCTGTCTCAACAGCCTCTTGATCGTCTGCGTAGCGGCTTACAATCAGAACGCGGTCAGCAGCCTCAAGTTCAACCTCCTCTGTTAAAATCGCTGCGGATTGCAATGGTTCCTCGCCATAGACCGCTTCAAGGGCTACCGCCTGCATTTCGTTTGTCCCGAAAATATATACTCTGCCCTCACCAGCTGCAGCTTGTGCCAGCAGTCGCGCTCCATCCTCAATTGAGAACTCTTCCTTTTCCTGAAGCCTGTTGAACAGACCTGCCAGCTGTGTCGAAAACATTTTTAACATAAAAGCACCTCCGTTTTTGCCAATACTGATTATAAAGTACTACAATGGGAATGAAAAAGCATCTGTCGAAAAATAAGTTTAAGAATATGGGAGGAATTTCAAGATTTTTAACGAATTGTGTAAATGGGGATAAGACGAAACCGTTTCCTAGACAAATACATTTAATAACATAATACATTTATTAGGGGGAAGAAGCGGCATGAAAGAAAAAATACTTATTGTAGACGACCAGTTTGGCATCAGAATTCTACTTAATGAAGTGCTGCAAAAAGAAGGTTATCAAACTTATCAGGCTGCAAATGGCGTCCAGGCCCTGGATATCGTTAAAAAGCATCCACCTGATCTCGTTCTTTTGGACATGAAGATTCCTGGAATGGATGGAATTGAAATTCTAAAAAGAATGAAGGTAATCGATCCGGACATCCGCGTCATCATCATGACCGCTTACGGCGAGCTCGATATGATCCAGGAAGCAATGGATTTAGGTGCGCTGACCCACTTCGCAAAACCATTTGATATCGACGACATCCGGGCAGCAGTAAAGAAATACTCACAAACCGTATCTTAAGTATCAATATTGATTACATAGGAAGGCCCTCTCGATTACTTCGAGGGCTTTTCTTTTTTAAAAAAAGGCTCTGTTAAAGCCCAATGTTGTTTTAAGCCCTGTTGATTGTAGTGGAAGGCGCGTAGACTCCTGCGGGATGAGAATGTCCTGGGGAGACCCCGCAGGCGCTTGCGCTGAGTAGGCTCCCCGACTGCCCGCGGAAAGCGAAGCGCCTGGAACGAAAATCAACAGCCAGGTTTAAGAGAGCCCTGAAAAATAGAAAAACAGAGTTTCCACACTAGTGAAACTATTGAAAACGCTTGCTTTATAGCATTTTTATGACACTTGCAAAAACAAGGCTAGAACAATGGCATTTCTGATTTTCTTCTGGTATGATACTTATGAATTCCACAGGATCATTCGTTTTGATGAATGCCATCTCGGGTACATAATCAAAAGCAGAGAAGGAAATCCTTTTAAAGGGTAGCATAGTCAAATGACGATTGATCATAACGAAGGAGGAAATGATATGCCTTTAGTTTCAATGACAGAAATGCTTAAAAAAGCGAATGCAGAAGGCTACGCTGTTGGGCAGTTTAACTTAAATAACCTTGAGTTCACTCAAGCGATCCTTCAAGCTGCAGAAGCTGAGAAGTCACCAGTAATCCTTGGTGTTTCTGAAGGTGCTGCACGCTACATGGGCGGCTTCAAGACTGTTGTCAAAATGGTAGAAGGTTTGATGGAGGACTATAAAACTACAGTTCCTGTCGCAATCCACCTTGACCATGGTTCAAGCTACGATAAGTGTAAGGAAGCAATCGACGCAGGTTTCACATCTGTTATGATCGATGCTTCACACGGACCTTTCGAAGAGAACATTGAAATCACTTCAAAAGTGGTAGAATACGCTCACTCAAAAGGTGTTTCTGTAGAAGCTGAATTAGGAGTAGTCGGCGGACAGGAAGACGATGTCGTTGCAGATGGCGTGATCTATGCTGATCCTAAAGAGTGTGAAGAACTAGTTCAACGCACTGGCATCGACTGCCTGGCTCCAGCACTTGGATCTGTTCACGGACCTTACAAAGGCGAACCGAACCTTGGCTTCAAAGAAATGGAAGAGATCAACAAGACTGCAGGCGTACCATTGGTACTGCACGGCGGAACTGGAATCCCTACAAAAGACATCCAGAAAGCTATCTCTTTCGGAACAGCTAAAGTCAATGTAAATACTGAAAACCAAATTGCTTCAGCTAAAGTTGTGCGTCAAGTATTGGCTGAAAAGCCTAACGAGTACGATCCTCGTAAATATCTTGGACCAGCTCGTGACGCAATCAAAGAAACGGTAATCGGCAAAATGCGCGAATTCGGTTCTTCTAACAAAGCGTAAAAGCAATAGAAATTTGTTATAATTAAACCGCCTTACAATAAGGCGGTTTTTGTCCATTTATATATGATTGAAAATTTTGTCGACTGGAGGCGTTTACAAATGAAGTTTTTTATCGATACTGCGAATATGGAAGAAATCCGCGAGGCCTATACACTGGGAATTTTATCAGGGGTTACAACCAACCCTTCACTCGTGGCAAAAGAAAAGAATGTGAAATTTGAGGACCGTCTGAAGGAAATCACCGAGTTAGTCCCTGGTTCTGTTAGTGCAGAAGTCATCGCACTGGATGCAGAAGGCATGATCAAAGAGGGGAAAGAACTTGCAGCAATCGCTCCTAACATCACCATCAAAGTTCCGATGACACCAGAAGGTTTGAAAGCTGTTTCTGTATTCTCAAAAGAGGGAATCAAAACAAATGTAACATTGGTCTTCAGCGCCAACCAGGCATTGCTTGCAGCAAGAGCGGGAGCTACATACGTATCACCATTCCTTGGCCGCCTGGATGACATCGGCCATAACGGACTAGACCTGATTTCAACGATTGCGGACATCTTCACCATCCACGGAATCGACACAGAAATCATCGCAGCGTCCATCCGTCATCCACAACACGTAACAGACGCAGCACTAAGAGGAGCACACATCGCAACCGTGCCATACAAAGTCATCCAGCAAATGTTCAGCCACCCGCTAACAGACAAAGGCATCGAAGCATTTTTGAAAGACTGGGAATCACGAGGACAGTAATTTTTTTAAAAACTGTGTGATGAAGGAAGAGAAATTATAAGCACCTGTTGATTGTAGTGGAGGGTACTCGACTCCTCCGGGATCAGCGGGTCAGGTGAGACCCCGCAAGCGCTTTAGCGCTGAGGAGGCTCACCGCACGCCCCGCGGAAAGCGAGTGCCCGGAACGGAAATCAACAGCCAGGTTCAAAGAGTTGGTTTTTTACTGAAAAAAATCAACTCTAATTAGGAAGTTTTACCCAATTTAAACTTTTTTGCATTTTATTACATGAATTTGGGAATATCGTGTAAACTAAAGAAATAGAAAACTCCCGGAATCTGCGTGTTTTTAATGGAAAAATATACCTTGTTGATTTCGGTAATCAAATCTAAGTAGAGCCTATACTGGTCTTAGCTGTAAAAGTTTGCATCTCCAGCTTGACCTTAATACATCACGGCTTAGAAGGGAGTCAAAAATGGAAAAGCTTAAGATTGCAGGCGGCTATCCTTTAAAAGGGACTGTACGGGTCAGCGGCGCGAAAAACAGCGCAGTGGCCTTGATCCCAGCAACGATTCTGGCTGAATCGCCTGTGACCATTGAAGGTTTGCCGGATATTTCCGACGTTCATATGCTCAAGGACTTAATGGAGGAGATCGGCGGTTCTGTTGAATTCTCGAACAATGAAATGACGGTAGATCCGTCTTCCATGATTTCCATGCCTTTGCCGAATGGAAAAGTGAAAAAGCTGCGAGCTTCATACTATCTAATGGGAGCTATGCTGGGCCGTTTCAAAAAGGCTGTCATTGGTCTGCCGGGCGGCTGCCATTTGGGTCCAAGGCCGATTGACCAGCATATAAAAGGATTCGAAGCTCTTGGTGCGAGTGTGACAAATGAGCAGGGCGCGATTTACCTTCGTGCCGACGAGCTTCGCGGTGCGAGGATTTATCTTGACGTCGTCAGCGTTGGGGCAACAATCAACATCATGCTTGCTGCTGTCCGTGCAAAAGGGCGTACCATCATTGAAAATGCGGCAAAAGAGCCGGAAATCATTGATGTTGCTACTTTGCTTACCAATATGGGAGCGAAAATCAAAGGCGCAGGAACGGATGTCATCCGGATTGATGGTGTAGACGAGCTTCATGGTTGCCGCCATACGATCATTCCTGACCGCATTGAAGCTGGTACCTACCTGATCCTCGGCGCTGCTATTGGTGATGGTGTGACGATTGATAATGTCATTCCTCAGCATATTGAGTCACTTGTGGCCAAGCTGAAGGAAATGGGCGCTAAAATTGAAGCCAGTGACGAGCAAATATATGTTGCGCCGTCTGAACTGTATAAAGCAGTCGATATCAAAACCCTGGTTTACCCAGGCTTCCCGACGGATCTGCAGCAGCCATTCACAGCGCTTTTAACCAGAGCGGAAGGTTCCAGTGTTGTAACAGATACGATTTACGGGGCACGTTTCAAACATATTGACGAACTGAGAAGAATGAATGCCAATATCAAAGTCGAAGGCAGATCGGCGATCATTAGCGGACCTGTGAAGTTGCAGGGAGCTAAGGTAAAGGCGAGTGACCTCCGAGCCGGAGCGGCGCTTGTCATTGCCGGACTTATGGCAGAAGGCGTCACCGAAATCACCGGTGTAGACCATATCGATCGCGGCTACAGCCACATTGTTGAAAAGCTTAATGGGCTTGGTGCTACGATTTGGCGTGAAGATATGACATCTGAAGAGCAAGAAGAAGTAAAAAAATCATAAAAAGTATAGTACAATGGAAGTTGTACAATACAAATAGTGGTGCTAATGCTTATCTAAACCGTAAAGTAGTATAACCTATTTGATTATGCAGCCGCCAAACTGCGGCTACATAAAAGTTTCTCTTCTAAGCAGTTTCATAGACATAATCGGCATTGAGGAGATGCTGATTATGCTAGGACTGAATACGAAGGAATTTAAAGAGGTATACCTTTTGTAGATGGGCATTAGCGCCTTTCATGATTAGGGGATGATCATATGGAACGTAGCTTAACGATGGAGCTTGTCCGCGTGACAGAGGCAGCGGCGCTTGCTTCAGCCCGCTGGATGGGACGCGGTAAAAAAGACGAAGCTGACGATGCTGCAACGTCAGCGATGAGAGATGTGTTTGACACCATCCCGATGAAAGGTACAGTCGTGATCGGTGAAGGGGAAATGGACGAAGCGCCGATGCTATATATCGGTGAAAAGCTTGGTACAGGCTATGGCCCGCGTTTGGATGTCGCAGTCGATCCTTTGGAAGGAACAAATATTGTAGCGTCCGGCGGCTGGAATGCCCTAGCTGTTCTCGCGGTAGCAGATAACGGCAACCTGCTTCATGCACCAGACATGTACATGGATAAACTGGCGGTAGGTCCTGAAGCGGTAGGAATGGTGGATATCAATGCTTCCGTTCTTGATAACCTGAAGGCAGTGGCGAAAGCGAAGAACAAGGATATTGAGGATGTTGTAGCGACGGTTTTAAACCGCCCTCGCCATGAACATATCATTGCCCAGCTTCGTGATGCTGGAGCAAGGATCAAATTAATCAATGACGGCGATGTAGCAGGCGCCATCAACACCGCGTTTGATTTTACAGGCGTGGATATCCTGTTTGGTTCTGGCGGAGCACCGGAGGGTGTCATTGCTGCGGTAGCGCTGAAAAGCCTAGGCGGTGAAATCCAGGGTAAACTGCTTCCGCAAAATGATGCAGAGCTCGAGCGCTGTAAAAAAATGGGCATAGATGTAAGCAAAGTCCTTCTTATGGAAGATTTCGTCCGCGGAGAAGATGCCATTTTCGCAGCAACTGGCGTAACCGATGGTGAGCTTCTAAAAGGAGTCCAGTTCAAAGGCTCTTACGGATCGACCCACTCCGTCGTAATGCGTGCAAAATCAGGAACAGTCCGCTTTATTGAGGGACAACACAGCCTGAAGAAAAAGCCTCACCTGGTAATGAAATAATATTTTTTTTAATGAACCGAAAACCCTTACAAATCAGCTCCCTTTGCCGCACTATGTAGGTAAAGGGAACTGATAAATAAAAAGATTGATTATTTTTCCTGTTTAAGGGTAAAATGAAAATTGTTTTAATACTAGAAAAACAAACCAGTTGTATACCTTCATTAATTCCTTCTTACAACCTTCAAAGGAACTCATTTCTTCTTTTTCCATCCATACGCTGATATTCTTAATACATTTTTTATGGGGGAAATCGAAATATTTTAAGGCGTGGTGACATTATGGAAGTAAATATTTCAAGCTTAGAAAATATGAAATTGAAAGAGCTTTATGAACTCGCAAAGGAGTATAAAGTCTCTTACTACAGCAAATTAACGAAAAAAGAACTTATTTTTGCTATTTTAAAAGCGCGTGCAGAGCAGCAGGGCTACTTTTTCATGGAAGGTGTCCTGGAGATCATCCAATCTGAAGGGTTTGGATTCCTGCGCCCGATCAACTACTCGCCAAGCTCTGAGGACATTTATATCTCGGCATCACAGATCCGCCGTTTTGATTTAAGGAACGGGGATAAAGTATCGGGTAAGGTCCGTCCTCCTAAAGAGAATGAACGATATTTCGGCTTGCTTCAGGTGGAGGCAGTCAATGGTGATGACCCTGAATCGGCAAAGGAAAGGGTTCACTTCCCTGGTTTGACGCCGCTGTATCCTGATCGCCAGATGAAACTGGAAACGACGCACAACAAAGTTTCGACCAGGATCATGGATGTCATCGCACCGGTCGGATTTGGCCAGCGTGGCTTGATCGTTGCTCCTCCAAAGGCTGGTAAAACGATGCTGTTAAAAGAAATCGCCAACAGCATTACGACAAACCATCCGGAAGCAGAACTGATCGTGTTGTTGATCGATGAGCGTCCGGAAGAGGTAACTGATATCGAGCGTTCCGTTGCTGGAGATGTGGTCAGCTCCACTTTTGACGAAGTGCCTGAAAACCATATCAAGGTCGCTGAACTTGTGCTTGAGCGTGCTATGCGCCTTGTTGAACACAAGCGTGATGTCATCATCCTGATGGACAGCATCACTCGTCTTGCTCGTGCCTATAACCTTGTCATCCCGCCAAGCGGACGTACATTATCCGGTGGTATTGACCCTGCGGCATTCCACCGTCCGAAGCGCTTTTTCGGTGCTGCCCGTAATATCGAGGAAGGCGGCAGCTTGACGATCCTTGCAACAGCGCTTGTTGATACAGGCTCCCGCATGGATGATGTTATTTATGAAGAGTTCAAGGGAACAGGTAATATGGAACTTCACCTTGATCGTTCACTTGCTGAAAGAAGGATCTTCCCGGCAATCGACATCCGCAGATCCGGAACGCGTAAAGAAGAGCTTCTTATTCCTAAGGATCACCTGGACAAGCTTTGGGCTATCCGCAAATCAATGTCGGATTCACCGGATTTCGCGGAAAAATTCCTGCGTAAACTGAGATTATCCAAGTCGAACGAAGATTTCTTCGCTGTCCTTGGTGAAGAAATGAAGGGAAATAACAAGCGTTCGTAATTCCAAATTCTGGACGTAAAAACTGACTTGAAATATATAGGTGGACTTGTTATAATGAGGTCAGTGTGTTTTTCCAATAACGGTCTAACCGTTGATTATAACTCTGTTTCGGATATGATTCAGGGCGGAAGGAGATGAAAAGAATGAAATCAGGAATTCATCCAAACTACAAAACAGTTAAGGTGACTTGCGCATGCGGTAACGAATTCGAAACTGGTTCTGTAAAGAACGAGATTCGCGTTGAAACTTGCTCTGAGTGCCACCCATTCTATACTGGACGTCAGAAGTTTGCTGAAGCTGGCGGACGTGTTGACCGCTTCAACAAGAAATACGGTCTTAAAAACAACCAGTAATAGTAATATAAGAAACCAAACAGGCAAGAAGCTTTGCGACTTGCCTGTTTTTTATTTTGCTTTTTTTGAAGAAATCGGGTACATAAATTTATTTTTGTGAACTTTATTAATGTGTCTAGATTCAGCACTGATTTTTGTTATAATGGAAAAAGCTGAAAAAAGTGTCGAACTTTTAATCAGGCTTTTTTCGTACCTTTATGGCATGAAAAAGCCGTAATTCTACGAAAGCAGCTTTTAGTTTTTAAATATGAGAATTGTCTAGCTCCAGCGCCTAGACCCTCGAGTCGCTTCGGTCCGCTCGATGAAGTCACAGAACGACTTCACCGTTCGGCCCTCCAGCGCTTGTCGGGATCTGCCCAAGGCGCTTACGCTTTTAAATTTTCCATCGAGGAAGGAGAGGCCGACCATGTACGTTATGAAACAAAGCGGTTGGATCGAATTGATTTGCGGCAGCATGTTCTCGGGGAAATCCGAGGAACTAATCCGCCGCGTGCGCAGAACTCAATTCGCCAAGCAAAAGATTGCTGTATTCAAGCCTGCGATTGATAACCGCTACAGCGAAGAATCGGTTGTATCACACAACGGAACTGCAGTTACTGCAAAGCCTATTGCCAACTCTACTGATATTTTCAAGCATATCAACCCTGATATCGATGTCATTGCGATTGATGAAGTGCAATTTTTTGACAATGAAATCCTTCCGGTTGTCCAGCACCTGGCAGACAGCGGCTACCGCGTCATCGTTGCCGGCCTTGACCAGGATTTTCGCGGCGAGCCTTTCGGGCTGATGCCTGCGTTGATGGCTGTTGCTGAAAATGTGACCAAGCTTCAAGCTGTATGTGCAGTCTGCGGATCGCCATCAAGCCGTACACAGCGCTTGATCAACGGCAAACCAGCCTCTTATGATGACCCAATCATTCTCGTTGGCGCATCCGAATCATACGAACCGCGATGCAGACATCATCATGAAGTACCTAAATCACCAAACGAGCTGAAACTCGAAAAAACGACGGAAAGCTTGACATAGTATGTTTAATCCTCCCGGCAGCGGGGGGGATTTTTTTATGTAAGGGTCAAAATTCCCTTATATTGGCTGAATGTGCAATTACGTCACTTATCGGTGCAAAAATAACAATTGAGCGTGCAATTAATGGTTTTGAGCGTGCAATTATGGCTCTGTACCGTGCAATAATAGCCGCTAAGTAAGAAGATAATTTTTCTAGTAGCTGATTTTGCTAAAAAGGAGCTAATTTTGGGCATGGTTGGTACCTCCAGAGGGCAAGATAACGACGGGAGGTGCCATAATTTGAAAAAATTACTCATGTTGATTGTGTTTGCAGTGGTTATGGTTTCAGGATGTGGCCAGGATAATACAGAATCAGTCTATGACAAAAATGAAGACCAGGCTGGCGTTGGCCTGAACAGAGATGATGACGGTGTCCGTGAGGGAGATGGCCCGAATTTCACCAAGGATCGGGATAATGGCATGACGATGACCGACCAGAACCCGAATTTGCTGAACACGGATAACGAGAACCACCATAGTTATTCCCAGGATGTCCAAAAAGCGAAGGATGTCATTTCTGACGCTGGATACGAGCCAGGCTCCATCTGGATCAACGGCGGTGAAATGAACGTAACCGCACAGCTTGAAGGACGCGTGACCAGGAAAGACCGTGAAAATGCCCAAAAGACACTGCAGCAAAAGTTGACGAGAGCATTACCGCGCTATGACATTAATGTAGATATTCAATAGAATTTCGCACTGCAGCAGCATGCTCGTAAAAAGGGCATGCTGTTTTTTTTGGCGCTTACGCATTTATTCTTGGGGCTGACTGAGGCGCTTACGCTTTTCCAGTCACAATGGCTTTGACTGAGGGGGTCAGCTATACTATAATTAGAATGTTATGCTATGTGAATGATCTGACCTGTTGCGGAAATAAACAGGCAAGAATAAATTTAATCCAATTTTCAAGGCAATTAAAATAGAGGTGAATGTCCGTGTTTGATCGTCTTCAAGCAGTTGAGGATCGTTATGAAAGATTGAATGAGCTATTGAGTGACCCGGAAGTTGTCAATGACTCCAAGAAGCTCCGCGAGTATTCTAAGGAGCAGTCGGACATCCAGGAAACGGTCATGGCTTATCGTGAATATAAGGAAGTTAAAGAGCAGTTGACAGATGCGAAAGCGATGCTCGAGGATAAGCTCGATGCAGAGATGCGCGAAATGGTTAAGGAAGAAATCTCTGAGCTTGAACCTCGTATTGGGGAGCTTGAAGATCGCATCAAGATTCTTCTTATCCCTAAAGACCCTAATGATGACAAGAACGTTATCATGGAAATCCGCGGCGCTGCAGGCGGCGATGAAGCTGCCCTATTTGCCGGTGACCTTTACCGCATGTACAGCCGTTATGCGGAATCCCAGGGCTGGAAAACGGAAGTCATCGATGCCAGTACGACTGGTGTAGGCGGCTTCAAGGAAATCATCTTCATGATCAATGGTAATGGTGCTTATTCCAAAATGAAGTTCGAAAATGGCGCGCACCGTGTACAGCGTGTTCCGGAAACAGAGTCAGGCGGCCGCATCCATACTTCAACAGCTACTGTTGCATGTCTTCCAGAAGCTGAGGAAGTAGA
Source organism: Mesobacillus sp. S13 (assembly GCF_020422885.1). Taxonomy (NCBI): domain Bacteria; kingdom Bacillati; phylum Bacillota; class Bacilli; order Caryophanales; family Bacillaceae; genus Mesobacillus; species Mesobacillus sp. S13. The sequence goes on along the minus strand of NZ_CP084622.1, from coordinate 4,624,795 downwards.
AATCGAGCTGCATGATAAAGACATTCGCTTTGATGCGTTTGCATCCAGCGGTGCCGGCGGACAGTCTGTTAACACGACAATGTCAGCAGTACGTCTGACACACATCCCGACTGGAATCGTCGTATCGTGCCAGGATGAAAAATCACAGCATAAAAACAAAGATAAGGCGATGAAGGTACTTCGTGCCCGCGTCTATGACAAGTTCCAGCAGGAAGCACAAGCAGAGTATGACCAAGTCCGTAAATCTGCTGTAGGTACAGGGGACCGCTCCGAGCGTATTCGTACGTACAACTTCCCGCAAAACCGTGTGACTGACCACCGCATCGGACTGACAATCCAGAAGCTCGACCAGATCCTTCAGGGCAAGATGGATGAAATCATCGAAGCGCTTATCATGGAAGACCAGTCCCAAAGACTTGAGAGTGCGAACAATGACTAATGTGAAAATATTTGAAGCCCTCAATTGGGCTTCTTCTTTTTTAAAAGAACATAAGCGCGAGGAGTTCGCCGGTGAGCTTTTGCTGCGGCACTATTCGGGGCTGTCCCGCACTACCATGCTGATGAACATGCGTGAAGAATTGGATGGCGAAGTATGGATCGAATTCCAAGCTGCTGTAAAAAGGCATGGCGCTGGCGAGCCGATTCAATATATCATTGGCAGCGAGGAGTTTTACGGCCGCCGTTTCCAAGTGAATGAGCATGTGCTAATTCCAAGACCGGAAACGGAAGAACTTGTGCATGGTACACTCCAGCGGCTGGACAAGCTTTTTCCGGATAGAGATTCGATTGACCTTGTCGACGTCGGGACCGGGAGCGGGGCGATTGCGGTTACCTTGAAGCTGGAAAAACCGGAATTGAAGGTAACAGCGGTTGACCTTTCGGAAGACGCGATCGAGGTAGCAAGCAAAAATGCAAGCCAGCTTGGTGCGGACATGGAATTTTTACATGGTGACCTGCTGCAGCCGCTGATTCTACAGAGAAAAAAAGTGGATGTCGTTATCTCGAACCCGCCATATATTCCGGTTTCGGACCAGGAATGGATGTCCGATATCGTCACCGAGCATGAACCGCATATGGCGCTTTTTGCCGGAGAAGATGGTCTGGATTTGTATCGCCGGTTCATGGAGGAACTTCCGCTGGTTTTAAAAGAAAAAGCGCTCGTTGGCTTCGAAATCGGTGCCGGCCAGGGTGAAGCAGTACGCGGGTTACTGGAAAAAGCCTTCACAAAAGCCAAGGTAGAGATTGTTTTTGATATCAATGGCAAGGACCGGATGGTGTTTGCCGAGTTGGACTCCTGACAAAAAGGGGTCCAATTTTTTTTTCAAAATTACTAGTTTAAGAATCTATCAAACTGTCCACACTGTTTACTAGTGAAGGGACGGTGCGAGAAATGATAAAGATGAAAAAATCAGCCGCTATTTTATACATATTATTACTATGTGCAGGTACTATTTTAAGTTTATATACACCGAAGAATGAAGTGACCGCGAAGGAAGCAATGATTATCCCGAATGAGGCAATCCGCCTGAGAATCCTTGCTGACAGCGATCTGGAAAAGGACCAGAACATCAAGCGCCTAATCCGCGACGAAGTGAACAAAGAAATCACGAAATGGGTTCAGGAGCTCACTTCGATCGAAGCAGCGAGGGAAGTCATCAAATCCAAGCTTCCCGAAATCCAGGTGATTGCGGAAGGGGTTATCGCAGCTGAAGGTGCAAACCAATCTGTAAAAACAGAGTTTGACAAAGTCCAGTTTCCTACTAAATTATATGGACAGTTCCTCTATCCAGCCGGAGAGTACGAAGCAATCCTGATCACGATTGGCGAAGGAGAAGGTGCGAACTGGTGGTGCGTCCTCTATCCGCCACTATGCTTCCTTGATTTCTCAAACGGAGAAGCAACAAGCGAAGGCTTCGATGAAAATGACAGCAAGGGCGACGTGAAAGTGGAAACAGCTGATGCTGAGCTTGATGATGAGAAGAACCAAGGTGAAAAAGAGAAGAAAAAAGACAAGAAAAAAGTATATGAAGGCGGCGAAGAAGAGGAAGTGGAGGTATCATTCTTCCTCGTCGAGATTTGGAACAGGATTTTCGGATAAAATAAGCCCCTGCGCAGGCCGCAGGGGCTATTTTTAGCTAAGAAGATAGATTGCAGTTCAGATAATGGCGATTTTCCAAATATATCGACCACATTTTTAATTATATCAGCGGATTTTTAAATATATCGACCACATTTTTAATTATATCAGCGGATTTTCCGAATATATCGACCAGGTGGGGAAATTCCGCTCTTTGTTTGGGCTTTTGCATAAATCTTGTTGATCTTAAATATTCTGCGCAAATCTTTCATCCGGAATCTTGTTAAGCATCACATAAAGTGTGACTGGCTCTGATCCGGTGTTTTTATAGGCCAGTTCTTCTGCGCCTCCAAGGTGGACAGTTTCGTTTGCTGCGGCCACGATCTCATCACCATCAACAATGAAAGTGCCTTCTCCCTGCATTGTTAAAATGAACACTTCAGTACCTGGATGCGTGTGTTTTGGTAGTTCCTGGCCTGGCATGAAGTTCAACAGGAACACAGTGCTGTCACCTTTTTTGAAAACAATTCTTTTCGTAAAACGTTCTTCGCTGAATTCCTGGTATTGTTTCAATGATTGTTTTTCCATGATAAAAATTCCTCCTTATTGTCTATTGATCATAATCGGTGCGATCTGGCTCAAACGATCGAACAGCGCTTTGCCGCCCTCGGTGTCAATCAAGCCAGTTTCTGTCAGTGTTTCATGCATCAGCTTCAGCCATGCCTGGGCGCGCACTGGTGTAATTTCGAATGGCATATGCCTGACTCTCATATTAGGTGGTCCAAATTCCTCGCTGTACAGTGCACCGCCTCCAGTCAGCTGGGTGAGGAACATCCACTGCTTCCGTTTGATTTCATTGATATCGCCCTCGAACAATGGACTGAGCTCCTCATTTTCGTAAACCTTTGGATAAAATGTATCGACTATCTTGCGGATTGACTCATCTCCGCCAATCTTCTCGTATATTGTTTTGATTTCCATCCCGTTCCCCCTTTTTTGAGAAAGGTTTTCAATTGATTACATTTATTATAACCAGACAAAAATGGTGGCATAGTGACTTAAATCACTCACTTAAGAATTTTTCACTATGAGAAGCTAGGAAACATTAGCTAGCTTCTCGTATGAAATACTTGGTAGGAGAGGAAATATACCTGTCAGAATTTCCAAAAATATTACATTCTTCAAACAAGCATATTACATTCCCTTTTTAATAGTTTCAGGTGGGGGGAATCCGGATATTCAAAGTAGTGTAACATCAAAACTTAGATTTCAAGGAGGATGAGTAAAATGGCTAAAAACAATAATAATGATAAGATGTCACGTGAAGAACGAGGACGCATGGGCGGCGAAGCTACAAGCCAAAACCATGGCAGCGAATTCTATCAGGAAATCGGCCGTAAAGGCGGCGAAGCAACTTCGAACAATCACGATCAAGATTTCTATCAGGAAATTGGCCGCAAAGGCGGAGAGGCTACTGCTGAGAGCCATGACAGCGAATTCTACCAGGAAATCGGGAAAAAGGGTGGCGAAGCAACATCAGAAAGCCACGATAAGGACTTCTATCAGGAGATCGGCCGCAAAGGCGGAGAAGCGACCTCTGAAAACCATGATCGAAGCTTCTATGAAGAAATCGGTGAAAAAGGCGGTAATTCCCGCAGTAACAACAATAACTAATCAGTTGGCTTAGATAACCGGAATCAAGAGGATGCACGGCAGCTTTCATGTTAATGAAGGCTGCCGTGTTTCTTTTTATCTTTTAGGTTCTACTTTTTCATGTCTCTCATATTAATTTACTAGAATCTTATTTTGAGGTGATAGAGATGACATGGAAAATCAGGAGTGCGAATCAAGAGGACCTGCCAAAGTTGGAAGCTTTTTTAACAGAGGCAGGAGTAAGCCCGGATGGATTGAATGATACAATTGAGAATTTTTCTTTAATGGAGAACCAGGAAGGAGAACTCAAAGCGTGCCTAGGAGTAGAGCCGGTAGGAAATGCAGGATTGCTTCGATCATTTGTCGTATCCCCGCAGATTGGCCAGCCTGATTTGATGCTTCTGTTTAAACGGGCATTTTTGACAGCGAAAAATCAGGAGCTGGAAGAGCTATATCTGGTTACGAACAAGATGAGTGCAGTTTCCTTTTTCTCAAGCCTTGGATTTGAAATGGTTAATCAATCGGAACTTCCCGACTCTCTTCTTGAAAAAAGTCATTTAAAACAAGTTCTAACTGTGGATAACTCCGCCATTATGAAAATAATTCTGTAAATTGTGGATTAATCCACAAAGTTATCCACGGATCCGTTAAAATTATACACAATTTGTGGATAAAAACTTGAGTTCTGCTTATTCTTCTTTTATACTTTCATAGAAATAGACTAGTATAGCGAGAAGTAAAAGGTGGATGTACATGCAAACACAAATGTGGACAGTGGATAAGACTGTGGATAATTTAAGAACATATCCACAAATCGTTGAAGCTGCACAAAAACTGAAGCAAAATGAAGTAGTCGCTTTTCCGACTGAAACAGTTTATGGCCTTGGCGGCAACGCAAAAAGCGATGAAGCTGTCATGAAAATATTCGAAGCAAAAGGAAGACCTGGAGATAACCCGTTGATTATTCATATAGCAAAACGAGAGCAGATTCATTCGTTTGTAAAAGAAATCCCTGAACAGGCTGCCGTGCTAATGGATGCTTTTTGGCCTGGTCCTTTGACGATCATTCTTGAAAAAAAAGATGGTGCGCTTTCTGAAAAAGCAACTGCTGGATTGTCCACAGTTGCTGTCAGGATGCCCGACCATCCAGTAGCGCTCGCGCTCATTGAAGCATCCGGTTTGCCGTTGGCTGCCCCGAGCGCAAATCTGTCAGGTAAACCAAGCCCCACGACAGCGAATCACGTTGCCGATGATTTAACTGGCAGGATTGCCGGGATTGTTAATGGCGGAGCAACGGGTGTCGGCCTTGAATCCACAGTTGTTGACTGTACCGGCGAGATCCCGGCGATTTTAAGGCCAGGCGGGGTAACGAAGGAACAGCTGGAAGCGATAGTTGGTGAAGTCGGGGTGGACCCGGCTCTGAAGGATTCAGACCAGGCGCCAAAATCCCCGGGAATGAAATATCGCCACTATGCTCCGAATGCGCCGTTCTACCTTGTTGACGGGACAAAGGATGAGATCCAGAAGCTTGTGAATGAGAAACGAAGAGAAGGCCTGAAAGTCGGCGTGATGACAACGAAGGAAAACAAGAGTTTTTATGACTCTGACATAGTGATTTCATGCGGTGAAAGAGCGAAGCTGGAAACGGTCGCCGAAGCACTTTATGATACACTCCGGGCCTTCAATCAAAAAGACCTCGATATCATTTTCGGCGAAATTTTCCCCGAACACGGTGTAGGCCAGGCCATCATGAACCGGCTATCAAAAGCATCGGGACTGCCGATTATTAATAAATAAGACACGGAGAAAAGCGCTTCAGTTTTGGAGCGCTTTTTGTAATGTGAATGTTATTTAGTTTCCTTTTTAACGGGAAAAAACCGATACACCAGTCAGGGAAAGCCCCTTGCTAATATCATTCGCAATCTGAAATTCCCTGCTTCTAAAACCTTTTGGACGTGCATATGCTGAATTAGCAAGTCCGAGGGGGCGAAGACATGACAGCAATAGCCGGCGAATTATTCACACTGATGTTGATGGCATTCGCGTTGGGAATGGATGCATTTTCCGTAGGTCTCGGAATGGGCATGTTCAGACTGACGAAGAGGCATATCTTTAAAATTGGCGTCACGATTGGTTTATTCCATGTGTGGATGCCGCTGCTGGGAATGGTGGCAGGGAGATTTTTGTCCGAGCAGTTTGGGGCGATAGCGGGATATATTGGCGGTCTGCTCCTGATTGTGCTGGGAGTCCAGATGATTTGGGCAAGCTTCAAAGATGATGAGACAAGCTTGATCACACCGGTTGGCAAGGGTTTATTTATTTTTGCCCTCAGCGTCAGCCTTGACAGTTTTTCAGTGGGACTGACTCTTGGAATTTACGGAGCGAGAACGTTGCTTGTGCTAGTCTGTTTCGGGGCTGCAGCAATGGCGCTTACGTGGGCAGGCTTATTGGTTGGAAAAAGAGTACAGGGATGGCTTGGTACATACAGTGAGGCATTGGGCGGCAGCATTCTGCTCGCATTCGGGCTCAAATTGCTTCTCCCGCTATAAAAATTTTTTGCGCCTGCTCGTCAGGTGTATTTTTTTTGCCTAGGCTCTTTTCGTAACTTTATTGCTTTCTTAAACAAAAGTAAGAACGGCACCTGGATTTTTTACGAGTAAAAAAGTAATCTGAACTTGAACTTGAAAAGAACCCCGACACCCTATAGCGCGATTTTTAAATCATGCACGGAAAGCAACGAGAGCAGCCTTTATCTTAAATGAAAATGCACAAGAATTATCATATAATGAAGAAAAGTTATTCATAGGAGGGACAAGCATGGCGCGCATTTTATTTGTCTGTACCGGAAATACATGCCGCAGCCCGATGGCAGAAGCGATTTTAAAAAGCAAGCAGCTGCATGGGGTTGAGGTGAAATCGGCTGGAGTGTATGCTCCGAATGGCGCGGAAGCTTCGGTCAACGCGAAGGTTGTGCTCACCGAAAACAATATCAATCATGACCATCGCTCCTCGACACTGACAAGGGAACAGATTGACTGGGCAACCCTGGTCTTGACGATGACACAGAGCCATAAAGGCTTGATCATGAATCAGTATCCGTTTGCGGCTGATAAAACTTTTACATTAAAAGAATTTGCTGATGAACCGGGAAACCTGGATGTAGCAGACCCGTTTGGCGGAAATGAACAAATTTATCGCCAAGCTTTTAAAGAAATTCAAAAAAGTATCGAAAGAATCCTTGAAAAAATCCGATAAAAACCTTGAGGAGTTTTTATTAATTTTTCAGGGGGATTATCAGTGGGGTCTAAACGCAGCTACAAAATGGGATTAAGAAAGAAAATGGTCATGCTGACGACTGTGTTGGCGATCATCACGTATTCAACGAGTGCAATTTTTATTTATTTCCTGCAGCCTTATGTACAAAATTTTATCCAGATCAATTCGGTCGTCTATACGGCGGCAGTTCTAGCTATGGGGATTTTCTGGTCAGGCCTGCTTGCGTATATGGCTGCCGGGCTGATTATCAAGCCGCTTCAAAAGCTTGAACAGTCTGCTTTAAAAGCAGCACAAGGTGAGATTGGCGAGGATGCGGAAGTTTCGAAATCAGATGATGAGATCCGATCTTTAGGATTGGCATTCAATAATATGCTCGCAAACCTGCGCGAAATGGTGAGCCAGATAGATAGTAACTTTAAAGAAACAAACGAGAAAGTCATCCGGATTTCCGGGCAATCTGCTGCAGCCTCTGAGCAGGCGTCCGTCATCTCGACAACCATTAAAGAAATCTCTGCGGGAGCTGACTCCTCAGCATTGTCGACACAGACAACTGCTGAGTCTGTCGATGAAGTCATCCGTATCGCCGAGGATGTCCAGGAAAAAGCGCGAGCATCTGAATCCATCTCTGTGGAAATGGTCAAAGACCTGCAGGAATCGAAAAATGCAATCCACTCACTGATTTCAGGCATCGAAACACTTGCAAATGATAACCGTGAATCTCTAGGTACAGTAAAAAGATTGGAAGAGAATGCGACTAAGGTAGAGCAAATCATCCAGCTTGTTGGCGATATCGCCGCGCAAACGAATTTGCTCGCATTGAACGCCTCGATTGAAGCAGCGCGTGCTGGAGAGCATGGAAAAGGGTTTGCAGTCGTTGCTGAAGAAGTCAGGAAGCTGGCGGACCAGAGTGCAGACGCCGTTCAGGGAATATCAGAACTGATCCAAAACATCCAGACAGAAGTCCGGAATGTGGTTGGCCAGATCAGCAGGCAGGTTGAAACCGCGAACGGTGAAGCGAAAAAAGGTGAGAGAACGAACCAGGTGATCGACGAAATGACATCGACAATCCATGAGATGGCAAATGTCATCCATGCGATCACAGCGCTAGTCGAAACCCAAATGGAAACAATCCAGCACACCTCTACGCAGTCGCAGGAAATGGCGGCAATCGCAGAAGAAACCTCAGCTGGAGCACTAAGCGTCGCATCAGCCGCAGAGCAGCAGGCAGAAGTCATCGCGAATGTTGAAGAACTGGCGGTAGACCTGAAGACTCAGGCGGAAAAATTAAAAGGTACGATTACGAAGTTTTCGTTATAATTTTAGGGGACCACAGCTGGGGATGCTGTGGTTTTCTTTTTATAATTGGAAAAAATCGCGCGAAATTTCCAATTCGCTATAAAAATGAAATTCTCGCTATAAAAATGAAAAAGTCGCTATATAAGATAGAAACTCGCTATATAAATTAAAAAGTCGCTATATAAAATGAAAACTCGCTATAAAATCACTATTTTGTATATAGTTTTTTTCCTGCTCCCAATTTAATCGAAAAAAATCCGTTTTCTTTATAATTCAGAGCGAATATGAGAAAATAACGATAGATTTGATCGCCCCGCAAGCCGGGAATACATAGGAGGATTTTACAATGAAAGTTGCTATTGCTTCAGACCATGGCGGAGTGAACATCCGTGAAGAAATCAAGAATTTGATGGACGAAATGAATATCCAGTATGAAGATTTTGGCTGCGAATGCGGTACATCTGTTGATTATCCCGACTATGCACTTCCGGTTGCCGAGAAAGTGGCGAACGGAGAGTTCGATAAAGGAATCCTGATTTGCGGAACAGGAATCGGCATGAGCATTGCTGCGAACAAGGTAAAAGGAATCCGCTGTGCGCTTGTGCATGATGTATTCAGCGCAAAGGCAACGCGCCAGCACAATGACAGCAATGTCCTGGCAATGGGTGAGCGTGTAATTGGACCTGGATTGGCGCGGGAAATCGCAGCCGTGTGGCTTTCGGAAGAATATGAAGGCGGCCGTCACGAAAACCGAGTAGGCAAGATCAAGGAGTATGAAAATAAATAATCCGGAGCATTCCGAAAATAAAATACCAATGTAATGGAGGCGTTACAACTGTCTATTGAACAATGGAAAGCAGAATTGAACTCCATCCTTACTGAATTTAATGAGCAGGTGCAGCTGAAAAAAGGCCAGGTGCTGGTCGTTGGCTGCAGCACGAGTGAGATCATTGGCAAGCGAATCGGCACAGCGGGTACAGACGAGGTTGCGGAAATGGTGTTCAGCCAGCTTCGCGAACTGAAGGATAAAACGGGTGTCCAGCTGGCCTTCCAGTGCTGTGAGCATTTGAATCGGGCGATTGTCGTTGAGCGGGATACGGCTGAACAGAAGCAGCTGGAAGAAGTGACCGTGATTCCAGTGAGGAACGCAGGCGGTGCTATGGCATCTTACGCCTACAAAAACCTAGAGGATGCTGTGGTCGTAGAGTTCATCAAGGCTGACGCCGGCATTGATATCGGCGATACGCTGATCGGCATGCAAATGAAGCACGTCGCTGTACCAGTACGTGTTCAGCAGAAAAGCATCGGTCATGCGCATGTGACACTGGCGAAGACGAGGCCGAAGCTGATTGGCGGTACCAGGGCGGTTTACGAGCAAACAAAAGAAAACGAGTCTTGTTGATAGGGAAAGGCAATGAAGGAAAATGCAGGCCTGATAACCAGTTCTACTTTTACCTTCAGCCTTTCCTTTCATTATAATATCGGCTAAAATAAGAATGAATTTTCTAATAACGGAACAAGGGAATACATATAAGAGGGGGAACTTAAGTGAAGAACTTGTCACAGCAGGACAACCAGCTATACGCTGCAATGCAGGATGAATTGAAACGCCAGCGTACGAAAATCGAATTGATTGCATCAGAGAACTTTGTCAGTGAAGCGGTAATGGAGGCGCAGGGGTCTGTACTTACGAATAAGTACGCAGAAGGATATCCTGGCCGCCGTTATTATGGCGGATGCGAACATGTTGATGTTGTTGAAAATATTGCCCGTGACCGCGCGAAGGAAATTTTCGGCGCGGAGCATGTCAATGTCCAGCCGCACTCAGGTGCACAAGCTAATATGGCTGTTTATTTTACGATTCTTGAGCAAGGGGATACTGTGCTTGGGATGAATCTTTCACACGGCGGCCACTTGACGCACGGAAGTCCTGTCAACTTCAGCGGCATCCAGTATAACTTCGTTGAGTATGGTGTAGACGAAGATACACATACAATCAACTATGATGTCGTTCTTGAAAAAGCTCGCGAGCACAAGCCGAAGCTGATTGTTGCCGGCGCAAGTGCTTACCCGAGAGCGATCGACTTCAAGCGATTCCGTGAAATCGCTGATGAAGTAGGCGCTTATTTAATGGTCGATATGGCACATATCGCTGGTCTTGTCGCAGCAGGCCTGCACCAGAATCCGGTGCCGTATGCTGACTTTGTCACAACGACTACTCATAAAACACTTCGCGGCCCGCGCGGCGGCATGATTCTCTGCAAAGAAGAATTCGCGAAGAAAATCGATAAATCCATCTTCCCTGGCATCCAGGGCGGTCCGCTTATGCATGTTATCGCTGCAAAAGCTGTTGCATTCGGCGAAGCGCTACAGGATTCTTTTAAAGAATACGCACAGAATATCATTTCCAATGCGAATCGCCTTGCTGAAGGCTTGAAAAAGGAAGGCATCGACCTTGTATCGGGCGGTACAGACAATCATTTGCTCTTGGTTGATTTGCGTTCACTTGGCCTGACTGGAAAAGTAGCAGAAAAGGTTCTTGATGATATCGGCATCACCGTCAATAAGAATACAATTCCATTCGATCCGGAAAGTCCATTCGTCACAAGCGGAGTCCGTATCGGTACAGCTGCCGTCACAAGCCGCGGCTTCGGTCATGAGGAAATGGACGAGATCGCATCAATCATCGCCTTCACATTGAAAAACCACGAAGACGAAGCGAAGCTGGAAGAAGCAAGCAAACGCGTTGAAGACTTAACAAGCAAGTTTGAATTATATCCTGAAAGATAAGTTTTTCACCCAGCGGTCCTCAAACGAATGAGGACCGCTTTTTATAGAAATAAAGTTTGGTTTTAATTTCAATCGGTGAAATGTCTAGCTCCAGCGCCTAGCCAGTTTTCATCCTTGCTTGTCTTCCTCGAGTTTTGAGCAGCTCGAGACGCTTCAGTCCGCCTATTGAAGTCAAAGAACGACTTCACCAGTCGGCCCTCCAGCGCTTGTCGGGGCTGACCAAGGCGCTTCCGCTTTTCAATCAAAAATCATTACGCTGTTGCGGTTGCTTGTACAGAAGTTTTTCTGTAAAATTATACGAAGTGTGATTCAACAGATCTTACATACAACAGACAGGTGTTCACAACTCATTTACCTTTAAAAGGAGCGATACACATGGCAAAAGTATACGTATTTGACCATCCATTGATCCAGCATAAACTTACTTATATCCGTGAAAAAAGCACAGGCACGAAGGAATTCCGCGAGCTTGTCGATGAAGTAGCAACGCTGATGGCGTTCGAAATCACGCGTGACATGCCTCTTGAGGAAATTGAAATTGAAACACCAGTCGAAAAGACAAAATCCAAAGTATTATCAGGCAAAAAGCTCGGCATCATCCCAATCCTGCGTGCAGGTATCGGAATGGTCGATGGTATCTTGAAACTGATTCCAGCAGCGAAGGTCGGCCATATCGGACTTTACCGCGATCCGGAAACATTGATGCCGGTTGAATATTATGTGAAGCTTCCAAGTGACGTCGAAGAGCGCGATTTCATCGTCGTTGATCCAATGCTTGCAACAGGCGGATCGGCCGTCGAAGCGATCAACTCTCTTAAAAAACGCGGTGCGAAGCACATCAAATTCATGTGTTTGATTGCAGCTCCTGAAGGGGTAGAAACGGTAAAAGAAGCTCACCCTGATGTAGATATCTACATCGCTGCACTCGATGAAAAGCTGAACGACCACGGATACATCGTACCTGGACTAGGAGACGCAGGAGATCGTTTATTCGGGACTAAATAAGGAGTGTTTGCGATGAACAAGCCTATTAAAGTAATGACCATCTTTGGGACACGCCCGGAAGCCATTAAAATGGCACCGCTTGTCCTCGAATTACAGAAACACCCTGAACACTTTGAATCAATTGTTACGGTAACCGCCCAGCACCGCCAAATGCTGGATCAGGTTTTGAATATTTTCAACATCAAGCCAGATCACGACCTAAACATCATGAAGGATCGCCAAACTTTGATTGATGTAACAACAAGAGGGTTGGAAGGCCTGGATAAAGTAATGAAGGAAGTCAAGCCGGATATCGTCCTTGTGCATGGGGATACGACAACTACGTTTGTGGCCAGTCTTGCGGCTTATTACAATCAGATTGTCGTCGGTCATGTCGAGGCAGGATTGAGAACGTGGAATAAATATTCTCCGTTTCCTGAGGAAATGAACCGTCAGCTGACAGGAGTAATGGCAGATCTTCATTTTGCGCCAACTTCTAAATCAGCGGCTAATTTGCTGCGGGAAAACAAGGCTGATGAGAATATCTTCGTAACCGGTAACACGGCTATTGATGCATTGAAGACGACGGTAAAAGAAACCTATCAGCATGAGGTTCTCGATAAGCTGGGCGATGACCGCTTGATCCTGATGACGGCACACCGCCGGGAAAACCTCGGTGAGCCAATGCGCAATATGTTCCGTGCCATCAAAAGAATCGTCGATGAGCAGCAAGATGTACAAGTTGTTTACCCTGTTCACTTGAATCCTGTTGTCCGTGAACTGGCAGATGAAGTGCTGGGCAATGATCCTCGCATTCATCTGATCGAGCCTCTTGATGTTATTGATTTTCATAACTTCGCATCCCGTGCCCACCTGATTCTGACTGACTCAGGCGGCGTGCAGGAAGAAGCACCATCTTTAGGTGTGCCTGTACTCGTTCTTCGCGACACAACCGAGCGTCCGGAAGGCATAGAAGCAGGAACACTGAAGCTCGCTGGGAACGAAGAGCAGCCAATTTACGAAATGGCAACAGAATTGCTGACAGACCAGGAAGCATATGAAAAAATGGCCAAAGCCTCAAATCCGTATGGAGATGGCCGCGCATCTGAACGCATTTGTGAAGCCATCCGTTATTACTTCAAACGCACTGAAAATCGTCCTGAACAATATAAATAAGCACCGATTAGACACCTCTTTTTTAAAAAAAGGGGTGTTTTTTAGGTGTATTGTGGCTTTATGCTACTTGATAGATTCTTAACTAAATAAGTTCAGTTGTAACTAAATGTTGATTTTAGATTTGTAAAATAAAAGGAGAAATTCCGCTTAAATTGAACACGAGCATTATTTCTTTAAAAATAAGGGTAGTTTTTCCGGTTAGCTAATCAAAATCAACTAATTTTGTCTTTTTTTTAGTAGTTAACCGTAATACCTCCGCTTATTTCTGCTTCCAAAGCTTCCCCCGTATACAGTAGCCGGAAATTCTCCGCTTATGAGATCTCATACGCACTCGAAAATCAACAATGAAAGAGGACTAGCCGTTTAAAAATAATAATTGCACGGATATCAATCATAATTGCACAGACATCAGTAATAATTGCACTCTCACCTCAATTAATTGCGCGAAAAGCCACCATAATTGCACGATAAACCTAAGGAATTGCACCATCACCCTATTTTTGGAAGTATATAAGAAGCCCCCGATTGCAACCCTAAACGGAAAAAGGGGGATTCCGTCTTGATCAAGCGTTCTCTAATGATTATTTTTCCAATATTGCTGATTCTCGCTGCTTTCGAGCCTCAAAAGCTGCAGCTTCCGCCGATTCCTCAAGAAGATCCCCAAACGGAAAAAATCGCAATTGTATTAACGAAGCAACAACTCAATGAACACGAAATCAACAATCAGCTAAAACCACTCAAGAACACTAAGCTTCGCCGCATCTTTACACATGCGATTAATGGATTCTCAATTAAAGGGCCGGTGTCTGAGCTGGAGAAGTTAAAAAAATCAAATGACATTCAATTTTTATCCGAAGTGAATACATACAAGGTGGAAAGCTCCGCCCATCTTCCCAACCGCTACAAACCAAGCGATAGTTTTATCGATAATTTTGAACTGATTGGAACGGATGCGGTCCATGGAATTCTTGATGAAAATGGCAATCGCCTGACAGGAAAGGGTGTAACAATCGGGGTAATCGATACGGGAATAGATTATGATCATCCTGACTTGCGGAGGAGTTTTGCCGGAGGGCATGACTTGGTGGATGGCGATGATGACCCGATGGAAACGAAGGGAGCCGGCTTCCGGAGCACCCTGCACGGCACGCATGTGGCTGGCGTCATCGCGGCAAACGGCAGGATGAGAGGGATTGCCCCAGATGCGAAACTGGTTGCTTACCGCGCGCTTGGGCCAGGAGGAAGTGGTACGACAGAGCAGGTGATTGCTGCTATTGATGAAGCGATAAAGGATAAGGTCGACATCCTGAATCTATCACTCGGAAATGACGTCAATGGTCCTGACTTGCCCATCAGCCTCGCGCTTAACAAGGCGGTGGACGAAGGAATCGTGGCGGTCACTTCCTCTGGGAACTCTGGGCCTAATCGTTGGACAGTAGGATCGCCAGGCACCGCTTCCAAAGCAATCTCGGTTGGTGCGTCAACTCCTCCTATGCAGGTGCCATATCTTAACGCAACAGGGATATCGGATAAAATCAGGCTTGAACTTTTACAGGGTTCGGACAATTGGAATATTACCCAAAGTGAAAACCTTGTATTTGCAGGCCTGGGCACGAAGGAAGAAATGAATGATGTAAGGGACAAGCTTGTTTTAGTAGAACGGGGAAAGCTTACTTTTACCGAAAAAGCGAAAAACGCCTATGAAGCTGGCGCAATCGGGGTAATCATCTATAACAACACTAAGGGAACATTCTTCGGGAATCTGGAGGAAAGCCTGCCGATCCCAGTGGCTGCAATCAGCAAAGAAGCAGGATTGGCACTGAAAAAACAATTCGATAATAACTCGACGCTGATCCGCATTCATTTAATAGAAGAAAAAGATATACTTGCTGACTTCAGCTCCCGCGGGCCGGTGACAGTCACATGGGAAATCAAGCCGGATATCGTTGCGCCTGGCGTGGCGATCAACAGTACAATACCAGGAGGCTACCTCCCGCTTCAAGGAACAAGCATGGCCGCGCCCCATGTTGCAGGTGCAGCAGCCCTGATCAAGCAGGCCCATCCAGAATGGTCACCAGCTGAGATCAAGTCGGCAATCATGAATACGGCCAAGGATATTACAGATCGAACGGGCAAAAGGTATCGTACATTCGAGCAAGGAGCGGGAAGGATCCAGTTAGAGGCAGCGATCAATACCGAAACCCTTGTCAGTCCTGGTTCCCTTCAATTCGGTAAATTCCAGCTTGCCGACAGCATGCATGAGCACAGTGCGAAACTGACTGTTAGAAATACAGGCTCTACTGCTAGGACCTATTCATTTTCCATTCCAAAAAAAGAACAGGGAATAGATTGGGAGCTTCCGATGAGTTTTACACTGAGACCGAACGAAGCGAAAGACGTGGAGCTTGCAATGATAGCCAGCCCTTCTTTGCTAAGGGATAAAATCCATGACGGCAGCCTTTCTATAGATGATGGGAAAAATAAGATCAGGATTCCATACCTTTATGTTGTAGAAGAACCGGATTACCCTCGTGTGATGGGCTTCGACTTCGCGCCAGCTGATAATGGCGAAGCCTACAGGTATGAAGTCTATTTGCCTGGTGGAGCAGAGGAATTCGGCATCGCACTTTTTGATCCAGATCAATACCGTTTCATCGGATTCCTTGATTGGGGGAGGAAGCTGGAAAAAGGAATGGTCGGAAAAGAAATACCTATGGAAAAATTGCCGGAGGAAGGGATGTACCTTGCGAAAGTATTTGCCCGAAAGCAGGGCAGGGAGAGCACGATCGATACAATGATTTTTATCAGTAAAAGTGTAAGGGCCGAAGAACATGATTGAACCAGTGCATGATGTAAAAATGCAAAGGGCGGAGAGAACGATTTAAACATTGCTTTATGTAAAAATGCTAGGGCCGGAGAAAGTGACCCCCTTTCCGGCTCTTTATTATTTTCGATTTAATTCATGCTATCATTTGGAAAAGTTGAGCTGAAATGCAATCGAAAATTAGTTTTTATAATATAATACTTAGATAGGGTTAATGGTATATATTCACAGTGAAAACTTTGTGAATTTTTTCACCCCAATGGATTGACATTGACTTTTGGCTATTGTATGCTTACAAAGGGCATAAAATGATAAGGTTTTCAATGTTGATATGCAAGCTTTTTTTGTGAAAATATTGTTTTTTCGAAAAATGATTTTTCACCCCCTGAAGCTCCCATTCTCATATGCGAGGATGCGTTTTTTATGCGCCGAAACAACCGCCACCCTTTACAAGCGATGGCACTCATGTCCGCTATACTATCTCAATTGGTAGGCTCCATTTTAATTGGCATTTTCTCCGGGAGATGGCTTGACCGTACCATTGGTACAGAGCCACTTTTCTTAATATTCGGATTGCTGATCGGATTGGCGGCAGGTGTTTATGCCATGCTCCGCCTCATCCAACACTTCTTTTCGGGAGACTAGCCATCTATGGAAATCCAGGACTTGTTTATTCGCCAGCGCAAATACATATTCACCTTGTTGTCTTTATACGTACTCGGGTACGGCTTTACAAGCTATCAATCTGTTTTTGCGGGGTTGATCTTTGGTACAAGCCTGAGCCTTTTTAATTTATGGCTGCTCGCGAGGAAAATGAACAACTTCGGGGATTCGGTGGTACAGGGGAAGAAGGTGCGATCGCTCGGCTCGATGTCGAGGCTTGCTACCGGAGCACTTGCTGTAATCGTTGCAATGGAATACCCGGATCAAATAAACCTTGTGTTTACAATTTTGGGATTAATGACAGCTTATATTGTCATTATGATAGATTTTTTTGTCCAGTCTTTTCAATCACGTAAATAGCGGGGAAGAGAGGTGAATAATTGATGCATCATGAAGCTCCTTTAGTTCCATTTTTAGGACTTTATTTTAACCTGGCAAACATGCTGATGATTACAATAGCTAGTGCTATCGTCTTCATCATTGCAGTACTTTCCACTCGTAAGCTTGCGATGAAACCGACAGGAATCCAGAATTTCATGGAATGGATCATGGATTTCGTAAAAGGAATCATCAACAGCACGATGGACTGGAAGGATGGGGGAAGATTCCATGTCCTTGGCATCACATTGCTGATGTATGTGTTTGTTGCCAACATGCTGGGATTGCCGTTCTCTGTCGTTGTCGACAATCAACTCTGGTGGAAATCACCGACAGCCGACCCAGTCATTACACTGACTCTCGCAGTCATGGTAGTAGGACTTTCCCATTATTATGGCGTCAAGCTTAAAGGTACTGCCGAATACGGCAAGGAATTTTTTAAGCCATTTTGGTTCATGTTCCCGATCAAGATCATTGAAGAGTTTGCGAACACGCTCACACTTGGTCTGCGTCTTTACGGTAACATTTACGCAGGTGAGATCCTGTTGGGTCTACTTGCAGCCGGACTTGCAACTGACGCTGTCAGCACTTTGGCGGCAGCCGTTCCAATGCTTGTATGGCAAGGTTTCTCCGTTTTCGTCGGAGCAATCCAGGCATTTATCTTCACAATGTTAACGATGGTTTATCTCTCTCATAAAGTGAGCCATGACCATTAATATATACCTGTTCATTTAATGGACAAAACTAAAAAAAACATTTTTTCATACATTAAAGGAGGAACTTTATAATGGGTCTTTTAGCAGCAGCAATCGCAATTGGTTTAGCAGCACTTGGTGCAGGTATTGGTAACGGTTTGATCGTGTCACGTACAGTAGAAGGTATCGCTCGTCAGCCAGAAGCTCGCGGTATGCTTCAAACTACAATGTTCATCGGGGTTGCATTGGTTGAGGCGATTCCTATCATCGCTGTAGTTATCGCGTTCATGGTTATTGGTGGTTAATCAATTATAAGAATTTAAGATGGCGAAGATCATTCCGCGCGAACCTTCGCCATTCTATTATGTAGGCTTCGTGCCGGTTCAATCCGGCGGAAGCAGACCTGAATTTGAATGTAAGCAATCGTTTGAAATAAAATCGGGCAAGCCCGGTATTGAAACGGGCAGCCTTTAGCGTTGGCTATTAGCCACAGGCTTTTAAGCCAGATGACGCTTGTTGGACCTTTTTAATCATGGTACAACTCTTGAAGGGAGTGAATCGAGGGTGTTAACAATGAATTTTGTATTGGGAGCGGCTTCCGGCCTTAACACTGGAGATATCTTGTTCCAGCTAGTTATGTTCCTCATCTTGTTAGCATTGCTTAAGAAGTTCGCTTGGGGTCCATTGATGGGCATCATGAAGGAACGTGAAGAGCATATTGCTGGCGAAATCGGAGCGGCTGAAAAGAGCCGTGCTGAAGCACAGAAACTTATGGAAGAACAGCGTGAAATGCTTAAGCAGGCACGCACAGAAGCACAGGGCCTAATTGAAAATGCAAAGAAACAGGGCGACGTTCAGCGTGATGAAATCATTGCACTGGCACGCACTGAATCTGACAGAATCAAAGAATCTGCGAAGCTTGAAATCGAGCAGCAGAAGGAGCAGGCTGTTGCGGCGATCCGCGAACAAGTTGCTTCACTTTCTGTATTGATTGCTTCTAAAGTAATCGAGAAGGAAATCTCTGCAGCTGACCAGGAAAAGCTCATCAATGAATACATTCAAGAGGCGGGTAATGCCCGATGAGCAACTCGACAGTAGCAAAGCGCTATGCCCTGGCACTTTTTCAACTCGCTTCTGAAAAGCAGGCTCTCCCACAGGTTGAGGAAGAGCTTCGCACAGTAAAAGAAGTTGTTGTGAACAATCCGGAATTGACTGCCTTTTTAAAGTCTCCGAAGCTTCCAAACGAGAAGAAGAAAGAGGTTTTGAAATCAGCTTTCGGATCTGTAAGCACGTATGTCCTTAATACACTGATGATCTTGGTTGACCGCCACCGCGAAGACCAGATCGCAGACGTTGCTGACCAGTTCATCGCCCTTGCGAATGATGCAAAAGGCGTGGCTGAAGCAAAGGTTTATAGTGTCCAGCCTTTGACGGCTGAGCAGGCTGAAGCACTTTCAGCTTCGTTCGCTCCGCAGGTTGGCAAACAGGCACTTCAAATTGAAAACATTGTAGATTCCAATTTGCTTGGAGGCGTAAAGCTTCGCATTGGAAACCGCATTTTTGACGGCAGCTTGCGTGGCAAGCTAGACCGCTTAGAACGTAAATTGCTAGGCTAAGATTCGTAGATAGGGGTGAAACTCATGAGCATCAAAGCTGAAGAAATCAGTGCGCTGATAAAATCGCAAATCGAAAATTATCAGTCGGAAATTCAAGTGAGTGATGTGGGTACAGTTATCAGTGTTGGTGACGGTATCGCCCGTGCTCATGGCCTCGACAATGTCATGGCTGGAGAACTTGTTGAATTTTCAAACGGCGTTATGGGTATGGCACAAAACCTGGAAGAAAATAACGTCGGTATCATCATCCTTGGACCTTTCACGGACATCCGCGAAGGTGACGAGGTACGCCGTACGGGCCGCATCATGGAGGTTCCTGTTGGGGAACAGCTTATCGGCCGCGTCGTAAACCCTCTTGGACAGCCAGTGGATGGCATGGGTCCAATCAACACAACAAAAACTCGTCCTATCGAGTACGCTGCACCAGGCGTTATGGACCGTAAATCCGTTCATGAGCCATTGCAGACTGGTATCAAGGCGATCGATGCTCTTGTGCCAATCGGCCGCGGACAGCGTGAATTGATCATCGGTGACCGCCAGACTGGTAAAACATCTGTAGCGATCGATACAATCCTTAACCAAAAAGGCCAGGACATGATCTGTATCTACGTTGCAATCGGACAGAAGGAATCAACTGTACGTAACGCAGTTGAAACTCTCCGTAAGCACGGCGCGTTAGATTACTCTATCGTTGTTACAGCATCTGCTTCACAGCCGGCACCACTTTTATACCTAGCTCCTTACGCTGGTGTAACAATGGGTGAAGAATTCATGTACAATGGCAAGCACGTTCTTGTCGTATATGATGACCTTTCAAAACAAGCGGCAGCATATCGTGAACTTTCCTTGCTACTTCGCCGTCCTCCAGGCCGCGAAGCTTACCCAGGGGATGTATTCTACTTGCACTCACGCTTGCTAGAGCGTGCTGCTAAGTTGAGCGACGCTAAAGGCGCAGGTTCAATCACAGCACTTCCGTTCATTGAAACACAGGCAGGCGACGTTTCTGCTTACATTCCAACGAACGTTATCTCAATCACAGACGGACAGATCTTCTTGCAGTCTGACCTATTCTTCTCTGGCGTACGTCCAGCGATCAACGCAGGTCTTTCTGTATCCCGTGTAGGTGGATCCGCTCAAATTAAAGCGATGAAGAAGGTATCTGGTACACTGCGTCTTGACCTTGCTTCATACCGTGAATTGGAAGCATTCGCACAGTTCGGTTCTGACCTTGACAAAGCAACTCAGGCAAAACTAAACCGCGGTGCACGTACGGTAGAAGTACTTAAACAAGATCTTAACAAGCCGCTTGCTGTTGAAAAGCAAGTTGCGATCCTATATGCACTGACTCGCGGCTTCCTTGATGATATTCCATTGCAGGATATCCGCCGCTTCGAAGGTGAATTCCTTTCATGGTTAGACCACAACCATACAGATGTGTTAGACCATATCCGTTCAACGAAGGAACTTCCTTCAGACGACGATATGAGTGCTGCAATCAACGCGTTCAAAAAGACGTTTGCAGTTTCTGAGTAACTAGAAAAGCGGAAGCGCCTTGGTCAGCCCCGACAAGCGGTGGAGGGCCAGCCGGTGAAGTCGTGCTTTGACTTCATTGGATGGACCGAAGCGACTCGAGGGGCTAGGCGCTGTAGCTGGACAGGTAGAATAAGTAGCAGCGCCAGCAGTCCTTTTTAAAAAAGGACCTGGCTTCTGCTTACACTTGGACTAACAATCTTTTGTAAAAGGGTGGTGAGAACCGAAATGGCATCTTTACGCGATATTAAAAACCGTATTACTTCGACTAAAAAGACGAGCCAGATTACCAAGGCAATGGAGATGGTATCCGCAGCTAAATGGAACCGTGGAGTCATGAATGCAAAAGCATTCGTTCCTTACATGGAAAAAATCCAGGAAGTGACTGCCTCAATCGCAATGGGCAGCAAGGATTCCAACCACCCAATGCTGAACAGCCGTCCAGTCAAGAAGACGGGATATCTAGTAATCACATCTGACCGTGGACTTGCAGGGGCATACAATAGTAACGTCCTTCGCCAGGTTTACCAGACGATCCAGCAACGCCATAAATCAAATGATGAGTTTGCGATTATCGCGATCGGGCGTGTCGGCCGTGACTTTTTCCAAAGCCGTGGCATGAACGTTGTCCTTGACATCGTCGGCATTGCAGATCAGCCGTCCTTCGCGGAAATCCAGGATATCGCCAGCAACACTGTTGGCATGTTCTCAGATGGATCATTTGATGAATTATATATTTACTACAGTCATTACGTCAGCGCGATCGCTCAAGAAGTAACTGATAAGAAGCTCCTTCCGTTAACGGATATTGGCGGATCTTCAACAAAGCTTACTTCTTATGAATTTGAGCCGAACGCTGAGGAGATCCTGGAAGTTCTCTTGCCTCAATACGCAGAAAGCTTGATTTACGGAGCACTGCTTGACAGTAAAGCAAGTGAACACGCTGCTCGTATGACAGCCATGAGAAACGCAACGGATAACGCGAAAGAGCTGATCAATTCCCTCAGCTTGAGCTACAACCGTGCTCGTCAGGCTGCTATTACCCAGGAAATCACCGAAATCGTCGGTGGAGCTGCAGCGCTCGAATAGATTTTTCAATGACAACAGGGGATGTGGCTCGATGCTGCATCCCATCATGATGTGTATATTTCAACTAGTACGATAGGAGGGAACAAGATGAACAAAGGACGCGTTCTCCAGGTTATGGGTCCGGTTGTTGACGTTAAGTTTGAAAGCGGCAATCTTCCAGAGATCTATAACGCTTTGAAAATTGTAACAAGCGATGCGGATGTGAACATCGAACTAACTCTTGAAGTAGCCCTTCACTTAGGCGATGACACAGTTCGTACAATCGCGATGTCTTCCACAGACGGCCTTAAGCGTGGCGTGGAAGTATTAGATACAGGTGCTCCAATCTCCGTTCCGGTTGGGGACGTAACACTAGGACGTGTATTCAACGTATTGGGTGAGTCAATCGACCTTGACGCTCCAGTTGCTGCTGATGCACGCCGCGATTCAATCCACAGGGAAGCTCCAACATTCGAACAGCTTTCAACTGAGGTTGAAATCCTTGAAACAGGGATCAAGGTAGTTGACCTTCTTGCTCCATATATCAAGGGTGGTAAGATCGGATTGTTCGGTGGTGCCGGTGTAGGTAAAACCGTTCTTATCCAGGAATTGATCAACAACATCGCTCAAGAGCACAGCGGTATCTCCGTATTCGCAGGTGTTGGTGAGCGTACACGTGAAGGTAATGACCTTTACCACGAAATGACTGACTCTGGCGTTATCAAGCAAACAGCGATGGTCTTCGGACAGATGAACGAGCCGCCAGGAGCACGTATGCGTGTTGCCCTGACTGGTTTGACAATGGCTGAATATTTCCGTGATGAGCAAGGACAGGACGTTCTTTTCTTCATGGATAACATCTTCCGTTTCACGCAAGCAGGTTCTGAGGTTTCTGCCCTACTTGGCCGTATGCCATCAGCGGTAGGTTATCAGCCGACTCTTGCTACAGAAATGGGTAAATTGCAGGAACGTATCACATCTACTAACGTAGGTTCTGTTACTTCCATCCAGGCGATCTATGTACCTGCCGATGACTACACTGACCCGGCTCCGGCTACAACTTTCGCTCACTTGGATGCAACAACGAACCTTGAGCGTAAGCTTTCTGAAATGGGTATCTACCCTGCGGTGGATCCACTTGCTTCGACTTCACGTGCATTGACACCTGAAATTGTTGGCGAAGACCACTATTCAGTAGCTCGTCGCGTACAGCAAACATTACAGCGTTACAGAGAACTTCAGGATATCATTGCGATCCTTGGTATGGATGAGCTATCTGACGAAGATAAGCTAACTGTACACCGCGCTCGCCGTATCCAGTTCTACCTATCACAAAACTTCCACGTAGCCGAACAGTTCACAGGACAAAAAGGTTCTTACGTGCCAGTTAAAGAAACAGTTAAAGGATTCGCTGAAATCCTTGACGGCAAATATGACCACCTTCCAGAAGATGCATTCCGCCTAGTTGGCCGAATCGAAGAAGTTATCGAGAATGCAAAACGTATGGGTGTAGAGGTCTAATAACGGACCAGGAGGGTAAAAAATGAAGACGATTAAAGTCAGTGTTGTTACTCCCGATGGGCCGGTGTATGAATCAGATGTTGAAATGGTAAGCACAAAAGCGAGCACAGGCGAGCTTGGAATCTTGCCAGGCCACATTCCTATGGTTGCACCGCTACAAATTGGCGCTGTCCGTTTGAAAAATGGCAGCAATAACGAGTTCATTGCAGTCAGCGGCGGCTTCCTCGAGGTCCGTCCTGAGCAGGTAACCATCCTTGCTCAATCTGCAGAACAATCATCTGAAATCGATCTTGAACGTGCACTTAAAGCAAAAGAACGCGCTGAGCAGCGCCTGCATGAAAGAAAGCAGGAGAACATCGACTTCAAGCGTGCAGAACTTGCCCTGCAGCGTGCAATCAACCGTATTTCAGTTGCAGAACGCAGAATCTAAGATACTTCAACACCCTCCGGCACTGCCGGGGGGTGTTTTTATTTTATAGAAGGTGATGGATTTGCTGAAATCTTATTATGTTGGTGGGTGAAATAGCGAATGTGCTGCGATTTTCTGCTGCCAGAAGATTTACAAATCTAGGAGCAGGTTCCGTTTCGCTATATAATCAATAAAGTCGCTATATAAATGAAAAACTCGCTATAAAACCGGTAAACTCGCTATAAAAATCAATAACTCGCTATAAAAAATAAAAACTCGCTATAAAAATAATATTCTTGCTATAAAACATTTGGATATCATCAATCAGCCTGGAAAAAATGCTGATGGATCAGGTTTGCAATCTAAATCTCGCTTATGCATCGTAAAAACTCATGTCCAGAGATATTTCAGCGTCAATCGCTCAATTAATCAGTCAATTAATCAGTCACTTTACCACTCAATTCTTAATTAATACCCTCATAAAGACCCCGCAATCAAAAATTCCATAATTCCGCCATAAATGAAAGCTGGCAAAGAACTTCACAATGTTGACAAACGTCACTGACAACTTAATCCAAATTGGATTTAATATAGGATGTAACCGATTGTCTGCTGCGTTTTACCGTTTAAAGCGCATGTTCGGGAGGCTGCACCCTCCATACTGGCAGGCGCTCGAAAAATGCCTGGTCAAAAGAGTAAGAATATATTGCCTTTATAGCAACTAAGTATGAAAGGGGAACCCTCTTTCCACCAATCCATTCATACTCAATGAGAAGCTATTTTTCTATTGAAAAAGCAATGGAAGAAGGTTGCCAGATTGTTCAAAGGCTTGTCGACACACTATTGTAACAATGGTATAATTGTTATCGGTTACAAGATTAAAAAGTATGAAAATTTCACAACATTGGAGGGATGGGCATGGAGCAGTTGAATCTATATCAAAATAACTATTTGATAGTCTTTGTGTTCCTATGTCTCGGGGTATTGCTTCCAATCGTAGCCTTGTTTGCGGCTAAGCTTTTGCGGCCGAAATACAAGCAGGACGAGCGGAAATATACCACCTACGAGAGCGGGATGGTACCGTTCAGTGATGCACGGGTCCAGTTTAATGTCCGTTATTATGTTTTTGCTCTTATGTTCGTTATTTTTGATGTAGAAACAGCGTTTTTGTATCCATGGGCTGTCGCCTATGAGAAGCTGGGAATCTTCGCATTGATCGAGATGCTGATTTTCGTCGTAATGCTTCTGATCGGACTCATCTACGCATGGAAAAAGAAGGTGCTAAAATGGATTTAAAGTTGGATGATTTCTCACCTGAAGAAGTGGCAGAACTCCAAAGGAATGTGTTCGTAACAACTCTAGAACAGGTTAAAGGCTGGGCCCGCAGCAACTCCATGTGGCCAATGACTTTCGGTCTTGCATGCTGCGCGATTGAAATGATGGCATCCAGTTCGGCTCACTATGACCTGGACCGTTTCGGGACATTCTACCGGAACTCACCTCGTCAGTCCGATGTCATGATTGTTTCAGGCACAGTTACCAAAAAAATGGCTCCGACTGTCCGCAGACTGTATGACCAATTGGCAGAACCAAAATGGGTAATCGCCATGGGTTCATGCGCGACAGCAGGCGGTCCATATGTAAAATCATACTCAGTTGTAAAAGGTGTCGATCAGATTGTGCCGGTCGATGTTTACATACCGGGTTGCCCGCCGAATCCAGCAGCATTGATTTACGGGATTAATAAATTGAAAGAGAAAATCCGTTATGAGGCGAAAACCGGGAAGAAGGTGATCTAACCGATGAGCGGGGAAAAGGATTTAGAGCAGATAAAGAGAGAAGCAGCCCAAAAAGCAAAAGAGCTTGCGAAGCAGCGACAGGCTGCTAAACAGGCAGGGGAAGGAAATGACCCGAAAGAGGTTGCCGACAAAGTCGCAGAACCTGAAGTGAAAGAAACAGAGGCGAAGGCAGATGCACCAGCAGGTGACGATGCCGAGCTTGCGAAAAAGAAAGCAGCCGCCGCAGCGAAGGCGAAAGCAGCTGCACTGGCAAAAATGAAAGCGAGTGGGCAGGCTGAAGAACCAGAAGCGAAAGAGGAAGTATCGGCTCCGGTAGAAGGTCAAGATGCTGAATTAGCCAAGAAAAAAGCAGCCGCAGCAGCAAAAGCAAAAGCAGCCGCTCTTGCTAAAATGAAGGCAACAGGCCAGACAGAGGAAAGCAAGGAAGAATCTGCAGCTCCTGAAGCTCCAGCAGGCGATGATGATGATCTTGCGAAAAAGAAAGCCGCAGCCGTAGCGAAAGCGAAGGCAGCAGCGGCAGCAAAAAGGAAGGCTCAAGAGGCAGCTGGAGGAGCAGACGCTTCAGCAGGTGACGATGATGACCTTGCGAAAAAGAAAGCCGCAGCTGTAGCGAAGGCAAAGGCAGCAGCGGCAGCGAAAAGGAAAGCTCAGGAGGCAGGCGGAGGAGCAGACGCTTCAGCAGGTGACGATGATGATCTTGCGAAAAAGAAAGCCGCAGCTGTAGCGAAAGCGAAGGCGGCCGCTGCAGCAAAGGCAAAAGCAGCAGCATCGGGCGGAGGATCCGCTGACGACGAGAAAGCGAAAGCGATTGCCGCAGCAAAGGCAAAAGCCGCAGCTGCAGCGAAGGCGAAGTCAGCAGCTGGTGCAAAAGCAGGAGCAGAAGAGCCTGTTGAAGAGAAAAAGCCATCTCCAAACCAGCCTTACTTAGATAAATATGTAAAAGCGATTACCGACAATCTAGGCGATGATATTTTGGAAGATTCGTATATTAATCCACTTTCAAAAGATGTCCCAACGCTTGTCGCTAAGAGAGAATCTTATTACCGATTGGCTGAATTCCTGAAGTACAACGAACTATTAGGCTTTGATTACCTATCAGAGATTCACGGCACTGATTTCCAGACACATATGGAAGTGTATGTTCACTTGTACTCATACAAAAACAGGCAGTCCGTTGCATTGAAGGTCAAGCTTGACCGCGACCAGCCGGTTATTGAGTCACTGGCGAACCTGTGGGCAGGTGCGAACTGGCCGGAGTGTGAAGCGTATGACCTGCTTGGCATCAAATTCGAAGGCCATCCAAACCTCCATCGCATCATGCTTGGTGAAGACTGGGTAGGCCACCCATTAAGAAAAGACTATGAACCGTATGATGTGGAGGTGTAGCCCGTGATACGCACAGAAGAAATGCTCTTGAACGTGGGCCCGCAGCACCCTAGTACACACGGTGTATTCCGCCTCGTTCTGAAAATTGATGGTGAGATTATCGTTGAAGCGAAGCCGGTCATCGGTTATTTGCACCGCGGGACTGAAAAACTAGCTGAAGACCTGCAATACACGCAGATCATTCCGTATACAGACCGAATGGACTATGTATCGGCAATGACGAATAACTATGTAATCGTCCATGCAGTCGAAACGATGATGGGCGTACAGGTTCCTGAACGCGCCGAGTATCTTAGGATATTGGCGATGGAATTGAACAGGGTTGCCAGCCACTTGCTGTGGTGGGGAACATTCATCCTCGACTTCGGTGCGACAAGCCCATTGCTTTACGCATTCCGTGACCGTGAGATGATCCTCAACCTATTGAATGAATTGTCTGGTGCTCGTCTGACGTTCAACTACATGCGTGTGGGCGGAGTCAAATGGGACGCTCCGGAAGGCTGGATTGAAAAGGTCGCTGAATTTGTCCCTTACCTAAGAGGACAATTGAAAGGTTATCACCAGCTGGTATCAGGAAACGAGATCTTCCTCAACCGTACAAAAAACATCGGTACATATACAAAGGAAGATGCGATCAATTACTCATTGAGCGGACCGAATCTGCGCTCAACAGGCGTGAAATGGGATCTGCGCAAGGATGAGCCGTACTCAATTTATGACCGCTTCGATTTTGACGTTGTCACTCGCGATGAAGGCGACGCGCTTGCCCGTTACCATGTAAGGATGGGCGAGATCGAAGAATCACTGAAAATCATCGAACAGGCTGTGCAGCAATTCCCGAAAGACGGAGAAATCATAGCCAAGGTTCCAAAAATCATCAAGGCTCCAAAAGGGGAAGCGTTTGTCCGGATCGAAGGCTCACGAGGCGAAATCGGCTGCTATATTTCCAGCGATGGCAAAAAAGAGCCGTACCGTCTCAAGTTCAGACGACCGAGCTTCTATAACCTGCAAATCCTCCCTAAACTGCTCGAAGGTGAAAGCATCTCAAATCTAATTGCAATTTTAGGAGCGGTTGATATCGTTCTTGGGGAGGTAGACGGTTAATGGTTCAGAACTTTCTCGAATCTAGCCCAGGCCTTATGAATTTCAGCATCTTTTTCGTCCTGGCTGTCGTCCTGCTATTAGTAATCCTTGGATTCGTAACGATGGCGATTCTGGCAGAGAGGAAAGTGCTTGGTTTCATGCAGGGCCGTTATGGTCCATCCCATGTCGGCGGTAAATGGGGGCTGTTGCAATCCGTTGCCGACGTTCTAAAGCTGCTAGTAAAAGAAGACTTAATACCAAAAGCAGCGGATAAGCCGCTGTTCATTATCGCGCCGGTCATCGCGTTCGCGCCGTCCTTCATGGTCATGGCGACGATTCCTTTGACTGACAAACTGCAGTTTGCTGACTTGAATGTAGGATTTCTGTATTATATCGCTATTTCAGGGCTGACAATTGTCGGCATGCTGATGGCAGGCTGGGCATCCAATAACAAGTACTCATTGCTTGGCGGTATGCGTGCCGCGGCCCAGATGATTTCCTATGAAATCCCGCTTGTCATGAGCGTACTTGGAATCGTCCTGCTGACAGGCAGCCTGAATCTTAATGATATTGTTGCAGCTCAAGGTGATAGTGGCTGGTTCATTTTATGGCAACCGATCGCGTTCATCGTGTTCTTCATCGCTGCTACTGCTGAACTGAACAGGGTTCCATTTGACCTTGCAGAAGCGGAAAACGAGCTTGTTGCCGGTTTCCACACAGAGTACTCTGGCTTCCGCTGGGCAATGTTCATGCTTGCTGAATATGTGTATATGTTCGCAATGTCTGCGTTGATCACTGTATTATTCCTTGGAGGCTGGCTTCCGCTGCCGTTCCTTGGCTTCATTCCAGGAGCTGTATGGTTCTCGCTCAAGTTCAGCTTGGTGGTCTATATCCTCATCTGGTTCCGTGCTACGTTCCCGCGTATCCGCGCCGACCAATTGATGGAGTTCGCATGGAAAGTGCTTCTGCCGGTAGCGCTGGCAAACATCTTCCTTACTGCTTTGATTAAAGAATTTTTTCTAAAATAGGAACGGAAGCAGCATTGCTTCCTGCATTAAAGGGGTGAATTACGTGCTAGGATGGACTAAAGGATTAGCTTATACCCTTAAACAATTGACTCGCGAAAAGCTGACTTACGATTATCCAAACGAACCGATTCCGCTTCCTGACAGGTTCCGCGGGATCCAGAAGTTTTATCCTGAAAAATGCATCGTCTGCAACCAGTGTGCCAATATTTGTCCGACAGATTGCATTAACTTGACTGGTAAAAAGCATCCTGATCCAACGAAAAAAGGCAAAATCATTGATACGTATGATATCAACTTCGAACTTTGCATCCTCTGTGACCTGTGCACAGAAGTTTGCCCGACTGAAGCGATCATCATGACGAACAACTTTGAGCTTGCTGAATACAGCCGGGATGATTTATTCAAGAACCTGGAATGGCTTGACGAAAATGATGAGAATATACGGAAGGTGAATAAAGCATGACGTTAACAGGCGAATTCTTTGCGTTTATGTCACTTGCTTTAGTGGCGGTAATCGGCGGCGTGCTTTTATTGAACCTCACCAAGGTCATCCACATGGTCGTAGCGCTCGTCTTTACATTCGTCAGTATTGCAGGTATTTATGTGCTCTTGTCCGCTGAATTCTTGGCGGTCATCCAAGTCATGATCTATTCCGGCGCCATCACGATCATGATGCTGTTCGGGATCATGCTTACCCGCCACCACGGTGATGAAGCAGAACCAAAGGGCGGAATGCTGCGCAAGCTTGCACTGCTGCTAGGCGTAATTGGCTTTGGAGCAGCGGTGTATTTTGGGATTTACGATTTGAATTTCGAAGCAGTACCAAATACGCTGCATGAAAATAACACAGAACAAATCGGGGTATCATTGTTCTCGCAATATATCATCCCGTTTGAGCTGACATCCGTAATCCTGCTTGCTGCGCTCGTCGGCGCAATCGTACTTGCGCGCAAGGATGACGAAAAGGAGGGTGATCAGGAATGAGTTCTGTTCCGGTTTCAGCCTATCTGGCACTTGCACTTATTCTTTTCTGCATCGGACTTTACGGTGCGCTGACAAAGAAGAACACAGTCATTGTGTTGATATCTATCGAATTGATGCTGAATGCGGTCAATATCAATCTGGTAACCTTCAGTAAATACGGAGTCAATCCTTCGATTACTGGCCAGGTTTTCGCGCTGTTCTCCATTGCGGTGGCAGCAGCTGAAGTAGCGGTAGGACTGGCGATCCTGATTTCGCTTTACCGTAACCGCAGGACGGTCAATATCGATGAAATGAATCAGTTGAAAAATTAGATTGATGGATTTTTCATAAGCGGCA
The DNA here is from genome assembly GCF_020422885.1 of Mesobacillus sp. S13. Classification (NCBI taxonomy): domain Bacteria; kingdom Bacillati; phylum Bacillota; class Bacilli; order Caryophanales; family Bacillaceae; genus Mesobacillus; species Mesobacillus sp. S13. The sequence goes on along the minus strand of NZ_CP084622.1, from coordinate 4,594,223 downwards.
TTTGCCGTTAAAAACCAGAAGATTTCTTGTAGCTGGACTGCCCCGTGAAAGACGGGCCTCAATCTGACGGGCGTATATATGATAGATAGCGCGCGTTCAAAAAAGGGGATTGTGATATTAATGGAGAATGCTTGGCTCATTCCGCTGTTCCCGCTTGTATCCTTTCTATTCCTGCTGCTGTTCGGTAAAAAGCTTAAAGAAGCGAGCGCATTCGTTGGTATTCTTGCGACGCTTGCCTCTCTTGTATACTCCATCCTTGTGCTGATCGAGCGCTTTTCGGAGTCTACATTCAAAGCTGAATCCGTGTGGCTGACAATCGGGAATCTGGAACTTACTGCGGGCTTTGAAGTAAATCAATTAAACGCATTGATGCTGGTGATCGTGTCTCTTGTCAGCTTCCTTGTGCATACCTATTCAAAAGGCTATATGCATGGTGATGAGCGCTTCCCGGTTTTCTATGCTTATCTAGGACTATTTACTTTTGCAATGCTTGGTCTTGTAATCTCGCCGAATCTTTTGCAGACCTATATTTTCTGGGAATTGGTCGGTGTAGGTTCATTCCTGTTGATTGGATTCTATTTTTACAAAGAAAGCGCCAAAGCGGCTGCAAAGAAAGCCTTCATCATGACCCGTATCGGGGATGTCGGGTTGCTGATCGGGATGATTCTCTTATTCTGGCAGACTGGCAGCTTCGAATATGATGAAATTTTTGCAGCGGTAGAAGAAGGTGCTATTTCCGGAACGATGATTACTCTTACTGCAATCCTGATTTTTATCGGTGCAGTTGGTAAATCAGGACAGTTTCCGCTTCACACATGGCTTCCAGACGCAATGGAAGGCCCGACGCCAGTTTCTGCGTTAATCCACGCAGCGACAATGGTTGCGGCCGGTGTATACTTGGTTGCATCGCTGTTCCCGCTATTCAATGCGAGTGAGACAGCTATGCTCACTGTTGCGATCATCGGTGCCTTCACAGCGATTTTTGCGGCAACAATCGGCCTTGTCCAGACTGACATCAAGCGTGTACTTGCATTCTCGACTGTCAGCCAGCTTGGCTATATGATGCTTGCATTAGGTTCAGCCGGTTATGTTGCCGGAGTGTTCCACTTAATGACTCACGCTTTCTTTAAAGCATTGCTTTTCCTTGCAGCAGGCAGCGTCATCCATGCTGTACAAACTCAGGATATTGAAAAAATGGGCGGGCTTTGGAAAAAGCTTACCTTTACTGGACCTTTGTTCCTGATCGGAACACTGGCAATCAGCGGTGTCCCATTGTTCTCAGGCTTTTTCAGTAAAGATGAAATTTTGATCGCTGCATGGGCACATGAAAATTACGGCCTGTTCTGGCTGGCAGTGATCGCGGCGTTCTTCACAGCATTCTACATGTTCCGCCTGTTCTTCATGGTATTCTCCGGTGAAGCACGAAGCGAAATGAAGAATGTCCATGAATCGCCATCCGTTATGACTCTGCCTATGGTAGTGCTTGCTGTACTGGCTGTTGTTGCTGGTTATGTGAACACACCTTGGTTCGGCACTTTCCTTGGCGACTGGCTTGTTGAAGGAAACGAAGCTCTTGGCCACGGCCATATCGAAGGTCCAGGCTGGATCATGATTGTCGCGACAGCTGTTTCCTTGCTCGGCATCCTGCTTGCATGGATGATGTACAGCAAGAAGTCAGTTTCCCGCGACTGGCTGTCCAGCAGGGCGCCAATCGCTTATGGCATCGTGAAAAACAAGTACTATATCGATGAAATTTACAATCAAAGCATCGTTTTTGCAGTAAAAGGAATCAGCTTGTTCCTGCGCTTCATCGAGGTCTTCCTTGTTGAGGGACTTGTCAAGCTGACAACAGCAGCTGTCCAGGGACTTGGTAAAACAGGTGCGAAAATCCAGAACGGCCAGGTACAGACATATGGCACGATCGCCTTTGTCGGCCTTGCAGTCCTGATTGTCATCTATGCGTTAACAGGGGGGTATTTATAATGGATTTCAACTATTTTCTTACCTTGCTGGTATTCTCCCCTTTACTAGGAATCCTGCTTTTGGCCTTCATGCCAAAGGCGAATGAATCAGGCATCAAAATGCTTGGCGTATTGGCAACACTGCCGTCGTTGATCCTTGCGCTGATCGCATACTTTTCGTACCGCGGCGGCCATGACCTGGCCAATTTTTCGGAAAAATTCCGCTGGATCCAATTCGGCGGTCAGGGTGCTGAGCAGCAGGGCTTGTTCTCGGTAAACTACGAGCTCGGAATCGATGGTTTCGGTTTGATCATGGTGGTTCTCACAGCTGTGATCGCGACGCTTGCGGCAGTTGCTTCCTTCCATATCAAAAAAGAATGGAAAGGCTACTACATGCTGTTCTTGCTTCTCGAAATCGGGATGCTTGGAGTCTTCACATCACAAAACCTGATCCTGTTCTTCCTTTTCTTCGAAATTACATTGATTCCAATGTTCTTCCTGATTGGAAAATGGGGTTATTACGACAAAGAAAAGGCTGCCTACAGCTTTTTGATTTATAACGGCCTTGGGTCAGCCATCCTGCTGATCGTCATCATGGTGTTGTTCTCAAGAACTGGCACATCCAATATCGAAATGCTGTCAGTCATGATGAACGCAGAAAACGCGCCATTGTTCGCGCCAGTATCTGAGTCATTGAAAATGGGATTATTGATCGCATTGCTAGTGGCTTTCGGTGTAAAGCTGCCAATCTTCCCGTTGCATAGCTGGATGCTGCGCGTCCACGTTGAAGCGCCGCCATCCATCGTCATGATCCACTCAGGGATCTTGCTGAAAATCGGTGCGTTTGGTCTGATTCGCTTCGGGATGGGGATTTTCCCTGAACAATTCGCGGAATTAGCCGTATTGCTCGCAGTACTGGGTGTCATTAACCTGCTTTACGGTGCATTCCTTGCTTTTATCCAGACAGATTTCAAAATGGTCCTAGCTTACTCTTCTATTTCCCATATGGGGATCGTTTTAATCGGACTTGGAGCATTAAATGAAGCAGGAATTCAAGGGGCTATTTTCCAGGTCGTCTCACACGGCTTGATTTCAGCTCTATTGTTCTTCCTTGTTGGAGTTCTTTATGAGCGCACGCATACGACAACGCTTGCGAACCTTGGCGGCATGGCAAAAGGAATGCCGCTTGCATCAGGCTTCCTGCTTGCAGGTGCGATGGCATCACTTGGACTGCCTGGCATGTCCGGATTCGTCAGCGAGTTCATGGCCTTCCTTGGACTATTCGAGGAAATGCCAATCCTGGCAGCGGTAGGTACAATCGGCATCATCATGACAGCTGTTTACCTGCTGCGCGCAGTGCTCGCCATCACATATGGCAATGCAGAGCGCGAGTTTGTTGGAGTTTCCGACATCCGTTCATTTGAATGGGCTCCAGTATTGGTGCTCATCGGCTTGATCGTTCTGATCGGTGTATATCCAGCTGTTCTTAGTGAACCGCTTCAGGCAACTTTAGAGACTATCTTGATGGGAATAGGGGGGTGATGAAGGATGGATCTAGATACACTTCTATCATTTGATTGGGGGACGATGACTCCGGAATTCATCATCCTTGGTGTCATTGCCATTTTATCAGTCGCTGATTTATTCATGCCAAAGCATGTTGACCGTAAAGTCCTTGGCTGGGCTGCTTTTGCAGGTGTAGTACTGGCGCTGGTTTCACTGGTTTCACTTATCGGTACGGAAACAACATCGATTTTATATGATACATTCAGATTGGATTCTTTCGCGATCGCATTCAAGTTGATCCTCTTACTTGGATCTGCACTGGTCTTGCTATTGGCGATCGACTACAGGACGAATGACGGACTTGAGGAATATAAGGGAGAATTTTTCTACCTGTTCCTGACGGCATTGCTTGGTACGATGTTCATGGCATCAAGCGGCGACTTGATTACTTTATTCGTTGGCCTTGAATTGTTGTCCATTCCGTCCTATGTTCTTGCAGGGATGCGCAAACGCAATCTGAAATCGAATGAGTCAGCGATGAAATACGTCCTAAATGGCGGAATTTCTACCGCAATCACATTGTTCGGTATGAGCTATGTATACGGAATCGCCGGAACAACTAATCTAAAAGGAATCGCTCAAGTCTTTGGCGGACTGAGTGACCCTCAGCATATCTACATTCTTGGACTGGCATTCTTCATGATTTTCGTTGGCTTGTCCTTCAAACTGGCATCTGCGCCATTCCATATGTGGGCACCGGATGTATACGAAGGAGCACCGACTCCAGTGACAGCGTTCTTGAGCGTCGTCTCAAAAACAGCTGGATTCGTGATTATCCTTCGCATCCTCTTATCGATTTTTGGATACATTCCTGTCGCACAGGAAGATGGACAGCCAATTCCATTACTGTTCGCAGTCCAGGATTACATCGCATTCCTGGCGGGAGCAACAATGATCATTGGTAACGTCATCGCTTTAAGACAGCGCAACATCAAGCGCATGTTCGCCTACTCAAGTATCGCGCATGCCGGTTACATCCTTGTCGCATTGACTGCCATGTCATTCGTGACCTTCGATGCAATCTGGTTCTACATGCTCGCATACGTATTGATGAATCTTGGGGCATTCGCCGTGATCCAGGTGATAACAATGAAAACTGGCTCAGAAGATATCAGCCACTTTGCCGGCCTTTACCGCCGCTCACCTTTATTGGCTGTTGGAATGGGAATCTTCATCCTGTCACTCGCAGGAATCCCGGGTACTGCAGGCTTCATCGGTAAGCTGAACATCTTCATGGGCGCATTGATGGTCGACCAGGCCCACTATGTACTCGTATCGATCATGATTGCGACAACAGTCGTATCTTATTTCTACTACTTCGGAGTCATGACGCAAATGTTCTTCCGTCCGGCAGCAAGTGACGAAAAAATCCAGCTGCCAGCAGGAACTATCTCCGTCATCCTGATCACAGTAGTCGGAACAATCCTGTTCGGAGTCATGCCAAACCTGGCAATCGACTTCATGCAAAGTAACTTCAACCAATTCGTTGATTTTATGAGATAAGCGCCTTTCGGTAACAAAAAGCACCAATCATGTTTGGGTTTTGGGGAAAATCTATCATGGAAACAAAGGGGTAAATTCAGCTGGTCTGCATTGATTGCAGGCCAGTTTTTTTATGCATTGATTTAGATATGATGAAAGAAAGCCGAAAACTAAGGGAAGAGTTAGTTTCGGTCACAAGGGTGATAAATTAAGAGAAGAGTTAGTTCCGTCACAGGATAAATTAAGATGCGAAAATTAATCATGAAACTTTCCGGTTTCTGAAACGTCTAAAATAACAGGTAATCATCTAGTTTATGTTAAAATAGACATGGTTAGGGGGGACACTTTATGATTACAGGTTTTGGCGGCTTTGCGCTGACCAGCATTCTGACACATCTTATTTTTATCGCCATTTCATGGTGGGCTCTTCAAGCACTCCAATTCGATAAATTGCTCAGGGCAAACCATGTTCTTCAAGCCCGTGTTTTATACATTCTTGCATCCATCGCACTGGGATCCACCGTAAGTAATTTCTTCCTTGATTACCTCCAATGGTCACAGCAGCTTCCGATGATTTTTCAATAAAATCGCTTAATCAAAAGTAATCCGATCAATATTCAAAAAGCTCCGCGAAAAATTCTTCATTAATGGGGAGCTAGCAGTGGCTGGCATGGACTCTTTGGCCCATTCCTGTAAATCCTAAACAAATTGGTAAAAAATTAGGTCTTCATACATGTTTCCAAAACATGAAAACTTGAGTATTATTGTTTTTGTGCTTGTTTTTTGCAAAGGCATGTTTATTTTTTCACAAACAAATGAACACCCGGCTAAGTTGATACATAGAATGATGTCAAAAAGTGACGAGAATTCCCAAGTATGCGATTCGCTCTCCTGGTAAGAATGGTAATAAGGGGAGAGTGAGAGACATATGAAGAAGATTCCATTTATTTTATCAATTTTTGGCATTATTGGTTTTATTGTGTTCCAAGCTGGGAATAAGACGACTGTAGCTGACGCTGATCATGAAATAAAAACTCTGGCCTCAGTTTTGCAGGACGAAAATATTTTAATCACTGGTTGGTCTATATATGCTAGGGAAACATTGGTAGAAGAAAATGTCGAAGGTTTGGTAAAAGAACTGAAGGACCAGCTTCCGAATTGGACATGGAAGCACCGAGATGGAGAACTTACAGCTGTTTCTAATTCTTCTGAGATTCAGGAAAAAATTAAAATTGTTTCTACGGACACAAATGGGCTGATACATACGTATGTGATGTATGAGGTCAGAGGTCACTACTGGAATAAAAATACAGAAGCATTTTTAAACAAAAATTTACCAGGCAGAATATTTGACATTTTTCGAGGAAACGCCACAACTTTCTCTTGTATTGAAGGCGAGTTCAGTGATAAGATAAAATCGGCTTTACCTGTTTATAAAACTAAATTGCTAAAGGCTTTTCAAGCTAAGGAAGTCGAAGGGGTAGAAGAGGAATCATTCTTATCTACATCCGCTGTTTCGCCTTTGTTCGACAAACCCTTGAGCAATGACCATGAGATGAATATGCAGCTTGGATTACGGAAAACTGATCGATTGGGCGCTAAGACTACCCTCGTAGTTGGCACACCCATCATAACGATTGAATATTAATATAGAGAAATTGGACGCGGAGGGGAATACACTTGGAAAAAATCATCGTCCGCGGCGGACAAAGGCTAAGCGGTTCTGTAAAGGTTGAAGGAGCTAAGAATGCCGTCTTGCCTGTTATCGCTGCAACATTATTAGCAAGTGACGGAAAAAGCGTAATTCGTGATGTGCCAACTCTCTCCGATGTATATACCATCAACGAAGTATTACGTTCTTTAAACGCCGTAGTGGAGTTTGAAAATAACACGATTACAGTAGATGCATCCAGAGAGTTAAAAATAGAAGCACCTTTTGAGTATGTTCGTAAAATGCGTGCTTCTGTACTAGTAATGGGATCCCTGCTTGCCAGGAATGGCCGTGCTCGCGTAGCGTTGCCAGGCGGCTGTGCAATCGGTTCCCGTCCTATCGACCAGCACCTTAAAGGCTTTGAAGCAATGGGTGCGACAGTCAAGGTAGGCAACGGTTTTATTGAAGCCGAAGCAGCCAATGGCCTGCATGGAGCTAAAATATACCTCGATTTCCCTAGCGTTGGCGCTACGGAAAATATCATGATGGCGGCTGTTCTTGCAAAAGGCACAACCATCATCGAAAACGTCGCAAAAGAACCAGAAATCGTCGACCTTGCCAACTTCCTTAACAAAATGGGAGCGAAGGTAAAAGGCGCTGGCACTGGCACAATCAAGATTGAGGGTGTGGAAGTACTGTTCGGTGCTGATCACAACATCATTCCTGACCGAATCGAAGCAGGAACCTTCATGGTGGCGTCTGCCATCACTGGCGGCAACGTCCTTGTAAAAGGCGCTGTACCGGAACATCTTTCTTCATTGGTTGCCAAGATGGAAGAAATGGGTGTTACGATCATTGAAGAAGAAGATGGCCTTCGTGTCATCGGTCCTGAAAAATTGAAAGCAGTCGACATCAAGACGATGCCGCACCCTGGCTTCCCGACAGATATGCAATCCCAGATGATGGCATTGCTATTGCGCGCTCAGGGCACAAGCATGATCACTGAGACTGTTTTCGAAAATCGCTTCATGCACGTGGAAGAATTCCGCCGCATGAACGCAAACATCAAAATCGACGGACGTTCTGTCATCATGAACGGACCATCCAACCTTCAGGGAGCAGAAGTGGCAGCAACAGACCTGCGCGCCGCAGCATCACTGATCCTGACTGGCCTTGTAGCAGATGGAGTAACACGCGTGACAGAGCTTTACCACCTGGACCGCGGCTATGTGAACTTCCATCATAAACTTGCTGCACTAGGCGCTGACATCGAACGCATCAGCGAGGTAGAAGAACAGCCAGTAACTGAAAACTTAGTCTCAGACATGAACGCATAAGATATCTAGTCTTAGACATGACCCATAAAGAATACTACTCAATGAACCGGAGAATTGTGCTTACATGTATAGTTCTGCGGTTTTTTGATTTTTGATTGGTTTTTTTAAAAAAACCGCTGAATTCTTGTTATTAGTCCTGTTGATTGGAAGGGAATTAACTTCTTGTTTTAAAAATATCTGTCCAATTTCGACCGACTTATTATGAACGTTTTAAAGGAAAATATACAAATGATGAGCTTTTTTGAAATTTGTCATAAAAGCTTGTCCGCCTCCATATGAATGGAATGAGACGGTTAACGACCGTGAAATTTCATAATGGAGGCTTTTTCTATGTTAAAATTCAAACCACTCATCGTACTAGCTGCAATTCTATTTGCTGTCACACTCCTGATTCCATCCTTGCTCGTCCTCCCTTTTATGGAAGAAAAGGCAGGCGGAAAGCTTGGGGAAGAGTTGCAAAGTGAAGCGAAGGATGCTGCTGCTGTCCCAACTGCCGATTCCGCAGTAGAGGTAGCAGTTTACAGGACAGCTCTATCCAAGACCGAAAAGCTTCCGCTTGATGAATACTTGATCGGTGTCGTCGCTGCTGAAATGCCCGCCGAGTTTGAGCTGGAGGCATTAAAGGCGCAGGCACTGTCGGCAAGGACTTATTATGTAAAACAAATGCTGAGCCCAAATAAGGTAGGCGTACCTGAAGGCGCTCAATTGAATGATACAACCATTCACCAGGTATTTAAAAACAAAGAAGAATTGAAAAAGCAATGGGGCGTCGACTACAAATGGAAGATGAAGAAAATCGCCGAGGCTGTAAAGGCAACTGACGGCCAGGTCCTTACATTTGACGGTGCGCCCATTGATGCGACCTTCTTCTCGACATCGAACGGCTTTACTGAAAACTCAGAGGAATACTGGTCAAACTCACTGCCATACCTGCGCAGCGTAGAAAGCCCATGGGATCTGGAGTCACCGAAATTCCGCAACCAGACTGTGATGACCGTGGCCGATGTGGAGTCTAAGCTTGGGGTCAAGCTGCCGAATTCTCCGGAGATTGGCAAGGTCATCTCAAGAACATCAGGCAACCGCGTAGCCAAAATCGACATAGGCGGCAAAGTCCTAACTGGCAAAGAAGTCCGTGAAAAACTAGGGTTGCGCTCAAGCGACTTCACCTGGGAGCTCAAAGGCAATAACGTCGTCATCACCACCGAAGGCTTCGGCCACGGCGTCGGCATGAGCCAATACGGCGCCAACGGCATGGCCACCGAAGGCAAGAACTATCAGGATATCGTCAAACACTACTATAAAGGCGTCGAGATCAGCGAAGCAGAGAGTATGCTGACGAAGGTGACTGCGAAGAAATAAGATCAGGCTGCTTTTGCAAAACCGAATAATGACGTGGCCAGGGCGAAGAGCAGCCCTGGCTTTTTAGCGCATTTGAGTTGTGCTTCGGTAACTTTTGTCTTTTTGCGGGATTCAGTATGGTATATGTCGATTATTTTTTCCGGGAATTGAAGAATGTTTCAATGTCGGGTGGCATGTGGTAGATGCGGCCTTTTTTGGTGCCTGTGTGGGGGAGGTTCATAAAAGATAACATCCGATTTGCAGTCTTTATCGAAGGAATGTTTGCAAAGCGTCTAAATTCTTGATTTGTCATGGTAGGCTTAAAGAGAAGAAAGTGGTCTAATATTGCTCCGTGATGAGCAGTTTTAGATGAATGTCCACAATGAGGGCAAACCCAATGCCACTTCATGCGTGTCATCCCAAAAGTCGAACAAGCAGGACACTGAACTCCTTTATGAAAATCGGAGCTTGTAAGGGAGTAATACTTTAATAAATCCGGACGCTGTGGAGTATCCTTTTTTAAAAGAAGATTTGAGAATTTTTTTAGGTCTTTTACAGAAAGAAACTCTTCAGAATGGTTGGAGTCAAGCTGGTTTATTCTATTTAACAATACATCTCCTTTCACTACAATATTATTTAACGAACGATAATTGGTTCGGATAATAGCAGAAGAGTTACTGATAACCACAAAGTGGTAAACGGGAGGTAATCTAAACTTATGCTCATTTATCCATCTTTTTAGATGCCACGATTGCATTTTAACCTGTAGAACGGGACTATCATACGCTTTTTCTTTGTCTTCTTTGGTTTGGATCATTTGATTGGAATCTTTATCGAAGAAGAGTATACCTGAATGATTTTTCGTTTCAATCAGTACGATGTATCGAAGAGTTAATATGAGGGTGTCCATTTGAAAGTGCCAAGGGCCATCAGCAAGCCGCAAATCGCGGAATATATAGTAGCCTTTTTCAGGCAAAAAGCTTAAGCGGTAGTCAGTTTGCAATTCTCCTTTGTAACCAGAGCGCCAGCCTTTATAATCTTGCTCGATTTGTAAGAATTTTGGATGATTGTCATGGATTCTATTGAAGATAGCCTCATAAATACGGAGATGAATGGGATATCCTCTTTCTTTTTTTATCAAAATATCACTCCTTAAGTTGCTTTTTAGGACAAATTCTATAATTCAGCATGAAAACCTGCCTAGTTTCGTATCTTTAATTGTACATTATGTGAATTGTAGGTTTTAATCCCTGTTGTGATATGGATAATCCCCGTTGTAGAGCTTTTAATCCCCTTTATGTCAGTTTTAATCCTAGTTAGTGAGGATATAATCCACGTTGGCTAAAAAGAACACTAGTCTAAACAAAAAGCCAGCCTAAAAACAAGGCCAGCCCCTAAAAAACCGTAACTAATAACAATTTAAATACTAAACCCAGCTAAATTCCCCGAACTCTCTCCTCAATCCCGCGCAAAACCCTCCCCAGCCGCGGGAACTTTCCGCTGAAGCTGGCATGATGGATGAAGTGTGAGGCCGCTAATACCCCAATTACGTCTTTTATAAAATCAATCAGTGTTGCTGATCGGTACGGGACGAAGCTTTGATGGATCTCGTCGAGCAGGCCGTACAGAATCGCCACGCCCATGAAGGCGAAGCTCATCACCGGTGTGAAACGTCCGGTCGTCAAAGCCGCCAGGACAAGCAGCACGTACAAGATTCCAAACTCTACGAGATGGAGCGATTCTTTTATAAAACGGTCAACGCCCTGATTGGGCAGCTCGACCAATGCGTCTGCAGGATTACTGGACATAATCCAGATTGCCGCCATATAGAGCAGCGGAAGAATACGTAAAAACCATACTAATAACTTTTTCATGATGATACCTCTCTTTATAGTAGTAACCCGAAGAGGGCGAATTGTGTGAAGTTTACAGTTGACCCCGAATTAACTGTATCTCAACCAAACCACCCCAAAAAACTTTTTTGCATAATTTCCTAACCTTTGTCGAAAAATAAGCAGTAAAAAATTTTTCAACTCTATGTATATATTTTTTCGCTTCTGTTCAAACTGATTGCTGAGGTGATGAAAATGAGAGAGGAAGAAAAAAGATCTTCTCAAGACAAAAGCAAGAACAGCTTTTTCAAGAAGCGGTGGGTGTATCCAACAGTTTATATTGCTAGTGCCGCAATCATTCTAACTGGTGTCCTATGGTATCAAAACAGCGGAACCGATCAGCTGGATCAGTCGGAATACAAAGCGACTGACATGCCTGGTAAAAAGATGAATGACCAGCCAGCAGTTGAAGTGAACCGCGCGATGGAGAACTTTGTAATGCCAGTGGTGAATGAAGATGATGCAGTCGTCCAAATGGGATTCTATGACAATGAAGGCGACGCGGCTGAGCAAGAAGCAGCTCTAGTGTTCTATGATAATACGTACCATCCGAACACTGGACTGGACATTGCTACAAAAGATGGCAAGGAATTTGATGTAATCGCGTCACTAAGCGGTACTGTCACAAATGTCATGGAAGATGCAGTGCTTGGAAACGTCATTGAAATCGAGCATGACAAAGGTATTGTAACACAATATCAGTCAGTGAAAGACTATCAAGTTAAGGTTGGCGACCAGGTTGAGCAAGGACAAGTCATTGCGAAATCCGGAACAAGCCTGATCAATGAGAAGGCTGGCAACCACGTACACTTTGAAATCCGCAAGGACAATGTACCAGTCAATCCGCATGAGTACTTCAATAAGCCTCTAAGCGCATTGCAGGATGCAAATGTGACAGAAGAGAAAGCTTCTTCTGATGCAGATGCAGGCAAGTCTGAAGATGCTGACGGAGAAGATGTGGAAGGAAGCTCAGAGCAAGATGCTGAAGGTACAACTCCAGCGGAAGACAAGCCTGCAGAAGGCGGCTCTGATAAAAAAGACGAAGATAAGGACGCAGGAGAAGATAAAGACAAAGACTCTTCAACTGACGCTGATACTTCAACCAACTCCTAATAAAATCTAAATTTATGGAACCTGCCTAGCTATAAAGGCGGGTTTTTTTATTGGATTAATCAGAAAAGCTTCCGCTGTATTTTGTGGAAATTTTATAGTGAAAGAGGGAAGTCCTGAAGTTTATCTAATTGGCAATTCTATGGTAAAATCAGACAAGAGGAGGGATACATATGAAACGGGCACTATTTATACTTTTAACGGTCGTAATTGCCGCACTCATTTCCGGCTGCAGCAAGGAACCGACTCCCGAAGAAAGGTTTTCCCAGTACGTAAAGCTTTGGAATGACCAGAAATTTGATGAGATGTACGGATTTTTATCAAAAAAAGCGAAGGATTCCATCTCCAAGGAGGAATTCGTCTCTCGTTATAATAAAATTTATAAAGATTTAGAGATCAATGAGCTGAAGGTGAGCTACAAGCAGCCTGAGGAAGAGCAGGAACATGAAGAGAACGCAGAACTTCCTTTTTCAGCAAAGATGAATAGCGCTGCTGGCCCGATTGAATTCGACCACAATGCTACTCTTGTAAAAGAAGAGCGTGAAAAAGAGGCAAATTGGTATGTTGATTGGAACACGACGTACATTTTCCCAGAACTCGGAGCAGGGGATAAAATCAGCTTCAAGAATGTCCAGGCAGAACGCGGCAGCATCCTTGACCGTGCTGGAAACGGGCTTGCGATCAATGGGACGGCTGTCCAGGTCGGAGTGGTCCCTGGTAAATTAGGCGAGCCAAAAGAGCAGACCATCACCAAGCTTGCGGAGCTGCTCGATATGAAAGAAGAGCAAATCACTAAAGCCATGAACGCAGGGTGGGTAAAACCTGATTTGTTCGTTCCTCTGAAGAAAGTTTCCAAGACAGATAAAGGTCTTCATGAAAAGTTATTTGCGCTGAATGGAGTGACAAGCCAGATGGTGGGGGCCCGCGAGTATCCATATGGAGAAGCTTTGTCCCACTTGATTGGTTATGTCGGTCCAATCCTTGCCGATGACCTGGAAAAGCTGGAGGGAAAAGGGTACAGTGCAACCGACCTCATTGGCCGCCGCGGCCTTGAACAGGTTCTCGAAGAACAATTAAAAGGCACAAACGGAGTCAGGATTTCGATTGTGAAAGAGGACGGAACCGTCAAGACGCTTGCTGAAAAGACGGTGGAAAACGGGAAGGATGTCAAGCTGACAATCGATGTAGTGGCCCAGCAGCAATTGTACGACCAGCTAAAAGGGAAAGCGGGTACGGCATCAGCCATCAATCCGAAGACAGGTGAGACGCTGGCATTGGTCAGCGCGCCAGGATTCGATCCGAATGAAATGGCGCTCGGAATCTCGCAAAACAAGCGGAAAGTGCTAGAAGAAGACCCACTAAAGCCTACGCTTAATAGATTCAAGCTGACTTATGTGCCGGGCTCAGTGATCAAACCGATCACAGCAGCAATCGGACTTGAGAGCGGAAAGCTCCAGCTGGATACTGCTTTTGAAATTACTGATAAACAGTGGAGTAAAGACGCATCATGGGGCGGCTACAAAGTGACCAGGTATTCGAATGTAGTAGGGAATATCAACCTTGAAAAAGCGCTGATCTATTCGGATAACATTTACTTTGCGCGGGCAGTGCTCGGAATGGGCCAGGAAACTTTTACAGAAGGATTGAAGAAATTCGGCTTTGAAGACCAGCCGGAATATCTATACCCAATCGAGCCATCGCAAATCGGCAAGATTGACAGTGAAATCAGCCTGGCCGACTCTGCTTACGGACAGGGGCAGATGGAAATGAATATTCTCCATCTTGCAACGACGTATTCGCCATTCGTGAATAAGGGCAATATGATCAAACCAATTTTGAATATGGAAGATGAGCAGGGACAGGTATGGAAGGAAGGGCTTGTCAGTCCTGAAAATGCAGCGGCTCTGAATGGCATGCTGACAAAAGTCATCACCGATCCAAAAGGAACCGCCCACAATGGCCAGATCGCCAACTATCCGTTAGCCGGTAAAACGGGAACAGCGGAAATCAAGGAAAAACAGGGCGATAAAGGAAGGGAACTCGGCTGGTTCGTCGCCTACAACCCTCAATCCAGCGATATGATCGTCGCGATGATGATTGAGGATTCAGGTTCAAAGGATGTCGTGACAAGGGTGAAGGAATTTTATGAGTTAAGATTGCAAAGTGGAATGTAAGAAGTCCGGCCGAATATGGCCGGGCTTTTAAAAAGAGATAATGGGGGTGGCATATGATTAAAAAGACATTGATATTTACAATACTGCCTTTGATAATCGGAGCATTTAGTATCTTCATCCCGGACTTTTCAAGGTTCTACATGTGGCTTGTACTTGGCCTTTACATCCCGCTGTTTTTATATGCTATTTTCTTAGATATCACAGGGAAATCCAAAAAATCGGCTAAACTTAGAGGTTATGCCGGCTACTTTAGTTTTGTACTGACTTCAATCTTCTTCGCGCTCCCTGCAGTCAGGGCTTATCAGGATCACTTGGTCATTCTGTTCCTAATCATTGGATTATGGTTGTTAGCTTCTTTGCTAACATTTCGTTTCAATAATTTAATGAGTAAAATAGTTTTTGGAGAGAGTGATGAGTTGCGCAAATATACCTTCATTTTACACGGAACAATGTTTTTCGCCCTCGTGGCAGGTGGTGGCGGATATTATAAGGCAGCTGAGTATTTTTCAAATGTCTTTGGAGACGCAGCAATGTTCAGTTATTTTTCTATTCTTCTTTTGGTTGGTTCTTATTGGATGACAATCTTTGCTCATAGTACAGTTGGTATCTTCACAAAATTTAAATGAAAAATCCCTATCGTAACAGAAAGGGATTTTTTTATTTCGAATTTTCAGCTATTTTGATATAATATTTCGTAAGACGAAAATTAATAGGGGGAATCTAAATGTCTTTACATACATATCCTTATCCTTCCCAGCGGATGGCTTCGGTCGCTCGCAATGGGATGGTTGCTACGTCGCAGCCGCTTGCGGCGCAGGCGGGCCTTGATATTTTAAAAAAGGGAGGCAACGCAATCGATGCGGCCATCGCGACAGCGGCATGCCTGACAGTTGTCGAGCCGACTTCCAATGGAATTGGCGGCGACGCGTTCGCGCTTGTCTGGGTAAAAGACAAGCTGTACGGATTGAATGCGAGCGGCCCCGCGCCACAATCGATTTCCATTGAAAAAGTGAAGGAGCTTGGCCATGAAAAAATGCCTTCGCATGGCTGGATTCCGGTCACGGTTCCGGGGGCTCCATCAGCATGGGCGGAGCTGTCGAAAAAATTCGGCCGCCTGCCGCTTACTGAGGTGCTGCAGCCGGCGATTGACTATGCGCGCAATGGATATCCGCTGACTCCTATTCTCGCAAAATACTGGAAGGGTGCTTACAATGCTTACAAGAGCCGCTTCCAGGGCGAGGAATACAAGGAGTGGTTCTCCGTCTTCGCTCCAGATGGAAAGGTACCTGAGGCCGGCGAGATGTGGAAATCGGAGGATCATGCGAATACGCTTCAGGAAATTGCTGAAACGAATGGAGAGAGCTTTTACAGGGGGCCGCTTGCTGATAGAATCGCAGAGGCTTCTGAAAAAGCAGGTGCATTCCTGAGTAAGTCCGATCTCGAAAACTATCATCCTGAATGGGTGGAGCCAATTTCTGTATCATACCACGGGCACGAGGTGTGGGAAATTCCGCCGAATGGACAGGGAATCGTTGCCTTGATGGCATTGAATATTTTAAAAGGCTACGAGTTTACCCATCGTGATGACGTCCAGGGTGTGCATCTTCAGCTGGAAGCGATGAAGCAGGCGTTCACCGATGGCAAGGAGTATGTCACCGACCCTAAGACGATGCAGGCGATGGTAGAAGATCTGCTTTCCGAGAAGTATGGAGAGGATGCACGAGCGAAAATCTCTGATGAAGCGAGAATGCCGGAACCTGGCCAGCTGCCTAAAGGGGGAACAGTCTACTTGTCGACTGCGGATGGAGAAGGAAATATGGTTTCGTTTATCCAGAGCAACTATATGGGCTTCGGTTCAGGAGTAGTCGTTCCGGGAACAGGAATCGGACTGCAAAACCGCGGGCATGACTTTTCGCTAGACCCGAATCATGCGAATGCGCTGGCTCCGGGCAAGAAGACATACCATACGATCATTCCTGGATTCATCACGAAGGATGGCCAGGCAGTCGGCCCATTCGGCGTGATGGGTGGCTATATGCAGCCACAGGGGCATGTCCAGGTGGCGATGAATATGATTGATTACGGGATGAACCCGCAGGCTGCACTTGATGCGCCTCGCTGGCAGTGGATCGAAGGCAAGCAGATCGAAGTTGAGCACAACTTCCCGAATTATATCGTCAAAGAGCTTGCTGCACGAGGGCATCAGATGAAGGTAGCATACGATGGTGGAGGTTTTGGCCGCGGGCAGGTCATCGTCCGCAATCCGGAAACCGGTGTCCTGACAGGCGGGACGGAAATGAGAACCGATGGCGCAATTGCCTGCTGGTAAAGTATATTTTAATGAAGGAACACTCGATGGAGAGTGTTCCTTTTACTATTCTGTAAAATCATTACAAACAGTGCAATTCTATGGAAACAAGCTGAAAAATTTTTTTCGACAAACTTCATTACCTCTGACACCCCCTAACCCTTACTGCGACTAACGGATTTACCACGGTCTGAAAAAAATCGACATAGAAAGCGATTACATTTTTTAGAAATAACGTATTGACCTGCCTGGACATTATATGGATAATTAAATTAAATTTTCTAAAGATTTAGTTAAATAAATAATTATTCATTTATATGCAAGATAACTTTTACATAGGAGGAATCAACTTGATCATTCTAATCGGCCTGCTGGTGATTACCGGCATTAGCCTTTTCATGGGCTTAAGAAAAAACAAATTAATTTACCTGGCAGTTCCGTTCCTGAGCATATTTCTCTACTTCCTCATCCAGATCATCATGGTCCCGGCTCCGTTTTTCGAAACAGTGAAGTTCATCTTCAGCTTAAGTTAATCCACCCAGGTTCCGATTTCGTATTATTAGAATATATAAATTTTTAACTTATTTTAGTGTCTAGCTACAGCGCCTACCCCCTCGAGACGCTTGTCTAGTTTCGCCTCCTAGAAACTCCGAAACTTCAACTCCGCCCGCAGAAGCAAAAAGCGCTTCTTTGTCGGAGTCTCCAGTTTCTGCGTTTCTGGGCAGTCGGCTATACTTTTCGATTTCGATCCTGCCAATGAAGTCAAAAAACGACTTCACTGTCAGGCCCTCCAGCGCTTGTCGGGGCTGACCAAGGCGCTTCCGCTTTTCTAGTAGGTATCGATCTTGCCTGGCGCAAGGTTCATATAAAACAAATCCATAAAAAAGGAGTGGGGCAAGCTTTCTGATTCAATGCTGTGTCTGTCATTCATGAAGGATTATACAAAGGGGATTAGCAAAACCAAAGGGGTGTAAATGTGAAGAAAATTGATAAGTCAGTTGCTGACGCGTATTTCCGTGAAAAAACCCGTAATATGGTCATTTATTTCATCATCTGGTTCCTCGTTTCGTTCGGTGCGGTCATGATCGCCGAACCGCTGAGTGAGATTTCGATCGGCGGCTTCCCGTTCCATTATTTCATGGGAGCGCAGGGGGCAGTGGTCACATTTATCGTGCTGCTGTTTGTCAATGCCAAGCTTAGCGATGGCATCGATAAGAAGTATGGAATCGATGAGGAGAAGAACGTCAAGCTGAGCGAAGGAAAGAGCCTGGACCACTAGATCACGGAGAAAGAAAAAAAGAGCGTTTGAATAAGGGGGAGAACTTTGGATACACAATTCTTGGTCTCATTATCTATTATTTTAGCTACATTCGGTTTGTATATCGGGATTGCGGTTTACAATACAGCTAAGCAAACGTCTGACTTCTATGTTGCCAGCCGCGGCGTACCTCCAATTTTTAACGGGATGGCGATCGGCGCTGACTGGATGAGTGCCGCTTCCTTCATCGGAATGGCCGGTACGATCATGCTGCTCGGCTATGACGGCCTTGCGTATATCATGGGCTGGACAGGCGGATATTTGCTGCTGACCTTCCTGCTGGCGCCACAGCTCAGGAAGTACGGGCGATACACGGTTCCTGAATTTATTGGTGACCGATACAATAGCCATACGGCTCGCGTCATTGCGGCCATTTCAACGATCATCATCAGCTTCACCTATTCGATCGGTCAGCTTTCCGGTTCCGGTGTGGTTATCGGGCGACTGTTCGAAATCGATGCGAAGCTCGGCACGATGATCGGTGTGGTGCTGATTGCGACTTACGCTGCATTCGGTGGTATGAAGGGGATTACATGGACACAGGTTGCGCAGTATATAATTTTGATTATTGCCTACTTGATTCCGGTCATTTTTATGTCTCTCCAGGTGACAAGCAGCGCACTACCATGGCTTTCTTATGGTGAGCTAGTAGGAAAAATGGGCGAGCTCGACCGTGAGCTTGGGATCTCGGAATACTTCGCGCCATTCACGAACGGTACGAAATGGCAGTTCCTTGCCCTTATGTTTACACTGATGGCCGGTACTGCGGGACTTCCGCACGTTATCGTCCGTTTCTATACGGTATCAACGATGAAGGCTGCACGCTGGTCAGGCGCATGGGCATTGCTGTTCATTGGCTTGCTTTACCTTTCAGCACCTGCTTACGCGGCATTCTCACGCTTTATCCTGATGACAAAGGTTGCCGGCAGCAAAATAAGTGAGCTTCCTGCCTGGACGAAAACATGGGTCGATACAGGAAAGCTGCAGGTTGCCGATGGTAATGGCGACGGTGTCCTACAGTGGAGTGAATTGATCATCTCAAACGATATCGTCGTTATGGCGACACCGGAAATCGCTAACCTTGGCGTATTCGTTATCGGGCTTGTAGCGGCAGGCGCTATGGCCGCGGCGCTTTCAACTGCCGGCGGCTTGATGATCGCTATTTCGTCGGCTTTTGCACACGATATATACTACCGTGTCATGAAGCCAAACGCTACGGAAAAAACACGCCTGAATGTAGCGCGTATGTCAATCGTTATTGCTACCTTGTTTGCGGGCCTGATCGCCCTTGATCCTCCAGGTGCAATCACGCAAATCGTTGCCTGGGCATTTGCGCTGGCAAGTGGAACGTTCTTCCCTGCATTGATTCTTGGTGTATGGTGGAAGCGTTCAAATTCCCAGGGTGTTATTGCAGGTATGCTCGTCGGTCTTGCCGTGACATTGAGTTATATTTTTGCTGCGAAGTATGGCGGCTTCACGATCCTTGGCATTATCGACACTGGAGCTGGCGTATTCGGCGCTGCGGCTGCAATCCTTGCGAATGTGATTGTATCGCTTGCGACACCAGCACCTTCGCAAAAAATTCAGGAGGAAGTACTCGACCTTCGCTATCCTGAACAGATGAGCTACAAGAACGGCGAAGTGTGGATGAATGACGATGCAACAAAATCAGTATAAGGAAATCTGGAAGGCTGTGCAGTTCCACCCCCTATTCCAGGGGGTGGACGAACGCACGGCCCTTTCCCTTGTCGAGGAATGTGAAGCTCTTACCTATGGAAAAAGCGAAATGATGCTCAAGGCGAATACTCCTCGTCAGGGGCTTTTGTTGATTTTACAAGGAAATGCCGAGGTATTCGTGGAAAATGCAGCCGGACAGGAAGAAGTGCTTGAAGTCATCAAAAAAGGTGAAATTGTAGGGTTTTCAAGTCTGGCCGAATTCCTTGGATTTAGTAGTGCCGAGAAAACGCAGGCCAATGTCGAGGTAAGGGCTGTTGACGAAGTCCAGGCACTGCTTATTCCTTTTTCTGTACTTGCAAAGAGATGGGATGACCAGGATGTCCATGATTACCTGCTGTCCCAGGTATCGATTAGGTTGAAAGATGTGTACGGATCGCTTGCCGAGCAGGTGAAAATGGCAAAAGGAATAGGTGAGGGTGAGACGATTTTAGCAAGAGTCCAGGATTTGATGAGTGATAAAGTCGCGTCTGTTACTCCTGATACGAGCATTCAGGAAGCTGCCCAGATAATGGTTAAAAGGAAAACCAGTTCTGTGCTGGTGGTCGAGGGTGCTGAGCTGAAGGGAATCATAACAGAACGAGATATCGTCGGGCGGGTCGTTTCAAAAGGGATATCTTTTGACGGGCCATCCAGGCAGGTGATGACGGAAAATCCTGTGACGATATCAAGGTTCGCCTACTATTATGATGCTTTATCTAAAATGTTGCTGAACGGGATCAAGCATTTACCCGTGGTCGATGATGGGGGAATTTCGGGGGTCATCACACTGACCGATTTACTCAGGAAAAAGAACGACAGTGTGATGAGGACAATAAAGAAGATAGATGAGGCTGAGGAAACGAGTTTGCCTGAGGTTAAGGCAGCAATCTATGAAATGACCGAAACGTTGCTAAGAGATCGCGTTCCAGCAATCGCATTGTTGGACATCATTACAAAGCTTTACGACCGATTAATAGACAGGGCAGTCGAGCTGTCTATTTCGGCACTCCGCAAGCAAGGACTTGAGCCACCTGCTCCTTTTGCGTTCTATTTAATGGGTTCTGCCGGGCGCGGGGAGCAGTTCATGCTGACGGACCAGGACCATTTCCTTGTGTATGGGGATACGAATGATCACAGCTACTTCGAAAAACTGGGGAAAGAAATCACTTCAAGGCTCGAAACTGCAGGATACGCCCGCTGCAAGGGCTTGATGATGTCCAGTGAGGAGCAGTGGAGGGGAAACGTATTGCAGTGGCAGGATCGCGTCCGTAAATGGATGCTGCAATCGACGAATGAAAACCTTCTATTGGCACATAACTTCTTTTCCTATCGTTTCGTGGCAGGAAGTGAAGAAGTAAACAAAGAGTTCGAAGCAAAAATCGCCGAGCTGCTCGACCGTTCGAAAATCTTCCTCTATCGTATGGTCCAGGCAGAACGAGAGCAGGAAATCCCGACGCTGGATGAACCGATTCGCGCACTGTTCAAACTCGGCAGGAAAAGCATCGATATGAAAAAAGAAATCTTGTTTCCCTTCCATCACAGCCTGCAAATCCTATCGCTCTATTACGGTGAAATCCCGGGGACACCACTAGATAAAATCGCTAGCTTAAGAGAGAAGGGCATTTTTACTGAAGGGTTTGCGGAAGATGTACAAGAGGCCTTCAACCATATCCTGGACCTTTATATCAGGCAAAGATGGGCAAATAAAGGCGGAAGCTCCGTCCTATCCTTCGCCACCATGTCCACCAGACAAAAAGACGAACTCATCCTGAGCCTGAGAACACTCCGCGAACTACAGGGAATGGTATTTGCCAGATTCTCCGTATAATACCGTTCGACAAAAAGCGGGTGGTGACAGGCACCTCCCGAAGTTATAGGAATGGTAAAAATCCATGCCAATAATGGATTCGACAAATTTCGGGTGGTGACAGGCACCTTGAGGCACCTTGAAAAAGAAGGCACTTTGAAAGGAGGCTGGCATGTTTTTTCAACGGAAGAGTATTTCCTGCCCGCTTATGTATGAGAAGATTCCTTTATCGACTAAAATCGATGACTTAACTTTTGTTGTTTTCGACACGGAGACGACGGGATTTCAGGTGGCGAGCACGGATCGGCTGATTGAAATTGGCGGTGTTCCGGTAAATGGGATTAAGGTGATGGAAAATGATCGTTTTCAGACATATGTTAACCCGGAGCGACAAATTTCTCGGGAAATAATCGAGCTGACATCAATTACGGATGAAAAAGTTGCCGGCGCACCGCTGGCAACTGAGGCGATACAGGACTTCTTTGACTATGTGGGATCCCACGAAGCGGTATGCCTTGTCGGCCACTATGTCGGGTTTGATCATCTTGTGCTGAAAAGCGAGCTGAAGCGTGAAAAACTTGCGCTGAAAAAGCTGTTTACCATCGATACGCTCGACCTGATTGGCTTTATTGCCCCGTCCTATGATATGCGTGATTTAGAGCGATATGCAATGGCATTCGGAACTAGAATTTATGATCGCCACAGTGCTGTGGGTGATGCATTGACCACTGCGTATCTGTTCACTGAGCTGCTGCAACAGTTTAAAGATCGTGGGCATTCTACCTGGGGTGAGCTGATAAAGGCCACCGAAAGTCAGATGAGGTCGATGCAGTTTTAAGTGGAAGCAGTGTATCGGCCAGCGATACGAGATTGATTGAAATTTGAATAGAAATAACTCATATCGCTCGGCGATTCGCGATAGATTCATTCTCGATAATTTCATATAATGATTATAGTGTAAAAATATGTATTTTACTCTTTGAAGAGTTTGGTTGCATTCTATTGTTATGAAAATGGGGGAAATGCATGGATGCCGTGCAAATAGTGTTTTTGGTATTGTTATGGGGTGTACCGATTTTTCGTTTTATACAGATATACAGAAAATTGAATGAAGAGGAGAAAGCAGAAATTAAAGCCTCTTTAAAAAGCCCATTATATTACCTGGACGATGGATTTAGATATATAGGTTTTTTATTGATGTTTTCAGGGATGATAGCCCTCATTCCTGTTATTCAACATATCGGGGTATCTATCTTATTTATTGGCTGGTTTTATGGTGGTCTTGACCTCCTGGACAAAAGTGTTAAACAAAGTGTCGCAGCCATGTCAATATCACTTATTGCTGCTGGTGCTTATTTTCTCATATGGAGATAAGAAAAATGCTTAGAGCAGCTCTAAGCATTTTTATATTATTGAATATTGATCAATGCGCCATTTTTATAAGCAGCAAGCACTTGTTGTCCTGCCAGTTCCTCATACTTTCGTGCGGTCTTATAAGAAACCTTCAACGGAATGGCTTTACCGTCAGTCTCAAATTCAACGGTGAAATTATCCGCTGCTCCGGTGATGGTTGCTTCCATGAATTCGATATCGCCCGGTATGATCAGCTGCTGGCCGATCAGTACCATGTCCTGCTTTAAACCGTTAGCCTGTTTTAATTCTTTCAAGCTGACACCAAATCGCTGCGAGATGTTGAACAGTGTGTCGCCAGGGTTCACGGCGTATATTGCTTCATTCGTTACAAAGCTATGAGTCGGCACTGTAAGGGTTTGTCCAACATAAATGGAATCGGCAACCAATTTGTTTTCTTTCTTCAAATCTGTAACGGTTACTCCGTATTTTTTAGCCAGGGAGAACAAAGTGTCTCCTTTTTTAACAACGTAAATTCCTGCTTCTGTCTCTATAGGAACTTCAATTCGCTGTCCAGTCTTAATCATATCTGAAGTTAGTGAATTCACTTCCTTCAACATATCGACCGATGTATCATATTGCTTGGCAAGGCTGTAAAGCGTATCTCCTTTTTTGACGGTATAAAAGGATCCGACGGCATCTGTTTTCTTTTGTGCAAAGCCTAGCAGCAATCCTGCCGCCACCGATCCGGCTACAGCTGCACCGATCAGTTTTCTGTTTCGTTTCAAGGTCACTTTGCGTTTTTGCTCTCTGATTCTTTGTTTTCTAGTCTGTCTGTAGGTAATCAATTCTTTTTCTCCCCCAATAAAATAAACTCCTCAACAGAAATTCGTAAAGAAACAGGTTTTTATGTACACATATTTGGGTATATAGGAAAGTTTTTCTTATATAAAATAGTTCAATTTTTCAAAAAACTTCACAATACCTTGTCCCTATTGCTTATTTCGTGCATATATCCTCAACCAAGCTAATAAAATGTTACAAACCTGACAAAGAGAGTGTTTGAGGTGAGGAATCGTTTGAACAATATGAGGATTCAGCCGGGGACATGATTAATCTTCGTAATATCCAGAAGGATCTCCCTTCTGCCGCAACCGATTTGCGGAAAGCAGTATTAGCAGATAAAAGCGAGTCTCATTTCACACTTCTCACATCCAATTTAGGGAGGGCGAGTGGTGTGCACGATTACATCAAAGAGAGAACAATCAAGATTGGAAAGTATATCGTGGAGACGAGGAAAACAGTTCGCGTCATAGCGAAGGAGTTTGGCGTATCCAAAAGTACAGTCCATAAAGACCTGACAGAAAGATTGCCTGAGATCAACCCTGACCTTGCCAATGAAGTAAAAGAAATTCTTGATTATCATAAATCGATCCGCCACTTGAGAGGCGGCGAAGCCACGAAAATGAAATACCGCAAAGAGGAAAGGGAAGAAGAGCCGGTTAAGTGAAAAAAGATTGAAACAAACAGATTGGAGGGAACGTAATTCAGCTGTGTGACTATTGCCGAATTAGAAATGAAAAATGCCCAGCTTAGATCCAGTAGAGCCGGGCATCGCCACAGAAGGCGTGTATGATTCTGCTTATTTACATAGCGGAGGCTGCCGCCTTTTTATTATGCAAAAATGGGGACAGGCCTGAACGCATCATTCCATGTCCCGTTTATCTTACCGCAAGCCGGTATTATTCAGCCGTGCTTCCCTTGCCTTCGCGGCTCTTTCTGCGGCTGCCCGTTCCGCTGCCTCTCTTGCTTCTTCTTCCCTTTTGATTTCATTCGCTGCTGCGACGATATCCGGTCCGATTGAAAAAAGCAGCGTTTGCAACTCGGAAATCTCCCTACTGATGTTATTGATCGCGTTATTGATGTATGTCATTTCCTGCGCTTGCCATCCGCTGTTAAGATTCCCCTTGAAGTCCTGCAGCCTGCTTTTAATCTCGTTCAATTCCTGTGCGTAACCACTGATTCTATTTGCCTGCGAATACGCCTGGCCTACATTAATCTTCATTTGAATCACCTGCTCATTTATTTAGATTCTTTGATTATAGTATGCCTTTTGAAAAAATCCCAATGATAACCTGCAAATATTTGTAAAAAATATTGGGATTTTTTAGATATAAATGGTTTGAAATGGGTGTGGATGGGGTAAAAAGAACTAGTTTTCTGTATGTGGGTTATTAACTTCATACATTAACACCACTCTTTCCTTACTAGCTAAAAGCAAAAATAGGACTAAAATCCCTATTTTTCCAGTTAAGGGGGTAATTGGTTGAATATAATTCCTGATATTGTAAGATATTTATATATTTAGAGATGCACCCAAGGTTTGATGTAAAATTACACTTTTTGAGATAAAATGGTAAAAAATTAAGTTTTCACTTTACATACTGTTGAAATACAGATATCTAGGGCTGGGGAGGAATTGAGTTGATTCTCACACTTTTTGACCGGAATCGGGTATTCGATCTCGTTTTGCCTGAACGAGTCACAGGAAGGTACATACTGAATACGGAAGATCAAGAAAATAACCCGGTCGATATGCTGGCTGTTGAAGCGGAAGAAGGCCAATGGTACCTGAAATCCAACAAACATGCCTATTTAAAGGATAACGCCAACGAAATACAATCAAAGGTCCTCATTGAACCATTCAAAACATATAGTATTCACCGCAGCGATCATCAATCTGCTCTAGTCTATGTCGAGCCGCAAACGGCGGACCGCAATGAATTCACTAAACATATCGTAACTACCAATTCCATTAAAATCGGTCGTTCGCAGGAAAGCCAGATTTGTTTTTCGAACAAACTGGTATCAAGTTCTCACTGCGTCATCGAGTACAGCAGCAATGGCAAAGCAGTCATCAAGGATTTCAACAGTTCCAACGGTACATATGTCAATGGAGAAAGAATCAGGGAACAGGAACTGGCTGTTGGGGATGTCATTTTCATCATGGGTCTCAAAATCATTTTCAACGGCCGTCTATTGTCGCTGAACAATCCGCATAAGTCGGTATTCCTAGACCGGAATGCATTCAATTCATTCATTGCCGAAAAACCTGTAGTCGAAAAAGAACTCAACCTCGATGAAATACATATTGAAGAAGAAAATGATCAACTTTTTTACCGTTCTCCGCGCTTCAAGCGTGATATTGAAGAAACGACGATAAAAATCGATCCGCCGCCTCCGCAGCCGAATATTGATGAAACGCCATTGATGCTTTTGCTTGGTCCGTCGATCACGATGGGTATGGCTTCGCTTTTCACCGGTCTACTGGTTTTGCAAAGCGTAATGGGTAGGGGTGGGGATATTATGTCGGCGATGCCGACACTGGTGATGTCAATCAGCATGATGATCGGTACGGTACTCTGGCCGATTTTAACAAAGAAATATGAAAAAAAGCGCCGCATCAAGCTTGAGGGCATCCGCCAGGAAAAATATTCGAAATACTTGGCGGAAATGAAGCAAGCGATTGAGGAGGAGTGCAAGCACCAGAGCGAAATCCTGTTCGAAAATCACGTCACCCTTGAAAACTGCCTGACGAGAATCAAGCGTCGCCAGCGCAATCTCTGGGAGCGAGGAATCGGGCAGAATGATTTCCTTAAAGTACGCCTGGGAATTGGAGACCTGCCGCTGAACGCGGAAATCAAATATCCTGAGAAACGCTTCATGCTTGAGGATGACAATCTTCAGGATGAGCTATATCAAATCGTAGAGAAGCCGCAAATATTAAAGGATGTGCCGGTCACTGTCGACCTGACGGAGGAACGGATCAGCGGAATCATTGGCAGAAGGGAAGAAGTGAAGAGCTTCGTACAGGGTCTGATATTCCAGCTGACAGCATTGCATAGCTATGACGAGTTAAAGCTCGTGTTCATATACGATGAACATGAGCATCATACATGGAATTTCGTGAAATGGCTGCCGCATGTTTGGGATGATGGCAAGACGATCCGTTTCGTTGCCACAGACGCCAATGAAATCAAAGAGCTTTCAGCTTATTTTGAAAAAGAAATCAGTGCGCGCCAGGCTCTTGATGAGGAAGATCTTGCGGAAATTGAACAGCATTATATCGTGTTCTCGATGAGCAAGAGTCTCGCTTCAAAGGCTGAGATGATCAATCAGATTTTAAAAGAAAAGAAGAATATCAGTTTCAGTCTTGTCACTCTTTATGACGAGCTGAAAAACCTGCCAAAGGAATGTAGCAATGTCATCGAACTCGACAAGAGTTTTTCAAAAATCTATGACAAGGACGATATTTCCGGGAAATATATAGGGTTCAACGCAGACAGCTATCTGGAAGAGGATGCGGAAGAACTGGCTGTAAAATTAGCCAATATCCAGCTGAATACCTCACAGAAAGCTTATACCCTGCCTGATATGCTGACATTCCTGGAAATGTTTGGTGTAGGTAAGATCGAACATCTGAATGCGTTGACGAAATGGAAGGAAAACAATCCTGTCCATACGATCCAGACGCAAATCGGTGTCGATACGCAGGGCGATCCGTTCATGATCGATCTGCATGAAAAATACCATGGTCCGCACGGGTTGATTGCCGGGATGACCGGTTCTGGTAAAAGTGAATTCATCATGACGTTCATTTTATCGCTTGCGGTCAATTATCATCCCGACGAAATTGCATTCATCCTGATTGACTATAAGGGAGGCGGCATGGCGAATGCTTTCGAAGACCTGCCGCATCTGGCAGGGACGATCACGAACCTCGATGGAGCCGCTGTCAACCGTTCATTGATTTCAATCCAGAGTGAACTAAAGCGCCGCCAGGCCATTTTTAGCGAAACAAGCCGTGTTGTTGACCAGAGTAATATCGATATTTATAAATATCAGAAGTTATATCGCGAAGGCAGGGTGAAAGAGCCGCTGCAGCATTTGTTCATTATTTCCGACGAGTTTGCCGAGCTTAAGGCACAGCAGCCTGAGTTCATGGAGCAGCTTGTCAGTGCGGCACGTATCGGCCGAAGC
Source organism: Mesobacillus sp. S13 (assembly GCF_020422885.1). NCBI lineage: Bacteria > Bacillati > Bacillota > Bacilli > Caryophanales > Bacillaceae > Mesobacillus > Mesobacillus sp. S13. Next base: position 4,566,173 of record NZ_CP084622.1, on the reverse strand, counting down.
CTTGGCGTCCACCTGATCCTGGCGACACAAAAGCCATCAGGTGTCGTCGACGACCAGATCTGGAGCAACAGTAAATTCCGCATCTCACTAAAAGTGCAGGAAAAAGCGGACAGTATGGAAGTCATCAAACGCCCAGATGCTGCAGAACTGAAGCAGACCGGACGCTTCTATCTCCAGGTCGGCTTCAATGAATTATTCGAACTTGGGCAGTCGGCTTGGGCTGGGGCACCGTATTATCCGTCCGACAGAGTCGAAAAGCATAAAGATGACAGTGTCGTTGTGATTGATGATCTCGGCCGCGTCATTAAAAATGCCCGTATCGATAAGCGCAAATCCACGGTGAAAAATCCGCCGAAGCAAATCGATGAGATTACCGAATACCTGGCGAGAATGGCAGAGCAGGAGAACATCAAGGTCCGCCAGCTATGGCTTGAACCGATTCCTGAGCTCATCTACGTTGATAAATTGAAGAAGAAGTATAACGTTATCCAGCAAGGTTTTGCGTTGAACCCAATCATCGGTGAATATGATGATCCGGCGAACCAGAGGCAAATGGTCATGCGCATGCCAATCATCCAGGAAGGAAACGCTGTAATCTACGGCATTGCAGGAAGCGGGAAGACGACATTCCTGACAACGATGCTGTACTCACTGATGGAGGAACACACGCCGAACGAAGTGAATTTTTACCTGCTTGACTTCGGTTCCGAAACGCTTGCCTGGTTCAAGGAAGCGCCGCATGTCGGCGATGTCATGCTTTCGCATGAAAGCGAGAAGATCCACAACCTGTTCAAGCTGCTGACCAGCGAGATTGAACGGAGGAAAAAGCTGCTTTCTAATTACGGCGGTGATTTTATCACCTACAACGAAATGTCGGGTGAGAGCCTGCCATCGATCGTTGTAGCAATCCACAATTACGCGGCGTTCTCGGAGATGTTCGAGGAGCTGGAGGAAGGCATTTCGTTCCTGACGCGTGAAGGCCTGAAGTATGGCATTTACTTCATCGTCACCGCAATCAATACGGGAGCGATACGCTACAGGCTGCTGCAGAACTTCAAGCAGATGTATGTGCTCCAGTTGAATGACCAGAGTGAATACTCGGGCGTATTGGGCAATACAGACGGAGTGTTCCCTTCCAAATCGAAAGGCCGCGGCATTTTCAAGAGCGATACGACATATGAATTCCAGACAGCTCATATCACAAGCGATATAGACAATATGTACAGCTTCATAACCGATTATTGCAAAGGCTTGCGAGATTCATGGACGCAGCCGGCCGCAACGCGCGTGCCGATCCTGCCGGAAAAAGTGAATCTGGACTACTTGCGTGATGAAGCAAGGAATATGAACAGCAATAAAGTGCCAGTCGGCATCGAGAAAAATTCCTTGAAGGCTGCTTACTTCGATTTTCTTGGAAACTATGTGAATGTCGTGACCGCCATGCAGAATGATCAATGTTCAGGTTTCATGCAGGGTGCAGCTGAAGTATTCAACGCTTCTGAAGGCAGGGAGCTGATTGTCATCGACCCTAATGAGCACTTTGCGGCGGGCCGCACGCAGGATTATAAGTACATTTCCGACGCATCTCAACTTGAAGATACGATCGTTTACCTGTTCAACACGCTCGTGCACCGCAACAATAGTACGAAGGATGCCATCGAGGCAGGCGAACAGCCGCCAGTGTTCGGCAACATCACCTGCATCATTGATTCCTTCACTGATCTGATGATGTATCTGTCTCCGGACGGACAGGATAAACTCAAGGTCTTCCTTGAAAAAGGCAATGGCCTCAACGTCAACCTGATCATTTCCGACAGTGCCGATAAACTGAGCTCGATTTCGTTCGAGGCCTGGTTTAAACAGCATGTATCGCTTAGCGATTTCATCTGGTCAGGCAATGGCATCACAGACCAGTACGTCATGAAGCTCGGCAAGGTAACAAACGATATGTACCAGGAAATCCCGCCAGGCTTCGGCTATGTCGTCAAAAAAGGAAAACCAACACTTGTGAAGCTGTTATCCTCAGTAGAAAGCATGCAAGAGGAGGTAGCGTACCATGGATAAGGTGCTAGTAGAGGTCTTCATCCCCGCCTCTGAAAAATCATACGACGTATTCCTGCCGCTCGAAAGCAAACTGCACGAAGTCGTCTACCTGCTCGCCGGCACCATGACCGAACTGTCACAAGGATACTTCTCAGCAACACACGACACCATCCTCTGTGACCGAAAAACCGGCACCATCCTGAACATCAACCAGACCGTCCAAGAAATCGGGTTGATGAACGGCGCGAAGCTGATGTTGATTTAGGCGGGACATGGGGACGGTTCTCTTGTCCCGTGGGGTGTAGAGTGCGACGTAGGAACGATGCACGTCTCACAGAATTTGAATATATGACCTTGGGGGCGGTTATCGAAAACCGGACCGTCCCTGCTTTTTTTTAAAATGGAAGGTGTGGAGAACTTGAAGAAGTGGATCAAGCTGACTGCGGCAATTTTATTCGTAATCATGGGAGGTGCGGGGTGTATGAGTTCGGAGAGTAAGGTAGTAGATCATTTAGAGAAAGTTTACGCAGAAGAGTTTGAAGTGGAAAGTACCAAAGAGGGCAGTGACATTTTTCCGGAAATGTACGGAAAAGACAAAGTAATTGCCCATCCTGAGGGAAAGCCAGAATTAGTATTCATTGCGGGTGAAAGCAGAAATGAGGCAGGGGTTTTTTACGATACCTATGTCCTATCCAAGTGGTCAAAAGAGTTGGATGCTAAGTATAGTGAGCAAATAAAAAGTGATTTTGGCCAAGAAGTTGAATTTAAAACGTTGCTCCTAGCCCAGGGAGATAAATATGATCCAAGCATGATTGACATTCCTTTTTCACAGTATGTTACAGAGAATAAAGAAGTTGATGTTACTGTTAAAATCGCGATTAAAACAGAGGGGGAGCCGGATATCTCTCAATATGCAGAACCTGTTTATAATCTTCTGGAGACTCTGAAGAAAGAAAATACGAAATTTTATGGAGTTTCAGTAGGATTTGTGGACGAATCTGAGGATATCTCAGATTACATGAGGACCTCAAACATTAACAATATCCCATGGTCAAACCTGAAGGCCAATGTCTACGGCACTATAATGGTAGACAATTTAACTGGAATCAATTCACCAGATGATATAGCCCAACACTACGATAAGTCTGAAGGGTGATTTTATGTCCATTAATAATCTGACTGAAGAGGAAAAGAATGTTTTATTAATGCTTTCATATTACGATTTGCCGACAGATAAAGAGTTGGATGGTAAATCAATTGATACTATTTGGTCAGTAGCCAAGCTGCAGGCAGATCCAAGCAAAGACAGCTTTAAGGCAATAGAGGCTTATATGGAAGCTAAATACGATGGTTCCAATTTAAAAAACCTCACACTTTCAGGATACCAAAACCACAACCCAAACACAGGTAATAATTCGGAAGTTGACTCCAACTCGGGCTTTGTAGGCTATGCGTTTAAGGATAATAGTGGCAATGCAACTGCAGTCTTCAGGGGCAGTGAGCCAATGGGGGATATGGGCCACCTAAGGACGGATTGGACCTCCAACTTTGAAGCTTCAATGGGAGTGGAAATAACGCAACAGAAGGAAGCCAATGCCTTCTATCAAAAATACCTAGCGGATACATCAGGTGAAAGGCTGCTGCTTGGCCATTCAAAGGGCGGTAACTTGGCGGATTATGTCTTCATTAACAACCTTGATGATAACACCAAGGCGTATGTAATAAATGCTGCTCCATTATATTGGTGGTCCTTATCAAAAAAGGAACAAGAGGCGTTAATGGGAGACCGCCATTATTTTATCGTGTATGCGTATGATCCAGTTTCACAGCTTGGCAAAGTGCCATATGTCGATAAGACGGTAGGCCTTAATGAAGATTATGATATTAAGAAGCCATTTTATCCCCACTCACTGACGAGTAGTGCTGGGTTTGATGAGAATGGAAATTATCGAGTATATGAGAACGGACAATCGTTTGGCAGGTCTGTTCTAAACAATATGATCTTTGAAGATATCTTTTATGGACTTTCTACCTCTACACCAATAAAGGCTTATAAGGCCGCTTACGTTGTCGCCAATGCAGCGAAGTATGTCATGCATTATACGGCAATAGCAATGACTGCAGCTGCCCATCTAATCAGGGAGCAGACAGTGAAGCTTGTCGTTGGCTTGGCAAAGGCAAAGAGGGAACTTGAGGAGAAGGTAAATTCATTTTTTACAGATCTTATTGCAAAGGCTTCTGTTAAAATCGGCAGTTTTATAGATAGCCTGAACGGCAACAACTTCCCAATCGAACCCTATATAAAAGTAGACATCCCAAGGCTGTTCTACTACGCAAACCGTCTGCGTTCGGTACAAAGGCGGATCGCACAGCTCAATGACATGATCGACGATTTGTATTGGGAGGCGGGGGTTGCCGGGTTGGATAATGTCCTGGCTGCTGATATCAGCACGTCGTTCGATTTCAGGATTCCGGAAAGCATCAATTATCTGAACAGGACCGCTGAACTTTTACAGCAGAATGAAAGGTATCTGGCCGGAAAAGCCGGTTCAATCAGGGGGTAAACAATGGATGCGAAAGTGAGAAGCAAGATTAACAGGATTGCGGCGGAAGCGAATGCAATCGCCCGTGAGCTGGAGGATATCTCGAATGGCCTCAGCCATGAATTCAAGGGGATTGGCTCGGTAAAAGCGGCATCAGGATTGCGGCGCTCTGCGGAAAAATACCGCTATGTAAGCTATAAGTTAAGAAGAATATGACTCTATTAGACTCACTTGAAAGGAGGTGAAAAGAATGGCAAGATCGATCACTGTTGAACCAGCAAAGCTTGAAACGACTGCTAACAAGATTGACCAGCAGGCAGCTGACTACGAAAGAAATTACAAAGCTCTTTTCAGCGAAGTCGAAGCGATGGCGGCTGCTTGGCAGGGTGCCGACAACCAGGCATACACTGCACAAATCAAAGGCTTCATGGACGACTTCAACAAAATGACTCAGTTGATGAGACAGTACTCAGAGTTCCTGAAGATGAGCGCGAAGACATACCGCGACACTCAGAGCGAGGTCATTAACCAGGCTAAGAGATTGAGCAACTAATCCTTAACATAACGCAGGAGGTGAAATACATTGGCAGGAGATGGAATCAAAATCTCGCTCGGCGAGGTTAGCAAAACGGCGGGCCAAATCCGCAACTTGAACCAGCAATTATCCACTAGATTGGAAGAAATCAAGAAGGACATGAACGCACTATCGTCATCTTGGAACTCAGACGCTTCCAACACAATCCGCGGCAACTTCAACTCACTGGCACCACGATTTGAAGAATATCGCCAGGTCGTCGACAGCTACGCCAAGTTCTTGGATAACACTGTCACAAACTACAACACTGCAGAAACAGCGATCAACAATAACGCCAGCTCTTTTAAATAATCACTTTTTTACAGAGGGTAGGGGGCAAGCAGCGCGTGCAGTTTGCCCTTCTGTAAAATAACCCCCTGTGACGTGGCGGTGAGTATTCAACGGGGATTATCCATTGGTCAACGGGGATTATTTGCCACTCAACGGGGATTATCCAGCATCCAACGGGGATTAAAAGCGGAGTAACGGGGATTATCCACAGGTGAACGAAGATGAAAAGCATATTAACGGGAAATTCCAGTGACCTAGCTGGTGGAATGGGCCCCTTCCTGTGAGAAGCGAGTCCAACCGTTGAAAAAGATAATCAACCGGAGATAAAATCCTCTCAACTGGAGATATAAGCTCTCCAACTGGAGATAAAGTCCTCTCAACTGGAGATATAAGCTCTCCAACCGGAGATAAAACCGTCTCAACTGAAGATAAATGTTCTTTTTTCATGGTAGATAATGTCTTTGTTCAAAAAAGAGGTTCGGTGGACCCAACCCATACATAAAATTCATTCAAAAATGGAGTCGAAGCGCAATGATCAAACAGGTGGAATTTAAACTGGAAAGCTACGGGATCTCGAAATTCCTTTATTATCATGCTGCCAGCAAGGCGGATATCGACGGCGGCCAGGTGGAGCTGCTAAGGGCGAGCCGAGTTCCGGGAATCCTGACATGCAATGCTATTTTAGAAGGGGATAACTGCTTTCTTCGTTATGACATGATTTCCGATAACACGCTGGAGTTGCTGAATTCCACGCCGGCGACGAAGGAACGTCTTTTCAACTGCTTCCTGAATATTGCCGAAACGCTGGTGGATGCCCAAGCGAGCGGCCACGATATTGAAAATTTCGTGTTCAGCCAGCGTGAGATCTTTATTGATAATTTTTCAAACAGATTAGTTTTTATCAACCTTCCTGTAAAAAATAATATTTTTGAAAAGGTATCACTTAAAGACTTTCTGCGTGAATTGCTGCTTTCGGCGCCTTACGAAGAAACGGATGATGCCGCGTTCTTCATCAAGCTACATAACTACCTGGTACAAACGGAGGACGTAACGCCAGAATACCTGCTGGAAAAAATGAATGAGCTGGCTGGTGAGGAAACACTGATACGCCAGCCTTACAAAATGCCGGAAAAATCAAAAAAGGCAGAGGCGGCTCCAGCAATCAAAGCGGAGGAAGAGATCCTGACGGAAGAACCAGAGCTTGAAACACCATCCATCAACCCGAATTTCTACAGCCCGGGCAGCGAGGTTCACACCATGAAGACGAGTGTCGACAATGGGGTGATGACTTCTGAATATACAAGCCAGAAGAAGGATGTAAAAACGGGCCGCAAGCTCGAAATTGAGGAAGAGGTTAACTATAAGCGGATCACCAGAGCTGAGCTTGGTGAAAATAACGCTTTGTTAAAAGAGGCGTCGGCACTCTGCAGCGGTACATCAATCAATATCCAGCCAGCCATAGCCAGCAGCAGTGAACAAGAGGATGGAGGCACTACCGTACTTGGTGTAATGGCGGATGAGGATGAGGGGACGACTACTCTTGGACATTCAATCCGCAGACCATTTTTATTGGCTGTTTCCAAGAACGAAAAAATCACGATTGCCAAGGACTTTTTCAAAATTGGCCGAGATCCGATGAGAGCGGACTTTGCATCGGAAAATAAAGTGATTGGCCGAGTCCACGCCCATGTAATTGTATCTAACGGCGAATATTTCCTGGAAGACAATCATTCTACCAACGGAAGTTTCGTGAATGGTGTGAAGGTATCGCCAAAGGAAAAAGTAAAAATCAAGCATGAAGATAAAATCAAGCTCGCGAACGAGGAATTCATTTTCATGCTTTATTGAGATTGATAGGAGGAACAATAATGGCATTTCAAGTGGCCTATCATACCGACATAGGAATCAAGAAGAAAACGAATCAGGATGGACTGTTGCTGAAAAGTGCAAAGACTCCTGAAGGTGAAATCGGCCTGTTTATCATTTGCGATGGCATGGGGGGCCTATCCCACGGGGAGCTTGCAAGCGCAACGGTAATCAGAGGAATGTCTGACTGGTTCAATCAAGATTTGCCAGAATTGCTGGAAGGCGGCATCGCTGAAAACGAAATTTCCGTCAAGCTTGAGGAACGTGTCCGCGAGCTGAACCTGAAAATCCTTGAATATGGCGAGGCTTCGAACATCAAGCTGGGGACAACGATTACAGCTTTGCTGATCCTCCACAAGCAGTATTTTATTCTTCAGATTGGTGACAGCAGGGCTTACAGCATCAACGATAGACTTGTCAAACTGACCGAAGACCAGACACTCGTCGAACGCGAGCTGAAGCGCGGTAATATTACCGCCGAACAGGCGAGGATTGACCCGAGGCGGAATGTGCTGCTCCAGTGCGTTGGCGCAACAAAGGACATCAGCATCGTCATCACGTCAGGCGAAGTCGAAAACGAATTAATGTTTATGCTCTGCACCGACGGCTTTTATCACGAAATCAGAGACGAGGAAATGCTCACACACCTGAACCCGCAGTCTTTTACCGAAGAAAAACACATGAAAGAAAAGCTCATTGAACTAGTCGAGCTAGCAAAAGAACGCCAGGAAACAGACAATATCTCGATTTTGCTGGCAAAACGGGACATGGGGAGAGTTCTCGCGTCCCAATAATGTGATTGAAGGTAATGGGGAAGGTTCTCGCATCTCAATAATGTGATTGCAGGGACATGGAGAAGGTTCTCGCGTCCCAATAATGTGATTGAAGGGACATGGGGAGAGTTTTCGCGTCCCAATAAACGGATTGACGAATCATGAGGAGAGTTCTCATGCACCAATAATGTGATTGAAGAAACATGAGTACGGTAATTGAGTCCCAATAATCGGGATTTACTGGAATAACGAAAGATATCCCCACGTTTCTGGGAGGAATGAAATTGATACAAATTGGAACCATCATTGATGACAGATATGAAATATTGAAGGAAATCGGACGCGGCGGAATGAGCGTCGTCTACCTGGCGATGGATAACCGGCTCAATAAGTCGCTCGTCGTCAAGGATATCCGCAAGCGCAGCAACAGCAACAACGAGCTGCTGATCAACAGCCTGGTCGTCGAGGCGAATATGCTGAAGAAGCTTGACCACGGTTCGCTGCCGAAAATCTATGACATCATCGAATCCGAGGGCGATATTTACGTGGTGATGGACTATATCGAGGGCGAGTCGCTGAAGGAGCGCCTCAAGCGCGACGGAAAAATCCCGGCAAAAGAGGTGATCGAATGGGCGAAACAGCTGAGCGATGTGCTTGGATACCTGCACACGAGGAAGCCATATCCCATCATTTACCGCGACATGAAGCCGGATAATGTCATGCTGACGCCAGAGGGAAAAATCAAGCTGATAGACTTCGGGATTGCGCGGGAATTCAAAACCGAGAATCTCTCTGACACTACGAATCTAGGAACGAAGGGGTATGCGGCACCTGAACAGATTTCCGGCAGACAGACGGATGCGAAAACCGATATTTATAGCTTGGGAATCACACTTTACCACCTCGTAACTGGGAAAAACTTGAGCGAGCCGCCATTTGAGATCAGACCAATCCGTGAATGGGACCCGACACTTCCAGAGGGCCTCGAGCATATCATCAAAAAATGCACTCAGGCCGAGCCGGCGAATCGTTATCAGAACTGCGAGGAGCTGAGTTATGACCTCGAGCACATCAACAGGCTGACGAAGGGTTACAAGAACATGCTAATCAAAAAACTGGCGATGTTCCTGGTTCCAGCGGTGCTGTTCCTGGCGTTCTCAACAACCTCTGTTCTCGGTTACAAAGGCATGAAAAATGAGCAGTTCCAGGATTATATGAATCTAGTCAATCAGGCGAGCATCGCATTGATGGACGGAGAGCAGACCGAGGCAATCAAGCTGCTCGAAAGCGCAACCCGTGTCGACAACGGGCGTTCGGAGGCTTATATCAATCTGCTTGATTTATATATTAATAGAAACCAGACAGACGAAGGGCTCGCCAAGCTGGAATCATATATACAGGATGAATACGGTGGAGTCCATAAGAATAACGAAGTTCTTTTCAAAATGGGGATGACCTATTTCGATGTAAAAAGGGACTATAACAACGCGTTAAAATACTTCCAGCAGGTGGATGAAAAAGAACTGCCGGATGCTAAATACTACAAGTCGCTGGCAACGACGATGAGCAGCCTGAATGTGGACTATACGAAGTTTGCCGGAGACCTTCAGGAGTTCCACGAGTACAATGATGGACTTGCCAATGACAGTAAAAAAATTGATAACTATAACTCTCTAGCTAATATCTATATTTCTTATAAGAGCCAGATTCCTGACGCGAACACCCAGGCGATCGAGATTGTCCAGAAGGCAAAGGACATCCTGGCAAAGCTTGAAAACGAACAGCTCCAGTTCAAATACGAGATGGAATTAGAACAGAAGCTTGCCCAGGCTTATTACAGCCGCGGCGTGAATTCCGAGGACAAAGCGAGTGCCCGCGATGATTACGAACAGGCAATCGAACATTACAACAACCTCCTTGATTTGAACGTCGCAGACCAGGAAGAGGTCTATGTCAAAATTGGCGTCATCTATCAGGAAATGAGTGAATTCTCTCGTGCAGTCGAGCACTTCCGGAACACGGTGCTGAAAAAATTCCCTGACAGCATCAACGCTAATGTAAAGCTCGGCAATCTCCTCCTAGACATCGAACAGAACAAAGAAGAAGGCAATCGGAACTACACCGATGCAAAAAAAGTTTATGAAAATGTAAGCACCCTGCCAGGTGCCAAAGACGACGAAGGATACAAAAAACTCACCAGACGCATGGAAAACTTGAATATTCTCTAGGGATGCAGGGGGCGAGCAAGGATACGTCCCCATGCTCCCAAGGAAGGCAGTTGAAGAAGAATGGCATACCAGATTATGTTTTACGGCGGTTTGGCAGGTGCGGTGATCGCGCTGGTGATTGCGGTTCTGACCTACGTGAAACTTAATATTGCCCAGGTCATTACCGATCTGACGGGCTGGAATTTTCCTGGTGCGGGGAGGAAGGCCCGGAAGAAAACGACCAGCACCCAGGCCGATACAAGCACAAAGCCGACGACAAAGGAAATCCATGTCCGCAAGAATGTCGATAAAGAAGTGGCAGCCGGTGAGTATGTGGAACCAACCGAGAAAATGGCGAGCGGCCAGATTGAGCCAACAGCTCTTTTGAATCATGAGAGCTTCAAGAAGACAGCCTTGCTTAAACAAGAGGGGCTGGAGCCGACGGCATTGCTATCTCCTGAAGGACTCGAGTCTACGACATTGCTAACACCCGATGGACTCGAGCCGACAGCTTTAATGGAAGAAACTCCACTGCGGGAACCAGTTGCTGCAGCAGTTTCATCGAACCAGAGTGTTTCCCACGAATCACCAATACAGACAACCATCCTGTCTGATTGGAATGAAACGACCGTCCTGACGGCTGACCCGGACGAAACGACTTTACTTGATGAAACAACACTATTGGAAGACTTCGAAGAAACCACCTTGCTGACGGAAGAAGAGCCACGATTTAAGAAACAAGTGGATATCATGATTGTCCACTCCAATACAATACTTTAAAGGAGAACAAAGATGATGGAACCAAGACGCAAGAAAAAAACGAGCAGGAAATGGGCCATTGCCATACCTGTTATCCTTGTTTTGATCTCATCCATCCTGGTTTTTAATGGCCGGGTGCTTTCAAACCTATGGGGTGTGAGCAGGAATGTCGAGTTCGATGGCCAGACGTGGAATATGCTTTCGGGTTCTTTCAATCAGAACTGGATGACGAACAAAGAGAACATCATTTTTACAATCGACCTTAGCGATGATTTTGCGAACGCGTCGCTGACCCCTCCGGCAGAGCGGCCGTTCAATGTGTTGGCTGCACATGATGGAAATCAGGTCAACGGGATTACATACAAGGAAGTCGGCGGTGACCAATTTGCCGGCAAGTATACGGTAAATGTTCCGTTCAGTGGCGAAGGCCGTCTGGATCTTCAGGTTGAACTGCTTGAAAACGAAGCGTGGGGCATAAAGTCTAATGTCCATGCATTCAGCATTACTAGAGATGCCACAGCTCCGAAAGTTACACTAGCGGGAATCACTGACGGCGAGCTGTCCACTAAAGAAGTTATTGTGGATGTGGAAGTGACGGAAAAGCATTTTACAAGCAATGATGTTATTGTTACCGCAACAAGGAATGGAAAGGATTACACAAACCTGCCTGCTTGGAAAAATACAGCCGAAACCTCGAAGAACTCGTATTCTTTTTCCCAGGAAGGCGAGTACATCCTATCTGTTAAAGCTGAGGACGGCGTAGGCAATGCCAGTCCTGAAAAAAAGGTCTCTTTTTCAATCCGCACTAAAGGCCCTGTGCTGTCGGTATTACACAGCGGGGAGCAGCTTTCCGGGGAAGAAGTGACAAATGCGAAACAGCTTGATCTTAAATTGACAAGCGGAATTTCGCTCGGCACGGCAACGGTGGCCATTTTTAAAGACGGAAAGGAACTTGAAACAAAGGATATGACGGTGTCTGGATGGGAAGCAACGCTTAGCTATCCAGTACCAGCAGATGGCCAATACGAATTCCGGGTGTGGGCGAAGGAAAGCCATAGAAATGGGCAGGAATACAATCTAACACCTTTCAAGTTCGTTGCTGACCAGACGTCACCAACACTGACACTCGATGGGGTGAGTGACGGGCAGGATTATGATGCTGCCAGGGAAATTACAGCGACTGTTGAGGATGTCCACCACAGCACAGCAAGTCTTGAGGTGACGAGGAAGGATATCACTGGAAAAGAAACAACAAGTCCAGTAACCCTCAATAAAGGGAAGGCAACTTTTAAAGCGGAAGAGGATGGAGAATATACGATTACATTGGCAGCAACCGATGGGGCAGGAAACTCTGCGGAAAAATCGCTGCGCTTCAAAATTGACCAGTCGAAGCCTGCAATCAGTCTTTCCGAAGATGTAAACGGAAAGTATTTCAACACTGACAAGGATTTGACAATCGAAGTCTCTGATATCACGCTCGACCTGACAAAGACAGCGTTGACAGTGAAAAAAGACACTGAGAATTATGTGATTGGATTACTTGAAAAACTTGCAAACCTGTTCAAGGCGCAGGTAAAACACACCTTTACACAAGAAGGGAAATATGAGATCAGCTTGAGCTCAACGGATGGTCTTGGCCATTCAGACTCGATTGAACCTGTGACTTTCACAATTGATAAAACAGCTCCACAGTTAACGGTTGAAAACATCGTGAAAACAGAAGAACAGACAGATGGGCCTCCAAAAGAATCACGTGATCTGAAAATCAGCGTCAGCGATACGAATATGGACTGGGAGCAAACAAAAATTCATGTGACGAGGAATGACGCTGAATTCTTGAACATAACAGGAAAAGATGTGGAAGGCACGCACTCGTTCACCGAGGATGGCAACTATATTGTCAACATCGAGTCCACGGATAAGGCGGGCAATACAACAAAGCATGATGAGATCAAATTCACGATCGACAACACAAAACCTGAACTGAAGATTTTCGGCGTTGAGCATAACGGACACTATCCAAAGCTTGAAAATCTTGAAATCTCGATCCAGGATTTGACCTTCCTTCTGAGCAAGACGGAACTTGTTGTTAAGAAGGATGGGGAAGACTTCAATATCGGGGATGGAAAGTGGAATGAATCCTTGACTCCTGGCGGTTTGAGAAAAGCGATCCGCAAGCTGAGCTTCACCGAAGAGGGTGATTATGAAATCAGCCTGACATCAACGGATTTCCTCGGCTTTGAAAACTCACTGGGACCTGTAAAGTTCACGATTGACTATACAGCTCCAGTAGTCGAAGCAAAAGGTATTGCAGACGGAGCGTTTATCCAAAAGGGCAATAGTGTAACGATCAAGGTTAAAGAGCATAATTTCAAATTCAATGACGTTGATATTGCTGTTGTAAAAGATGGTGAGACCTACTCAATCGGTGAGTGGAAAAATACCGCGGAAGATTCTGCACTGAGCCATCAGTTCGATGAGGATGGCGATTACGAACTCAGCGTCAAAGCAAAAGATAAGGCTGGCAATGAAGCAGAAGAACAGAAGCTTCATTTTACAGTCGATAATGTAAAACCTGAAGTCAAGGTTACTGGCGTAACTGACGGCAAGTACTACAATGGCAGCCGGGAAGTGAATATCGCAGTCGAAGAACGGAATTTTGCGAATAACAAGGTGGATTTGAAAGTTACGCGCAAGGTTGAAGTGGATGGAGTGAAGATGAACTACTCCATTGGCGAATGGAAAAATGTCGCGAAACGATCAGAATTGGGATATAAATTCGAGAAGGACGGCGATTACGAAATCACTGTAAGCTCGAAGGATGCTGCAGGAAATGAAGCGGCTGAGCAAAAAATTCTTTTCACGATTGACCAGGTGGAACCGGAACTGAGCATCACCGGCGTGGAAGATGACCATAACTACCGGACAAACAAACCGGTGAATATCAGGATTTCCGACCGCAATGTTGACCTATCGCAAACGAAATTGAATGTGAGCCGAAATGGCAAGACATACAGCATTGGCGCACCAGTGCTGTCAGGGAAAACGGCTGCAGTCAAGAATTTTACATTCAAGGAAGAAGGCAGCTATGTCATCAACCTGGATACGACAGATAAGGCAGGCAATAAAAAGAAACATGACCAGATTGCCTTCATTATCGATAAGACGAACCCGGTAGTCAAAATCGATGGTGTTGAAGATAACTCATTCAACCCATCCGGTAAAAATGTAACCATTTCTATTGATGAGCTTAACTTTGCCACAAACAATGTGGATGTCTCAGCAACAAAAGATGGTTCGAACTTCAAAATCGGCACTTGGAAAAACACTGGCAAGCTTTCGAAGCTGGGCTACAATTTTACACAGGATGGCTTATACACAATTCTTGCGACTGCAACGGATAAAGCAGGCAATGGCCCTGTTACGAAGAAAATGACCTTCACAGTCGACAAGGTAAAGCCGGCGATTGAAATTAAAGGTGTCGAGAATAATGCTTATTATAATGTTGATAAACAGGTCAGCGTTGCCATCAGGGACGTGAATCTGGATATCAACAAGATTACTGTTACAAGGAATGGAGCTGGCTACGGTGTTGGCGGTTTCGCTGTCAGAAATGGCGTCGCATCCCTGAGTCATAATTTCAGCAAGGAAGGCGATTATTCAATCCTTGTGGAGGCGACTGACAAGGCGGGCAACAGCTTCAGCAGCACGGTGAAATTCACGATCGACAAGACTAAACCGGTAATCACGCCGAAATTCAAAGGCGAAAACCGGGTGATCAAGAACGGTGAGTTCATCAATAAAGTGTTCACTCCAGAGTTTGCGCTTGATGAGTCAGAGGACATGATTGTCTCTGCTACATTGAACAATGGTCCGAACCTGGGACGTAATGTTCCGGTTGCTGCCAGGGAAATGAAATACACATACAAGGTCCTGGCACGCGATAAGGCAGGCAATGAAACATCGCTCGAAATCAGCTTCACACTTGATACAACAAAACCGAAGCTTGATATTTCCGGCGTGCTCGATGGATTCTTCAACAAAGACATCGCGCCAAAAGTGACGTATTCAGATATTCATTTAGACTCCAGCAAAACATCCGTCACTCTGAACGGCAAGCCTTTTAAAAATGGAACAAAGCTTGAGTATGAACAGGATTATATCCTTAAAGCTGTAGTCACAGATTTGGCTGAAAACGTGACAACAAGGACAATCGTCTTTACGATCGACAAAACGTCCCCTGTCATCAAGTTCAAAGAGCCAATCTCGAACAAGTACTTCAATACAGACCTGCTGCCGCAGCTGCTCATCGAGGATATGAGCGCTTATGACATCATTGCGATGATGCTTGACGGAAAGCCATATGAAGCTGGCGATCACATCAAGGAAGAAGGTAAGCACGTCATGTTCTTCGAGGTAAAGGATAAGGCAGGCAATATCCAACAGCTGAGCGTCGAGTTCATCATCGACAAGACGGCGCCGAAAGTTGTTGTTGAAGGGGTAAAAGAAAAAGAGAAATACTATGATCCAGTAGAAATCACCATCCGCCTGGATAATCCAAATGACACCCTGAAATCAGTCGAGATTAACGGTGAGCTGTTCAAAGGTGATGTCATCGAGGAAAACGGCTACCAGGTGATCAAAACAAAACTGGCAGAAATCAAGCCATACAAAATCAAAGTAACGGCCTATGATGATGCTGGAAATGAGAAAAGCAAAGTCATTTCATTTGAAATCGTCAAAAAAGGCGCGCTAGTAAAGTTTGTTGAAAACAAGCCTTTACTGGGAGGCACACTAGCAGGTGCCATCGGCCTGATCGCGGCAGCAGCGACAGTTTTAGTTCGCAGACGCAAGGTGAAGGTTGAGGAAGAATAAGGTGGATGAAAAAGGCCCGGGAGAGATCTCGGGTTCTTTTATTGGGAACGCCCATCTGCTTGGTAACTTATATGTGACAAATTTAAACAAATTGTTGCAAATTTTTCTGCTGGAAGTTACTTATTTACTATTGTTGTGATAAAATAAACAATTAGGGTAGAATATGGTTCGCAGATTGCGGCAGCGTCTGTGTAATCTCGGACATCGCGATCTATTTTACATAGATGAGGGGTTTCGACAGCTGAGATAACGAGGATAAATCAGCCGCAGCCAGCGCATTTGTCAAGGAGGAAAAAAGAAAAATGTTTGCTAGGGATATCGGGATTGACCTTGGTACTGCCAATGTGTTGATCCATGTTAAAGGCCGTGGAATTGTCTTGAATGAACCGTCTGTTGTGGCGATTGATAAGAATACGAATAAGGTTTTGGCTGTTGGGGAAGAGGCGCGCCAAATGGTTGGGCGTACACCTGGCAATATCGTAGCGATTCGACCGTTGAAAGATGGAGTAATCGCGGATTTCGATGTAACGGAGTCTATGCTTAAGCATTTCATCAATAAATTGAATGTAAAAGGCTTCCTTTCTAAGCCGCGCATCCTGATTTGCTGCCCGACGAATATTACAAGCGTTGAGCAAAAGGCAATCAAGGAAGCTGCTGAAAAGAGTGGCGGCAAGAAGGTCTATCTTGAAGAAGAGCCAAAGGTTGCGGCAATCGGCGCTGGCATGGATATCTTCCAGCCTAGCGGGAACATGGTTGTGGATATTGGTGGCGGAACGACTGATGTAGCTGTCCTGTCAATGGGCGATATTGTTACATCACAGTCCATTAAAATGGCCGGCGACAAGTTCGACGCTGAAATTTTAAATTACATTAAACGTGAATACAAGCTGTTGATTGGTGAGAGAACAGCTGAAAATATCAAGATTCAGATTGGAACTGTCTTCCCAGGCAGCCGCAGTGAGGAAATGGACATCCGCGGACGCGATATGGTATCCGGACTTCCGCGCACAATTTCCGTTCGCTCTGAGGAGATAGAAAAAGCATTGAGAGAATCAGTCGCTGTAATCGTTCAGGCGGCAAAAACAGTGTTGGAGAAGACTCCACCTGAATTGTCCGCTGACATCATTGACCGCGGCGTCATTTTGACGGGCGGCG
This sequence comes from Mesobacillus sp. S13, assembly GCF_020422885.1. Taxonomy (NCBI): domain Bacteria; kingdom Bacillati; phylum Bacillota; class Bacilli; order Caryophanales; family Bacillaceae; genus Mesobacillus; species Mesobacillus sp. S13. Next base: position 4,549,087 of record NZ_CP084622.1, on the reverse strand, counting down.
GCGCATTGCTTCACGGAATCGACCAATTGATGCAGGAAGAACTAAAGGTGCCGGTTTTAATCGCTGATAATCCAATGGATTGCGTTGCTATAGGTACTGGAATCATGCTTGATAATATCGACCGGATTGCAGGCCGTCGCAGAATCGTATAAAAATAAAATCTGGAATTGCTTCGGTAGTGAATACGAAGGATTCCAGATTTTTTTGCTTTTTCACCAATATTTCTGGAATAAAACCCAAAATCCTACATTTTCCTGCAAATTTTTAATGTTTCTTGCCGATATATTTCTTATAATAGAAAGTAGTGAAAAAATTTCCTGAGAAGTTAGGGATTTTTCCAATAGAGGTGGAAGTATGTTTAAAGGTTTTTACACTGTAGCTTCCGGTATGCTTGCACAGCAGCGCAGGACGGAAATGCTGACAAATAATATGTCTAATGCCAATACGCCGGGGTATAAAGCGGATCAGGCAGGGATGCGGGCTTTCCCCGACATGCTGCTTCAACGCTTTGATAAGCAGCAAATCCCGACTGAAAAGGGCTTGAATTTGCCGTTTGCTAAGGAAATCGGCACAATCAATACAGGGGTTTACATGCAAGAAGCGATTCCGAAATTCATCCAGGGTGATTTGCGAGAAACCGGGCGAAAGACGGATGTTGCCTTGCAAGATATAAATATGCCTGAAAATGGCTCGGTGTTTTTTACAGTGCGCAACACAGATGGCACGGTTCGATATACAAGGAATGGGAATTTCACGATCGATGCGCAGGGTTATTTAACAACTGGGAGCGGCCATTATGTTTTGAATTCAGCTGGCCAGCAAATCCAGCTCTCGAGCGACCGTTTTACAGTAAATGAAGGCGGGGTACTAATCGGCGAAAATGGCGAGGAGGCAACTCTTGGGGTGGCCTATGCGAATAATCCGAAGCGGTTGATTAAAGAAGGTGACGGACTGTTCCGTACGGAAGATGGCGGCGAATTGCCGATTGCTATTGGCACAGCTGGCGTCCAGTTCAGGACTCAGCAGGGGTTCCTTGAACAATCCAACGTCGATATCAGCAGGACGATGACCGACATGATGTCAGCCTACCGGGCATTCGAAGCGAACCAGAAGATACTCCAGGCTTATGATAAAAGCATGGATAAGGCTGCGAACGAAATCGGAAGGCTATAATTATTCTGCGTTGAATTTTAGAAGGAAAATCGAAAGAATAAGAATTCTGGATCAAATTTTAAAAGGGATCGCTCACCTATACAGGAAGCGTATTGAGGTATAAAATATGAACAGAACAATGATCACCGCAACCAATACATTATCCCAGCTGCAAAAGCAGATGGACATGATTAGCCACAACCTTGCCAATATCGATACAGCAGGATACAAGCGTCGTGAAGCTTCTTTTACCGATCTGCTTGTTCAGGAATACAGGAATCAGCCGAATAATGCGCTTGAGCCGCAGAACCGGATGACACCATTTAATATCCGTCAGGGTACGGGTGCGCGTCTTGGCCAAATCCAGCTGATTCTTTCACAGGGCAGCCTGAAGTCCACCGGCCGTGAGCTTGATACGGCATTTACGGCAGAAGGGCAATTTTACCGGGTGATGGTCCAGAATGAAGACGGAAGTTCAGCGATGCGTTTGACACGCAATGGTGCACTCTATTTGTCACCGCTGTCTGATAATGAGTCAATGCTTGTCAATAGCGACGGGCATGCGATACTAGATGAGAATAACCAGCCAATTACAATCGCAGGCAATGTGAAAAATTTCAGGATTAACGAAACGGGCGGTTTTAAGGCTGAAATGTATGATGGGACAAGCCAAGAATACAATCTTGGTGTAGTATTGGCTGAGAAGCCGCAATTTTTGGAGCAAAAAGGCGGGAATCTGCTTGGATTGCCAGACAACCTGGCTGAACTTGGAGTAGACGAAGGAGACATCCTTACTAATCTGACTGGCCAATTGCGCGATCGTGTATCGATCGAGCAGCGTGTCCTGGAGCAATCGAATGTAGAAATGAGCAAAGAAATGACGGATTTAATCAATGTACAGAGGAGCTATCAGTTCCACTCGAAATCGATTACACTGGCTGATCAGATGCTCGGACTAGTGAATGGAATCCGTTAAGAGGGGAAGAACAATCAATATGGCTTTGAACAAGAATAATCAAGAAGCATTAACGCGTGAAGAAGTGAAAAAAGAGAAGAAGCAAACACGCGAGAAAAAGAAAAGAATCCGGGTTCGCCTTATTCCGATCTGGCTTCGGATTATTATTGTGCTCGTTCTTTTCGCAGCAAGCATTACGCTTGGCGCCATGTTCGGCTACGGTGTAATGGGAAGCGGCAAAGCGAAGGATGTTTTTGAGAAGTCAACCTGGACTCATATTATTGATTTGGTAAATAGAGAATAATTTTTTGAAGGAAGGGAGGTTTCCCTTCCTTTTTAGTTGGGTTTTTTAGTACAATGGTTAGTAAGTATTAGTAGGAGGTACTAAATTATGATGGACATCACTCAAATCAAAGAAATCATCCCGCACCGCTATCCATTTCTGCTAGTTGATAAAATTATTGAAATCGAAGAGGGAAAAAGGGCAGTCGGCATTAAAAATGTGACTGCTAATGAGGAGTTCTTCAACGGACATTTCCCAGATTACCCGGTCATGCCTGGAGTGCTGATTGTTGAGGCTCTAGCTCAGGTTGGAGCAGTTGCCGTTTTGAAGCTTGAAGAAAACCGCGGCAAAATCGGCTTTTTCGCTGGTATCGACAATTGCCGTTTTAAGAGACAGGTAAAACCAGGCGACCAGCTCAGGCTGGAAGTAGAGATGATCAAGCTGCGCGGCCCGATTGGAAAAGGAAAAGCGGTCGCTACAGTTGATGGCGAATTGGCTTGTGAAGCGGAAATTACATTTGCGATAAAATAAATGTTGCAGTGAACCCAATTTCATTGGTTGGGTTCTTTTTTTACATAATTAGGTAGAAGGTGCAATTATGGTTTTTTTCGGTGCAATTATTGGCAATAATTGTGCAATTATTCCTGGTTTTCGTGCAATTAGGCTGGAGAACGGTGCAATTATCACACTTTACTAAGAGAATAATTTTTCCAGCAAGGATATTAGCTCTTTTGGAGGAGTATTCCTCATGCAATTTATAGTTTTTTCGCTTTAAGTGTAAAAGAATTAGGCTTTTATAATCCAAGTTCCGCCATTTTCGTAATAAACAAGACTTTTCAGGTAGTGCATCCCCTTTTGTATGGAAGGCTGCTTTACACACAAACAAGAAAAATTATTTATCAATGCAATTTTTTTACAAAATAATGCAAGTTTTTTTCATTGGTGGGCAATCTAACTGCAGACCCGTGCAAAAGGTCTTAAAAATACCTATTAATGAAAGGGGCTTTTACTCATGAAGAAAAAGCTATTAATGTTAATCGGTGGCTCATTGCTATCGGCTATGTTCCTTGCTGGATGTGCGAATGACCAGGATCCTCCTCCGGATGATGATGTGGATATCGAGAATCCGGCAGATGACAACGGCAATGTCGATGATGACGGCATGATCGATGACAACAATGACGAAAACAACGACATCAACACTGACAACGATGGCGACATGATGGAAGACAACAACGAGCCAGGCGAAGATGCTGTTGAGGACAAGCTTGATATGAACGACGAGGACAACAACGATCAATAATGCAAAAAGGGCAGGTGTGCAAATTCCTGCCCATTCTTTTTGCGTTTTTGCCAACAAAAAAACTCCAGCTAATCAGCGGGAGTTTCATTACACTTTTTTCGGCTGCAAAATTTGCGGCCTTGTGATGATTTTTTCCTTGAATTCTGCAAGCAGTTCTTCGCCTTTAAATCCTTTATCAAGCAGATACTCCAGCAATTTTTCCGGATAATCGCTCTTCGGTTTGGTGAGCTTTCCGGTTAAAAGAATGCTGGCATGCGTACTTAGCTTCTTCACACAGCATACTTTGGTCAAAAATGCTGCCGGGTCGTTCTCTCGTTTGGTGATGACGACTTGGACGATGATTTCTTTGTCGTTGTCGCATGCATCCTGGAAATAAGGGATGTATTTATGATCGGCAAAAACCTCGACGAGCCAGGTCCCTTTTTCATCCTCTTTATTGATAATCAGGCCGTCTTCCATTTCGATATCCACTAAAGCATCATCATCAGCAAGCTGCATTGAAATCAACTTAAACGTCTTCATGTCAACCACCTCCCGTAATTCTTGTCCAAATTATAACACAGTATGATTCGAAAACGAAAAAAAGCCCATTTGTCGAAAGAAAAATTTCTGAATTGCTAAAATTCATTTTTGAGGGTATCAGGTGTGTGGAAAACTCAATTATTAAGGATAAAACTGTTACTGTGATGCAGTTTTTGCAGACAAAAACACGATTTTCGACATTTTACCACAGGTCTAAAAAGGATTATCATCGGGGTATCAAGGAGAAAGGAGATGAAAAGGTGATCAATCAAGTTACGCTAGTAGGTCGGCTGACGAAAGATCCGGAACTCAGGTTCACCCCTGACGGCAAAGCGGTGTCGAATATTACGCTTGCGGTGAACCGGCATTATAAGAACGCCAGCGGTGAAATCGAGGCTGATTTTGTCCATTGCATCCTTTGGGGCAAAACGGCAGAAAACACGGCAAATTACTGTAAAAAAGGTGCAGTGCTCGGGGTGACCGGACGAATCCAGACCCGTAATTACGATAACCAGGAAGGCAAACGTGTTTATGTGACAGAAGTAGTTGCTGAGGGAGTGCGATTTTTAAGTTCGAAGCCGGCAGGTACGCGGGAAACTCAGCAGACATCGCAGGCGCCCATGCAGCCACAGCCTGTTCCGATACAAAGGGAGGAGCTTCCATTTGTATAGCGAAACCGATTCAATTGAAAAGCTGCTTGTCAGCTTGATTAAAATGGTTGGAAAAAGCAATGAGAAGGTCGACGAACTCACCAAGCGTGTCCGCCAGCTCGAAATCGCCTCCAAAGAACTGCAGATTAACCGCGTCTACTCCTTCATAGCCGAGCCGCCAAGACCAAATTCCAGCAGAAAAGAATATGTCAGGAAGTAAGTGATTTTTGTAAAGAGAATAGAATTCAACACTAACGAATTTTCCTCGAAAACCCTCACACAGGACCTTTGAGAGAGAAATTCAATAAACTGATCTCCAATAAACCCTCAAATTTTGATGCCGGCTGATTAAGCCGGTCTTTTTGCGTCCAAAGGATTTTTTTAAAAAGAGTAATCTGTAAGTTTAAAATAGATAATAAATCCATATTTTGGTTTATATTACATTTTATTATAATCGTATATAATCTTGGGAGATGGTTTGCATTTTAACGAGAGAGGAAAGTGTATGTGAAGAAGTTTTTTGCGGGTGTTGGGTTTTTGGTTGTCTTGTTTTTGGGATTGCAACAGGTCAGTGCTGAGACAGTCCCGGGTAATATCACGGCTGATACGACCTGGACAAAGGAGGGTTCTCCTTACAGAGTTGGAATCATTACGATTGATCCTGGAGTGACGTTGACGGTTGAGCCTGGTGTAGAAATCATCAATTCTGGGAGTCCTTCCTGGATTGATGTAAAAGGCAAATTGAATGTTAAGGGTACGTCCGATGAGAAAGTCATCATTAAGGATGTTCTGCTAAAAGGCTTCGATTTCACAGGCAGTTCTATCAATATTGAACATGCGATTATCAGCAGGACGAACAGAGGCTTTCTCATTACCTCGATGTACCGGGAAGTCATCCTCCGCAACAATGAGTTTTCAGGTGGGGACATTTCGATCGGCTCGCCTACTACGAGCATTCTAATTGAAAATAACCTTTTTCAGGACAATGCCTGGCTTGACCTGAATAATGGATTAGCGAATATACTGGTCCAGCGGAATACTTTCTTTAATAAAGAAGACTATTATCCGTCAATTCGGATGTCTTGCAGCGATCCTAACTGTAAAACTCCTAATATCACAATCTCGGAGAATAACTTCTTCGGCTTTCCAACCTTTTTTGTAGAAGTGGAAAAGGGCAGGGGGCTTATATACAACGGAGCTAATAATTACTGGAGCACAACCGATACGGCGCAGATGAAGCGGAGAATCCTTGACGGAGCGAGGGACGACCGGCTTTCATCAGCCATCCTCGGTTTCAGCCCGATTGCCTATAAACCTATTAATAACGGGCTGCCATTCGGCAATCTTGAAGCACCGGCAGTCCATCAAGTCGGTGATGGGGAAACAATTGTAACCGGTCTGACAGATGGCGATTCCACTGTGAAAGTTTTAAAGGAGGACGTGTTGATTGGGGAAGGGCAGTCGAACACAGAGGGAGCTTTCTCTGTTAGTATTCCCCCTCAGAATGGCGGAAGGGTGCTGACGGTCACTTCTGTTGACAGCTATGGCAGGATCAGTCCGGAGACAACCCTTACGGTGAGCGATACGTCTGCACCGGAACCGCCGCAGGTCAATAAGGTGAATGATCAGGCAACGAAGGTGGAAGGCAGTACCGAGGCAGGCGCGACTGTGATTGTAAAAGTAGCTGGTGCTGAAAAACGGACGACTGCCGATCATAATGGTTATTTTTCCGTAGAGATAAATCCGCAGAAAGCGGGAACAGTCATTGAAGTCCAGGCGATCGATACAGCTGGCAACCTAAGTGGAATTACAAAGGTGACTGTCGTGGATGAGCAGGCGCCTGCCAGACCGGTGGTCACATCGGGTGAACTGACGGACCAATCGACATCTTTGCAGGGAACGGCAGAACCTCATTCGAAGGTAAAATTACTGCAGGATGATCAAGTGATTTTTTCTGCGTTTGCAGACAGTACTGGCAACTTTTCAATAACATTTAGTAATCGATTCAAGGGTGATTCAGTCATCAAAATAGTCGCTGAAGATCTTGCCGGGAATGTCAGCGAGCCGTTGATCATTACGGTAAAAGACGTGACAGCCCCTTATGTAGATATCAACAGGTGGGAATATGTCAACGAGAAGTCATCAGAGGTTAAAGGTTTCGCGGAGCCAGGAGCTTTTGTAGAAATTTTGAAAAATGATACAGTCATCGGATCGGGTACAGCGCTTGCTGACGGAACATTCACGATTTCTATTCCTGTTCAGCCTGGCGGTACCGAGCTGGTCATTAGGGCGACTGATAAAGCAGGGAACTCTGGCAGTGTTAAGGTGAACGTCATTGACTTGCCAGATCCGCTTCCGTTAACGGTCGAGCCTATCAATACGCTTAGCAACATTTTAAAAGGAAAAACAGCTCCAAATGTGTTCGTGAACATTGAAATCGATGGTGTACTCCACGTGGTGCAGGCAGATGGAAATGGATACTTTGAATTGAAGATCTCACCGCTAAAAGAAGGGACCTTGGTGTCATTCCTGGCCAATAATGACGAAGGGCACTATAGCGAGGAAGTTGTAGTGCCGGTATCCTGGAAAGCTCCAAGCGGCTGGTATAAGGCTGCAGATGGATTCTGGTATTACTACGATCCAGCGACAGGCAGCCTGAAGACTGGCTGGCTGAAATGGAATAAAAAATGGTACTACCTCGAAGCAGATGGCAAGATGAAAGTTGGCTGGAAGCAGCTAGGCAGTACCTGGTATTACCTGAACTCAGATGGTACAATGCGTGTCGGCTGGCTCAGCTATGGAGGCAAGTGGTACTACTTCCCTTCGAGCGGGGCGATGCAAACAGGTCTCGGTGCTCTGGGAGGCAAGTGGTATTATTTCAACAGCAGCGGCGCGATGCTGACCGGCTGGCAAAAAATCAATCAAAAGTGGTACTACTTCAATTCCGGCGGCGCAGGCCAAATTGGCTGGGCAAAGTTAAGCGGTAAATGGTACTATTTCAACACCAGTGCCATCATGCAAACTGGCTGGCAGAAAATCGGAGGCAAGTGGTACTACTTCAACAGCGGCGGTGCGATGGTAACCGGCTGGAATACGATTGGAAATAAACGCTACTACTTCAACTCTAGTGGAGTATGGCTATATTAGAGAGTTGCTTCAACCTTGTTCATTCATTGAACAAGGTTTTTTTCTGCGTTTAAAAGGTGATATGTAAATAAATGGAGAATATCTATGCTAAAGAACTATTTTATCTGGAGGGTTATGATGAATAAAAAGATTTTGTTCAGCTTTTTAGGAGTTCTGGTGGTGCTATTGTCGTTGGCAGGTTACAAGCAGGTGATTGTTGCAAAGGAAAAAGAGTTGGATATGCAGTACCTCAACCATATCCCTACAGTGCTTTATGATGATTTGCAATTGGAATTGTATGAATACGGACAGTGCAAAGAGGATACCAGAGAGGGTCGCGAAAAAGAACCGTCTGTGGTAGAACCGAGTTCTTGTGAAACCGTAACAATGGAAGAAGCGCTCGCTGGAAAAGAGGCCGATACCTTCGAATCAGGTAAAACGCTGACGGTCAAAAGCCAGAAGCCATCCGGCGAATTGGATGACAAAAATGGGCCTGCAAACGGTGTACGGAGGACATCCAACGGCGGATTTACAAAGGATGGTGCCAGCCTTGGACCTGGTGATGTAAAAATCATGGATCTGGTATCAGAAGACCAAATCATAAGTACTGTCGTTCTTCCCGATACCCCGGGATACTATACAGGCAATATGGAATTTAGTACGCCATCAGGCCGCAAACAATTTGTGTATCATTTTAATTTAAAATAAGGAACTTTTTTCATCCACTGGTGATTTTCGTGTAGATGTGTGAATTCTTAAGCGGAGAGACTCCGTCTATTGTATGTGGAGGACCTTTTGAAGCTGTTATTAAGGGGAGAACTTCCGGCTATTGTACATGGAGAACCCTTTTTAAGCCGATATAAGCGGAGAGATTCCGGTTAACGTCTATAAATAGCACGAAATTCATCGATTGGGATGAAATAAACGGAAAAACGACCCTTATTTTTTAAAAAAATAAGGGTCGTTTCCAATTTAAGCGGAGTTTGTCCGTTTATTTTTCAAACACTGTGACATCAATAAATTAATGAGTACCCAGCCCAGCGCTTCCTTTGTTTTTCTAAACGAAAGAAGCACAGGGTACGTCCCTTTGCTTCTTCAAGGAAATAAACAAGATTTTTTTCAATCGATTTACAGGTAATTGTAAAATTATGGAGTATATTGTAAAGGGAATCAATTAGTAGTCGAAACTGCATTATAGCCAAATTGGGGGAAAAGCTAATGCTGAATAAAATCTTATCTTGGAAACTAACACCATCTTTATGCCTTGGGATTATGTTCGGATCAATAATTGCTAATATGGGGAATTTTTTTAGTGCGATAATATTTAGTGTTTCTGGATTAATATTTTTGAAGGTAGTGACTGATAGAATAGAAACTCTGAAAGCGGAGTTAAAGAAAAGAGACATTAACCTTTAAATGAGGACTCACCCTATGCATCCTTCGTTTCGCTAAACAAAAGGAGCAAAGGGTCCGGCCCCTCGCTCCTTCGGCTTATGACAAAAACACCAATTCATGCAATTCATCAGTTGAAAGCTCGGTGATCCAGCTGTCGCTCTGAATGATCTGGTCGTTCAGCGATTGCTTTTTCTCGAGCATGGCATCGATTTTCTCTTCGAGCGTGCCGGTGCTGATCAGCTTGTGCACGTGCACGAAGCGGCTTTGCCCGATGCGGTAGGCGCGGTCTGTTGCCTGGTTTTCAACAGCGGGATTCCACCAGCGGTCGTAGTGGACCACATGGTTTGCCGCGGTAAGGTTGAGGCCGGTTCCGCCAGCCTTCAGCGACAGCAGGAACACAGGGAATTCGCGGTTCTGGAATTTTGTGATCAATTCATCACGCTTTGTCTTCGGCAGGCTGCCGTTCAGGAACGGAACATCAATGCCGAACTTCTTTTTCAGCGCGGCCTGTATCATTTCGCCCATTCCGATGTACTGGGTGAAAATGATGCAGCTTTCTTCCTGGTCGAGGACAGCGCTCACCAGCTCGATCATTTTCTCCATCTTCGCGGACCGGTCGATCAGTTGCTTCGGATTTTCCTCTTTCAAATATAGAGCAGGATGGTTGCACAGCTGCTTCAATCTGCTCAACATCTGTAAAATCAAGCCTTTGCGCTCAAAGCTCGACAGTGTTTCGATCTGGGCAAAGGTATCTTTTACAAGCTGCTCATATAATGACGCCTGCTCCACAGACAGAGGGCAGTATTCCTTTTGCTCAACCTTGTCAGGCAGGTTCAGCGCCACATCTTCATCCTTCTTCGTCCGTCTCAACAAGAACGGCTTGATCAGTGATTGAAGCTGGCTGATTTTTTCCTTTTTGTCTTCTTTTTCAATCGGCAGGATGAATTGCTTCTGGAACTGTCCGGCGCTGCCAAGGTAGCCACGATTCGTGAAATCAAAAATCGACCACAGCTCAGACAGGCGGTTTTCCATCGGCGTCCCGGTCAGGGCGATATGATGCTTGCCCTTCAGCTTCCTTACCGCACGCGACTGCTTCGTATCGGCATTCTTGATATTTTGCGCCTCGTCAATCGCGATGCTGCTCCATTCAATGCTTTCAAGATCTTCGAAATCGAGGTGTGTAAGTCCATAAGATGTCAACACGATATCCGAGCCTGTTGCTTCTTCGGCAAAAGAACTGCCCTTCAGGCGGTTCGGCCCATAATGAAGATGGACGCGCAAATCAGGAGCGAAGCGCTCGATCTCTTTCTGCCAGTTTCCGAGAACAGAAGTCGGGCAGATGATCAACGCCGGATGATCGTCGCTTTCCTGCTCTTTTACCGAAAGGATATAGGAAATCAGCTGAATTGTTTTCCCAAGACCCATGTCATCGGCAAGCAAGGCGCCGAATCCATACTTCCTCAGGAACAGCAGCCAGTTCATCCCAAGCTTCTGGTACGGACGCAGCTCGCCATGCAAGCCTGCAGGCACCGGCATATCCGGGATTTCCTTCGTTTCCGATAGCTGCTTCATCATCTGCTTCCAGTGGCGATTAAGCTCGATCTGGATTTTAGCGAATGCCCTTGGGTCCTCGAGACCTTCACCGTCTTCTTCCTCATCCGAAAGCTCCTGCTGCAGCAAATCGCGGATGTGGAGTCCTTCTTTGTCGGCTTTTTTCATCAAGTCCTGGATTTGGCGAATGAAGCCATGATCAAGCTTGATCCAGCGGCCTTTCAAATAAACAAGCCTGCGCTTCTCATTCACAAGGCGCTGGAAATCATCCTCGCTCAGGTCAACACCGTTCATAGAGAAACGCCAGTCATAATCGAGCATCGCATTCAAGCCGACAAATGAGCGGCGGTAGCCAGTCTGGCCCTTCAAACGCGCCTTTACCTTGAGGTTCGCGTTCTTGATCGCTTCCCACCATGACGGGAGGAGGATTTCGATGCCGAGCGCAATCAGCGTTTCGCTCGCTTCGGTCAAGAACATCCACGCTTCGTCCTCGGAGAGAGTCGACTTCAGGCGGCCATCTTCCTCAATCCATGGAAAAATCGAAGCAAGTCGCTTTTCTTCATCCTCAACTTTATCGCTATATAAATCCCAGCCGGCAGGATAGCTTTCATAATCGCGGGCTTCAATCAGCATAGGCTCTTCTTTTCCGCGCAAAAATAACCCAAGCTTCCAGTCACCAAGGTCATCCATTGGCTCCTCGAGGCGCATTCCAATCGAAAATGGTGCGGGATTTTCCTTCAGGCCAATCCACTCAAGCCAGCGGTCTTCGTCGAAATAAGCAGCCAGTTGCGAAGCTGACAGCTGCTTTTTCCTCAGGACATCAAGCTTGTCGCCGAGCAGATACTTCATCGTCTCATTTTCATGGAAGTAGGACTCCAGACTATGATGGAACAGATCCGCTACGAAATCACGTACCGGCAGCTTCTCATCATTGATCTTCAACGTTTCCTCCCAGAATGGCTCATGGAACTCGTCGAGCACGCTCACCGGCAGCTTCCAGCGAAAATCCTCGCCATCAAGCTGGGTAAAATCAGGATGCCATTCCTTTGCAAGGATCGCATCATAAATCGCGTGGGCAGTCGACAGGCAGATATCGCCAAGGTCATCCCATTCCCACTCGACAAGACGGTTGAAGCTCTCCTCGCCAAACAGCGTCACCAGCTGCCAGGCGCTCAAGGTCACACCCTCGGCAGAACCCCATTTGTCAGCCTCCAGCATCGTCCCATAATAACTTTCCTTATGGCGGAAAAAGAGCAGCTTCTTCCATTCAGAGGTCTTAAGGTCAAAACCATCAAAATCCTCAGCACTCAAAAAATACCGCCCGCCAGCAACAGGCATCACATCTATATGAAACTGCTTAATCTCAAGCATCAAAAGCACCTCCTTGGCGAGACATGGGGACGGTTCTCCTGTCTCTTTCTCACATTAAACTAGGAAAACGGGGACGCACCATACGCTTCCTTCGTAAAGGAGCAAAAACTAAGTCCCTATGCTTCCTCCACCTCAATCAACTTGTTCCTTGTACATTCTTCATGGAAAGCCCTCAATCGTTTCGTCCTCACGAGCAGTTTTCCGAAAAACTCTTCCCATTCTGGCACGCGCTTCAGCTTTTTATAAACCGTCCGCAACTTTTTGAGCAAGCGTGCGGCCTGCTTGTAGCTGCTGCGGTTTTTCATTTCAACTAAATCGCCGATCATCTGGTGATACAGCGGAATCAGAACTTCAGGAGCTTCTTTCTGTAAAACTTTAATCCGCTCGCTTGAAATCGAATTATATTCAAAGCCGAAGTAGGACTGCAATTCGCCCCATTGTTCGTATTGCTGTTTTTCAAATAAGGAATCTTCATATTCGTAAAAGCTGTAGGGCATGGCCTGTGCCAGCGCCCGGTCATACAGCTCGCCGCGGCCGATTTCACGTGTATACGTGCCGACAAGCTTCAAGGCGTAGCGGGTGAACTTTTTACAAGCATAATAATCACTTAGGTGCTTCAGGTAATTCCGCAGCTGCTGGACTAGGTATTCGATGAAAGGTCCCATCCGGTTCCACTCGCGCTGCACGCGGAAGCCGTCGAGCCAGTAAAACATATATGGAAGCGAACCGATGGAAAGAGAAGTAAATCGCTTCAACGCTTCTCCGTCCTGCTTCGCTAAAACAAGCTGATGAATCAATGCGATTTCCTCGACCAGATCCCGCTTATCATCGCCAAACGCCTCCAGACGAGCCCGTTCGGCATCACGCCAGCTCCCATTTTTAAAAAGTTTTTCCCATAACAGCCGATACAAATCTATCCGATCATAGCCAACAGATGCATCAGGCACCGTCAATCCGATCGTATCGTCCTTTAGCTGTTCCAAAAACGTATCAAACGAAAACGGCATTGTCCCATAGGCGAGGCGCTCGATGTATTCCTCGGCGTCATTAAACAGGTCCTCGAACAGGGGCCGATAGTAGCGGTCCATTGTCGGCATATCATCGTGCCCCATTTCGCCGGCCAGTTCAGTGAGCAAATTGAAGGAATGGACACAAGCTGCAATCATATAAAGGTTTTTCCAAACAGCCTCCAGCGGTGCAGAAACCTCAACTCGGCGAATATAGGAACGGAACAATCCGGGCAGAACATAGGCTTTAGGTTCGCCCTGGCCCTTGACGATCTCCTCGAAGCTCTCACGGAAGGAATCGGCCCAGCTATCATAATCATGTCCCGTCCGAGTATTTTTTTTAACAAGATCCTTCGCACGCTGCAGTCCCCACTTTTCGGCGTTCAGCTGTTCCTTGGCAGGCTTGCGCCAGGCTTCGACCCAATCAGAAACACTCGCCACATCGCTGTATGCCTGAAAAAACGCAGCCAGACGGTGTCGGCAAAAGGAATTAGCAGGGCAGGTGCAGCTGCTCTCTTCAGGATCTGACACATTTATGTACACACGAACCGGTGTTACGTCCTGGACTGTCGCCCAGATCGACTTCACCATATACTTCAGATGGTGGACCGTTCCCTGGCGATAAAGCATCAGCCCTTTTTGAACAAGACGCGCGTCCTCCTCGACCTCCGATTTGAGCATCCTATTCAATTTTTCAGCAGCTTCTTTAAAAATCGGTGCCTGGTTATCAGGTATGACAGCCACAGCGATTCCCCCGTTCATGCAGCATCAATTCTTCACTTTTTGCAAAATCCTGTCAGAATTCGACAAGCCTATTGGATAGGCAATGCTAAAATCGTGTCATAAGTAACTTTTAATCCATTCGAAAAAAACATATTCTTCTATTATAACCAAAAATGAGCCATTAGAGGAGAGGTGATGTGGGTTTTTGCAAATTGGTGAAACAATGCGACAGTAATGTTCGTCCAAAGAGTAGATGTCATCCTGATATTATTTTAATAATTGGAATTTTTCATATAGAATAGAAAATACAAAGACTAACCTGGGGGACAAACGATGAATAACCGAGTAGAAGTGTTTCGCGGCTTGTTTAATTATAAATATTTCACATACAAATTAAGGGATTCCGAGCATGTTCCCGGTGTCTGGAAAAATACATTCCTGCTCATCCTGCTAAGCGGCCTGGTATTCGGGATCAACGCCTATTTCGGGATTGGCTCTGAATATCTGTCAAAAAAACTGACATCGATTTCCCGGGAAGAATACGAGATGCAAAAGCTTCTGTTCATGGCTGGCCAGACAATCCTTGGCATCGTTTTCGGCGCTATCATGATCTTCCTGCCGGCATTATTCTTCTGGACGCTGTCAGATGTGGACCTGAAGAAGCTGCTGACAGTCCAATTTTTCGTGCTGCCAACCTTTCTTTTTGAAAAGATAATCGGGATCCCGCTTGCGCTTTCACTTGGCCTGACTCAGGTATCCTCGCCGTTCGCACTTGGCACGATTGCGCAATACATAACCGGAAATGACTTCATCATTTATTTCCTTGCTTCTATATCGATTTTTAAAGTATGGGCTATTTTCATAGAATACAAGTATTTGAAAATGCTGACAGGTAAAAACCCGAAGATCGTCCTGCTGATGGTTATTGGCATCAACCTCATCATCTGGCTGTTTGCGGCACTCGTTTCATTCATCCAATTCGATAAGATTCTATAAGGGAGGTGCACCAGTTGAAGAAAAAGACAGCGATTCTACTATCCGCCGGCACTATTTTTGTGTCCGGAAATCTATATTTGGCTTTGAAGGATGACAGCAAAGCGCTGCGCTCATCCTATATCAATAAATGGGCTGCCGTCGGGAAGGACAACCTTACTGAGACGCTTCATGCATCTGGTGTCGTCACTCCTGAGGAAGAGCATCAGGTTTACTATAATGACGAAGATGGCGACTTTAAGGGCTTCCTGGTAAAAGAAGGCGATAAGATCGACAGTGGGACGCCACTGTACGAATACTCTTCCAATAACATCGATGAGGACCTGGCAAGGCTGAAGGCGGAAAAAAGCCAGCTTGTCACCGAAGCGAATTTGATCGATGACCAAATCAAGCAGCTGAACTATCTGCAGAGTGTCTCGGCGTCGACATCATCGGCCAGCACCCCGGTCTTTGGGGACGGCTCCAGCACAAGGGATGATTCAAATGAACTGATGAATCTCTCGCTTGAAAAAGAAATCTATGACAAGCAGCGCGAAAAGGGCCGGGTCGAAGCGGAGATCGAGAAATATGAGGATTTAATTGATTCTTATGAAGGCACCGATGAGCTTGGCAAGAACAGTGAAGTCTCAGGCACCGTGAAACAGGTCAACTACGAATTGAAGAATCCGATTGTCACCATTATTTCGGACAAGCCAAAGGTAGAAGGCAAGTTCAGTGAGCGTGACTTGAAGGCTGTAGAAGAAGGCATGGAGGTATACGTGCAATCCGACCTGCTCAAGGGGAAGGTCGAGGGGACATTGACCAAGATTGCCGACTATCCTGAAGCAGATCCATCTGTGGATGCAGAGAGCCACTATCCCTTCGAAATCACGCTTAGTGAAGAAACCGAACAACAAATTCTAAAAGGCTCGCATGTCGATGTCAGCGTCATCACAGATCAGGTGCTAAACGCAACAACAGTTCCAGAGAAAGCCATCGAAAAGGGCAAGAAGAACAGCTATATTTACGTCCTGAATGAAAAAGGCATCGTCGAAAAGCGCAAAATCAGCAAAGGCCTGCAGCTAAGCGGCAAAACACAACTCAAAAAAGGCGCCAAACCAGGCGAACTAATCGTCCAAAAACCAGAAAACGTACAACAGCCAGACAACCCATTCTTCAGCAAACTCAACACCGACTCATTAAAGAAAAAAACCTTCAAAGAAGAAGGCAAACGCAACATCTTCAAGCAAATCATGGTCGGGTTCTTTAAATAGGTTTCGGCAGGTGCCTGTCACCACCCGAAATTTGTCGAACACAACCAGAACTGCAATAAACAAAGAGGAGGAACGTTACGTAGCGTTCCTTTTTTGCTGCCATCGACAGGTGCTTGTCACCACCTGAATTTCATCCGACAGGTGCCTGTCACCACCCGAATTTTGTCGAAGCAGTTTATTTGATGAGCCTATCCCTGCTTGGAAGGAATTGGCGGAGAAACGGAGAATACTAGATTGATTGCAGATAGATTATTTATTTTGAAGGCAGGGATTGTTTGGTGGGTGCACTTGGGTTTGCGGCATTTTTGTTCTTTTCTTTGCTCTTATTTATATTGGTGAGGAATAAGGAACTTATTAAAAAAATAAATTTGAAACATAAAGTAATAGTAGTCATTATATTTGTTGTTTTATTGTTGATCTCCACATCGACCATCTACTATGCAGGAAACTGGCTTGCAGCGTTTATTGATCATGAAACTCTTAAATTTGCATTCCGTATCATATGGACACTAATCATCATCTCGGTCAGCTCAAGGATATGGGAATCAATGCTGAGAAGAGTCAAACGAGATTCGGGAATCGTATAGTTCGACAGGTGCCTGTCACCACCCGAAATTTGTCGAATATAGAGGCGAAGGCCCTCCCGCCAGGGAGGGCCTTCGCCTTTTGTGTTGGTAGCTGTATATTCGCCAGGTTGTTAATCGGTCTTTGTTGTGATTGACTCTATCTTCCATATACCTTCTGTTTTCTTATAGGTGACAACCAAGGTTTCGGGTGCTTTGTTCTTGGTTTCCTGTATCTGGGTCAGCTGATATTCATCTTCTGAAATGTGCGCTAGATTATACTTCGTCTCTGGCCAAAAGCTAGGTACTGGATCTATTGGGATAATATAAATTCCATCTTCTTTTTCACCCAATCGAAATTTAAAGGTTTTTTCCACCAATTCATAAGATATAAAGTCTAGGAAGAGCTGGTAGAATTCTTCTTTTGTTTTCAAGTCGGGGAACTTCCCGCCAGGCCGGGTATCTGCCTCCTGATAAACGGACTTCCAAATATAATCGTACCTTGTGAGCATTTCCACAGCAGTTTTCTCATCGAAAGCAACCACTGGCTCCATATTTAATCTGAGTAAATCAAACGTCGGCTCGTATCCCTTTGCTTTTAAAATCGCATCGGCAATCTTGTTGAATTCGCCTACGGTCAGACTGCCTTTACGCTCAACAATTTGATACATACCTTCATCCTGCCAGGTTAAGAAAAGATGTTCGTCTGAAATTTTGTTGATCTTGCCAACCAGGCCATCTGCCAAATCAACAGCGATGTCAGGAACAGGGTAATCGGGTTTTTCTTCTCGCATGATATAGGCAAAATACTCTGCTTCATTCTGTTCATTCATATACATATGTTCATAAACATCTCCATCTGTGTGAGTATGCTTAAAGGCATACCCATCTGGCACATACGGCGGTACAATCAACTCGGGCTTGTCGTCATCCGGTGTTTCAGCGACTGGCGACTCTTCTTTGGCCGGCGGTGTATTTGCGTGGTTCTCTGTATAATACTTTTCAATCACCCAATACATCCCCAAGCTAAAAACAGCCAAAAAGGCTAAACTCAATCCCGCCGGTATCATTCTTCGAAAAAGATAACCTCTGGGCTTCCCGCTCTCCGCAAACCGCCTGGATACATTCCGCTTCATTCCCGCGTCAAACTCAAAACCATCAAGCTCATCCTTCAGACCTGATTTCAGTTTCTTCAGCTGTTCTTCCATAGTCCACACCCCTTTCTTGTAAAATGGCTTTCAATAATTCTTTGGCACGTGTAAGTCTTGACTTGACTGTATTAATGTTCAAGTCACAGATTGCGGCTACTTCCTTCAATGAACACTCCTGGTAAAAATATAAAAAGATAATTTCGCGATATTTTAACGGCAGCTTGAACATCGCATCTACAAGCTCCTGGTTCTCCGCATTCTGGATCAATTGTTTTTCCGGCCCAGCTTCCTGGCCGCCGAGTTTGGACGAGATATAGCCGGTGACAAGAACCTTCCGATGGTGCCAGCTTTTCAAATAATCCTTGCAATGATTCGAGGCCACCCGGTATAGCCAGGTTTGCAATTGCGCTTCACCCTCAAAAGTCTCGTATTTCTGAAAGCATTTAAGGAAGATTTCCTGTGCCAGATCTTCCGCCGTCTGCCGGTTCCGCACGTATGAATAGGCAAGGTGAAGAACCTTCGTTCCATACTCATCCATCAGTTCCTCAATCACTTGATCTCTTCGCATTCCTTCACCTCCGTCGTCTTTTTAAGCTTTAGACGATTCTATTAGGAAAAAAGTTGATAAGATTTCCCAATAATTAACTTTATATCTATGTGTAAAGTTTACTAGATTGATATTGTATAATTAAGACGAATTTTGTAAAATAAATCATGCATACCACTTTCTGGAACAGGATCCATCCTGCTCCTGAGAAAATAACAGATACATAGGAGGGGAAATTTTGAGCAAAAAACTATCGGTCTTATTTCTTGGTTTTGTGATGTTGCTATCAGTGCTCGCGCCTAAGGCGTCGTTTGCTGATACTTCAATTTATGATTTTGTCGTGACGATTGCTGGAAAAGAGTATGTCGTTACTCCAGATGAAGATTCAATGGAATTCAATGTAGATGACTTCATTTCCGAAGTAGGTCTACAAGAAACGGATAAAGTGGAAAAATTCACTGTATTCACGCCAGATGGTGTCGAATCTGTAACATTTGAATTTCTAACTCTAAATCCTTTCTTCCCAGACGCTACGATTCAAGTAGCTGACGGCAAGGCAGAGTACGTTGTTTCAGAAGTACTTGGCGATCTTGATAAGCAAAGCGATGGTGTATCCATCCAGCTTCTGCGCCAGCTGATGTACCCTGTGAACTACCAGGCATGGGTAACAGCAACAGCCGATTATGGAAATGGTGATTTTGACGTCCTTGACGTTCTTTTCACTTCTAACGATTCATTGGAAGTTCCTGCATCAAACGCAGTTGAACTAGATGGCATTACTTTGATTACAAACAATGGTCCAGTTGCACTTGAAAAAGTAGCGAGCAACCAATTCTATCTTGACCTTGCTGGTAAAGACGGGGATGTTCAAGTAACAGCTGTTGAGTTCTACTCAGACAATGCTAGCACTCTATCAACTTTCTCAAATGATTCAGCTCTTTATAGAGATGAAACAGATGTTAAGTTTGTAGATGGCGTAGCAACAATGAGTGTTGACAAGCTAACACTTGCAGAGCTTGCCGATATCATCGGTGAAGGTTCAGATTACCTTACAACATTCCAGGAAATGCGATACATGGTTGCAAGTCTTGGACAAGATACTTTTAACGCTTATGTAGCGGATGCGAATGGTTCACAGTCTCCATTCCAGGTTGTTGTGGGAATTGAAGGCTGGACTTATGAAAACGGCAAATGGTATTACATTGATTTTGAAGGCGAGCATGTAACTGGCTGGCTGGAAGATGGTGGAGACTGGTATTATCTTGACCCTGAAGCTAATGGTGCCATGAAAACTGGCTGGTTGAAGTGGAATGGCGAATGGTATTACCTGAACCTGAGTTCCGGTGTAATGGAGACAGGTTTCGAAAGAATCAAAGGTAAAACATATTACTTCCATGAAGATGGAGTAATGGCAATGGGTCTTACAAAAGTAGGTTCTTACAGGTACTACTTCGATGAAGATAAGAGTAATGAAGGAGCACTAGTTACTGGCTGGGAAAAAGTTAACGGCAACTGGTACTTCTTCAACAAGAGCACTGGCGCAGCTGAAACTGGCTGGGAAAAAATCGGCAACAAGTGGTTCTACTTCAATGCAGATGGCGTAATGCAAAGCGGCTGGGAATTCATCAAAGGCAAGTGGTATTTCTTCAACTACAATGGTGAAATGCAAACTGGCTGGTTCAAGCAAGGTACTAAGTGGTACTACCTTGATGCAGTAAATGGTGACATGAAAACAGGCTGGTTGTATAACGGTTATAAGTGGTACTATCTTGATAAAACTGACGGTTTCATGAAAACTGGATGGGTCAAGGATGGAACCAAGTGGTATTACCTTGATAACGGCGGAGTCATGAAGTCTGGCTGGATCAAGGATGGCGGCAAATGGTACTTCCTGAACAAAGGCGGCGACATGAAGACTGGTTGGCTGAAGTACAACTACAAGTGGTACTACCTCGATAACGGCGGAGTCATGAAAACAGGCTGGGTAAAGGTAGGCACTAAGTGGTACTACATGTACAACAGCGGTGTCATGGCAGCCAACACAACAATTGGCGGCTATCGTCTAGGCAGCGATGGTGCCTGGATTCAATAATAAGTAAAGATGCTGGACCGTTCTTGATGGGCGGTTCAGCTTTCATTTTATTTGAAACAAAAATGAAAATTTAACCAATTTTACTTAGAGAATTGTCCAGCTCCAGCGCCTAGCCAGTTTTCATCTTTGGGTAGGCTTCCTGGAGTATCTTGCGAGAAGAGTTAGCTTTGAGCAGCTCGAGTCGTTTCGGTCCGCCCAATGAAGTCAAAGAGCAACTTCACTGGGCGGACCTCCAACGCTTGTCGGGGCTGACCAAGGCGCTTGCGCTTTTCTTGTGAAAAGAGAAATTTTTCCTTTTAGCTTACAGCCAGAGTGAACATACTCATTACTAGAGGTGGTTATTTATGAAAAAGTGGAAAATCGTCCTGGCGGCCATTTCTGTCGTGTTATTGGCTGGAGCAGGAACACTTTATTATCTATTGGAAGTAAAGACATACGAAACGCAGGATGAAGTTGTAAAAGATGTAGTGGCTGAGGAATATGATATCGCACTGCCTGGTGAAGAAGGCAGTGAGGATTCAGCTGTTGAAGAGAGTGGCGAGGACGTAGCTCCTAGCGATTCCGCGAGTGAAAATACTTCTGCAGGAAGTGCAACGGAAGAGAGTGAAGAGGGAGCATCAGAGGAAACAACTGAAGCTTCAACAACCACTGGTTCAACAGCCTCTTCAAATACAACTGATGGTTCTAAAAGCCAGCCTGCAACAAGCACGGACAAGAAGGTTTCTTCCCAAGCAGGAGCAACCGAGAGCAGTTCCAATAAAGGCAACAGCAAACCGAAGCCAACTGCTGAGCAGATCGCTGCCAAGTACGAGCCGAGCTTCCGTGAGCTCGAAGCGCAGGCAAATGGAAAAATCGATGCTTTAGTAGGACATGCGATCGGTGAATATGTGGCGAAAAAGAAAAATGGAGAGGAAGTATCCTACTTCTACTTCTATTCCAAATACAACACTGCCGGCAAAATCCTCGAGCGCAACACAGACGGCGCATTCAACTACGTTTACAAAGCACTCGTAAAAGAACTGAAAGACAACGGCTACAACTCATCAGCCGCACAACAATACAAAACAGCATACGAAACAGCAAAAAAACAACGAAGAGCAGCACTCATCAACAAAGCAAAAGCAGCATTATAGGTGCCTGTCACCACCCGAAATATGTCGAATTCAGGCCGGACGCAGTCCGGCCTGTTTTTGTTTTGGGAAGAAAGTGTAGAACTCTACATAGAGAATTGTCTAGCTCCAGCGCCTAGCCCCTCGAGACGCTTCGGTCCGCCCAGTGAAGTCAAAGAACGACTTCCATGGGCAGACCTCCAGCGCTTGTCGGGGCTGACCAGGCGCTTGCGCTTTTCAATTATTCGGGTGGTGACAGGCACGACCCGAGCTTTGTCGAAAAATTATTTTTATATTACAAAATGGTGTTTTATTTGTAAATTCCCGGGGGATATATACTAGTCATATGGATGTTGTATCCAAATAAACCGGACTATCTTACCAGGTAACTTGATAACTCTTCCAGACGTTGTAACAATACGGTTAAACCCGCCCAGAAAAGGGAAATGCTGACTAATGACACGTCAGGAGAAGCTTGCTATTATATTAAAAAATCCCATCACGAGGAGCGATCTGGATGTTAACGTACAAGAGTCATTATCTTCCGGATGTCATCAAGGGCATTCTGGTAAGTGCTAAATATTCTCTTAAAAATCCATTCAGTGTTCCGGTTTACTGTGGAAGGGGACATATATTCAAAAAAGATAAAACTGCCAAAGTCGTCATAAATGGCCGTCTTTCAATTGGCCGTCCGGTTTCGGAACTTAGCGAAGCAAAAGCGGTAATGAGGGTCAGAAAGAATGCGACTCTTGAGATCAACGGCAAAGTGAATCTTGGCCGTGGTGTCGTAGCCATTGTAAATGATGGTGCGAGACTGAAAATCGGCAACAATACCTATGTAGCAGCAGACAGCAAAATCTACGCCAGCCAAGAAATCGTGATTGGTGCAGACTGCGCTCTATCATGGGATTTAACCATCATAGACAGCGATTTCCATGAGCTTGAATATAACGATGTAACACCGCCAATGACCGCTCCGATCCATATAGGCAACCATGTCTGGATAGGATGCAAAGTAACCATCCTTAAAGGAGTAACCATCGGCGACGGAGCCATCATCGCAGCTGGCTCAGTCGTAACGAATGATATCCCCCCAGGTTGCCTGGCAGCAGGAAACCCCGCAAGAGTCATCAAAGAAAACGTCAGCTGGGATTAGACAGGTGCCTGTCACCACCCGAAATTTGTCGAAAATGAAAGGCCGGACGCTGTCCGGCCTTGTTTGCTTTTATTCGGTTTATAACAGATACATCCCTATTTCAGCTATCTGAATCCAAACACCATATACCCCATATACCCAACGAAAGAGATGGAGATAATCAGAATCGGGATGGAAATCATGATTTTCTTCCACATCTTTATAGAATCGAAGCGCTTATATAGCTTGGATTGAAGTAGTAAGATGAGGAAGACAACAGGTATACCAATAAGGATGGCAATCGTATCCACACTCGTAAATGGATCGCTGACATAATGATTAAAAATGATATTCAACATAAAAAACGAGCAAAACAGGATAAATTGGTAGAAAGAGTAACGGAAATATTCCATGATAGATTCCTCTCTTATAATTTCATACAGAAATTTTCGCCACTAACCAACAGATTTCCTCCTATTCTTCAGTACCCACCAAATAATCATTTTCTGGATATCCTTCCAATCATTCGGCCTATTTTCACTCTTCAACCCCCGACTTTCAAAAAGAGTACCCGAACGGTGTACATGGAATCTATCAGTCTGTATTTTTAGTAAAATTTACATGTAAACATTTTACAGACGAAACTGCTAATATAGTAGAATAAGAGGAAAAGAATGTAATAGGGGGAAATTATGAGGAAATTCGTCATATTGTTGGTAGCCTTAGTCATTGCATCGTCTTCCCTGGCTTTGCCAAACGCCAAAGCTTCGGGCACAGAGCCAATTCTAAACGTCAAGCTCAGCTATTATCTGGGTGAACATAAGGAGTTAACGCTGAAGGTCAAAGGGAAGTATTTACTGGATCAGGCAGCTGATACTGTCCTTTCCGAAGGCATAATCTATACATTGAAAGCATCAGGTACAACTGAGGTCCACCTTTATGAGGGATCCAAGAAGCTAGCTTCAGGCAGTGCGCTTGCGCTTGCACCTCTCAAAGCAGGCAGCTTCATCTATCTGAACAACATAGCCTATAACGGCAAATTCACGTTCAGCAATAATAATGGTGTGGTCAAGCCTGTTAACTCGATCTTCATGGAAGACTACATCAAAGGTGTTGTTCCTAAGGAAATGTATGCAAACTGGCATGTCGAAGCGTTGAAGTCACAGGCGGCAGCGGCACGTACATACGCAATCAGGAGGCAGAACTACGAGATTGTAGATGGAACCTCCAACCAGGCGTACGGCGGCTATTTTTGGGCTCAGGAACTTGATCCTACCGGCACAACCTATGCAAATGCAAGAACTGCAGGCCAAGCTACTGCAGGCGAATATATCACGTATAACGGCTCAGCGATCGATGCGGTGTACTCTTCTTCAAACGGAGGGCATACTGAATCAAACCTGGATTATTGGGGAACGTCCCAGTATCCTTACTTGATTGCGAAGCCTGACGAATTTGATGGTTTGGATGCAAAAATAAACCACACAATCCAGGTGCGAGATCAGCAAATCGATGCATCCAGATTGGACCTTTCGAACTCTGACACATGGTGGTCAAAAACAATAGAACTTGATAAAGAGTTCACGAACAAAGTGAAAAGCAAGTTCCTTTCTGCCACCAACCCGGAAAACTATAAAATCGTCGACATTGAAAAAATCGATTTCCACACACTCACTTCCGGCGGACGTGTGAAAGCAGGGGACCTGACATTCACTTACTTTGACAAAAATGCTGCAAAGGACGCTGAGGGTAAAATCGTCCTTAAGACTGCAGAAAAGAAAAACGTCACAGAAGCTGATTTCAGCTATCTATTTGGCTATAAAATGAAAAACATCTATATAAAAGAAGTTTCCAACCAAGATGGATTCTTCACGATCAAAGGTGCAGGCTTCGGTCACGGTGTTGGCATGAGCCAACATGGCGCACAGAACCGGGCAATGAATGGCCAAACATACAAAAATATTCTATCATTCTATTACCCTGGCACCGTGCTTTCAAAACGCTACACAACACTGGCAGACCGTAATTCGATGCTCGCATCCCTGAAAGGCTGGGTCATCGAAAATGGAGTCCGCTCCTATTACGATCCAGCAATAGGTACCAAGGTTCAATCCGGCTGGAAGCTGATCGACAGCAAATGGTACTACTTCAAGGAAGGCGCAGCCCAAACTGGCTGGGTTTACTATAAGTACAAGTGGTACTTCCTCGACAGCAACGGTAAAATGATGACTGGCTGGGCCTATGACGCTGGCAAATGGTACTACATGAACTCAGAAGGCATCATGCAGACAGGCTGGATCAAGGACAGCAACAAATGGTACTACATGCAAAAGAGCGGAGCCATGCACAAAGGCTGGCTGACTGATGGTGGAGTCAAGTACTTCATGAAGTCAGACGGCTCAATGGCAACGGGCTGGCTGAAAATCGGCACAAGCTGGTATTACTTCCACAGCTCAGGAGCAATGGACACAGGCTGGCTAAAATGGAACAACCAATGGTACTACATGAATACAGAAGGCATCATGCAGACCGGCTGGTTGAAAGTAGGAACCAAATGGTACTACATGTATTCCAGCGGCGTAATGGCAGCCAACACAACAATCGACGGCTACCGCCTCGGTAGTGATGGTGCGTGGATACAATAAAATAAAGCTTAAAATGAAGGACCGGCGAATTTACGTCGGTCCTTCTTCTTGTTCGACAAAATCCGGGTTGTGCCTGTCACCACCCGATTGCGCATTCTTTCATAAGATGCATTGATACAAAGCCATTCGACAAAATTCGGGTGGTGACAGGCACCTCAAAAAAGTCTGTAAGTTATTTACAATAATATAGTAGAATGATAGGTAGAGATTACTAGAGGAGGAAAATGATGAGGAAGTTAGTTGCGGTTGTTGTGTTGTTTATTGCGATATTTGCTCTTTCAGCACCCGGTGTGAAGGCTGAGGGGACAGAACCGATTGTTAAGGTTAAGTTATCGCATTTCATTGGCCAAAAAGATCAATTGCCTTTGAGTATTAAAGGAAAATATGTGATTGAGGGTATTGAAGTTAGAATTATTCTTTCCGAAGGAAGATCCTATACACTCTCTACCACTGCAGGGGGATCGGTTTGCGTGCATGAGGGAAGCGCGGAGCTGGCATGCGGGACATCATTAGACCTTAAGCCGGTCACATCGGGGAGTTTTATTTATCTGAACAAAAAAGCCTATAATGGCATTTTTAACTTCACTAGCGAAGCGGGGAAAATAAAGCCGGTCAATTCCATATACATGGAAGACTATGTAAAGGGTGTTGTACCAGAGGAAATGCTTTCATATTGGCACCCGGAAGCACTTAAAGCGCAGGCACTAGCCGCTAGAACATATGCAGTTGAGAAAAAGGAGAATATCTTAAGTGATACGACTTCCAAACAAGTATATGGCGGATATCTATGGGCAAAAGAAATCGATAGAGCCGGTTATTATGTGAATTCCAGCGCCGCCGTAGAGGCAACGGCTGGAGAGTATATTACTCACGGAGGAAAACCGATTGATGCAGTTTACTCTTCATCAAACGGCGGACTTACGGAATTGAATTCTAATTATTGGACTACATCAGATCCTTATCCGTATCTTACTGTAAAGCCAGACCCACACGACGGGCTGGCAAAGGATGAGTACGTGACGAACTGGAAAGTCCTGCTCCAGAAACAGCAAATAGCAAGCAGTGAATTGGAAGAACCACAGCCAGAAGAATGGTGGGAAACTGTCAAGGAAGCAGACGAGCAGTTTGCCAGCAGAGTGAAGGGAAATCTGCTTGCTCAGCAAGGTGAAAGCCCTGATAACTTTAAGGTAGTCAGCGTAGAACTATTCAACCTGCACACCTTCACATCAGGCGAACGCTTTACACAAGGCGACCTGCATGTAAAATTTATCCGTAAAAATTCGAAAGATACAGACGGAAGATACAATATTGATCTTTTCAAGGGAACAATCCCAGCGTGGGAAGTAGCCTATCTGCTTGGCGAGGATGCTGTCGGCATTCCTAAACTAAGAAGCCGCTATGTAAAAAATGTCATCGAAGCAGACGGCGTCTATACCATCACAGGATCAGGATTTGGCCACGGGGTCGGAATGAGTCAGTATGGTGCCCAGAACAGGGCGAGATATGATGGACAGACATACCGAGAGATTCTCTCATTCTATTATACTGGCACGGAAATAACCAAAAGCTACACAAAAATAGCAGACCGCAATTCATATCTTGCCAATGTCAATGGCTGGGTAATCGAAGACGGCATCCGCACTTACTACGACGGAGCCACAAGAGCAAAAGCAGCTGGCTGGAAGCAGATCGACAATAACTGGTACTACTTCGAGGAAGGACAGCAGTTCACTGGCTGGCTCTTATGGAACAATAAAAAGTACTATCTTAACAGTGAAGGAATCATGCAAATAGGCTGGCTGGAGCTCGACGGGAAGAAATATTACCTGAACCAGGATGGCTCAATGCATATCGGCTGGCTGACACTTGGCGATAAAAAATACTACTTCAACCAGGAAGGCATCATGCAAACCGGCGTGGTTACAATCGATGGCACCCAGTTTACTTTCGGTGAGGACGGTGCACTCGAAAAACTGGCAGGCTGGATTATTGAAAATGGCAAACGTTCATATTACGACCCTGCCACAGGCCAAAAAATCCAATCTGGCTGGAAGCTTATCGATAACGAATGGTATTACTTCGAAAACAGCGCAGCAAAAACGGGCTGGGTATATTGGAAATACAAATGGTATTACCTGGACGGTGACACAGGCGAAATGCTGACTGGCTGGATCAATGACGGGAGCAAACGCTATTACCTAAACAGCGATGGCATCATGCAGACAGGTTGGCTTAAATACAACAACAAATGGTACTTCCTTGCGAAGGGCGGAGCCATGCACAAGGGCTGGCTTACAGATGGCGGCAAGAAATATTACCTGAAAACAGACGGCATCATGGCAATAGGCTGGCTGAAAATCGGCACAAGCTGGTATTACTTCCACAGCTCTGGTGAGGTGGATACTGGCTGGCTGAAGTGGAATAACAAATGGTACTACATGAACAGTAATGGAGTCATGCAGACAGGGTGGGAAAAAGTCGGCACAAAGTGGTATTACCTTGCCTCTGGCGGCGAGATGAAAACAGGCTGGCTGAAAGACGGCACGAAATGGTACTACCTAGCTTCAAGCGGCATCATGCAGACAGGCTGGGTAAAGGTCGGTACGAAGTGGTATTACCTATACTCCAGCGGCGCCATGGCAGCCAATACAACAATCGGCGGCTACCGCCTCGGCAGTGACGGCGCGTGGATTCAATAACATAAACAAACGAAAGCTGGATCACAATTAATCGGTGATCCAGCTTTTTCTTTCGACAAAATTCGGGTGGTGCCTGTCACCACCCGAAAAAACGCCACCACACGAAAGGCACCACCGGACCAGCCCGAACTTTAATTGGGCGCAGTATTGTTTAACTCTAGAGATCATTTCGTCATAGGATATATAGAATTTCCAACCGGAGGATTAAAATTTGAGATTAGGGGTAAATAAAGATTCAAGTCATTAATAAACCTATAAAAACAATGAATATATATTTATATGGAAAAATATTTACAAATCTACCAATTTAGAATAAAATCGAAATTAGCGGAAAATATGGAGGTAACTAAGATGAACGTCGAATCACAAGGAAATCAGACAATTCAACAAGAGCAGATGTTCAATCTGATCAGAAAGACGTATGAAAATGGCAACATGGAGAAAATGACAATCAGCGAGCTGATGGAGCAGCTGAAAATAGATTTGCAGGGCGTCCTTGCAAAATAAAAATGGCGGCGGAACATCCGAAGCCATTTTTTATTTTGTCTTTCTCCAGTTGTCAAAATACAACTTCTAGTAATTTATGGTATATACAAAAAATACCTACAAAATTACATAAAATAGGTTTAAATTATAATAAGCAGGGAATATTGTAAAGTTTGTAAAAAAAATGACACATGGCCGCCAAAAATCGCCAATTTCTGTGCTATAATACTGTTTGGATTTTATTTTTCGAATATCGGAGGATTGTACGTTGGAAGAAACAATAAGTTTAAAAGAATTGCTGGATACACTAAAAAAACGTCTATGGCTAATCCTTTCAATCACGTTTGCGGCAGTGCTGGCTAGCGGGATTGTAAGCTACTTCTTTTTAACCCCGATCTATCAGGCTTCGACACAAATTCTAGTCAACCAAAAGCAGAGCGATCAAGCTGTCTATAATCCTAGTGTTGTTCAGACAAATCTGCAGTTGATCAATACATACAACGGAATTATTAAGAGCAATCGAATTCTCGACATTGTCATCAAGGATATGGATTTAAATATGACTGCTGAGCAGCTGAAAGGCAGCATCAATGTCGGAAGTGAATCAGAATCACAAATTGTCAATATTTCCGTCCAAAATGCCGACAAAGAGCTGGCAGTGGATATTGCCAACACGATTGCGAAAGTCTTCAAGAAAGAAGTTGTCGAAATCATGAATGTCGACAATGTCAGCGTCCTTGCTGAAGCAACCGATGTTCAGACACAATCACCAATCAAGCCGAAACCGCCGCTTAACATCGCAATCGCATTGGTTGTCGGATTGATGGCAGGAGTGGGACTGGCTTTCCTTCTGGAGTATATGGACAATACGGTAAAAAGCGCACAGGATATTGAAAAACAATTGGGGATGCCTGTTCTTGGCGTCATCTCTGTCATTGATGAAAACCAGATGGCAGCAAGGAAATTAAAACGGGATCAAAGGGAAATTGAAAGAGGTGAAAGCGGTGTTTAAGAAAAAAACAAAAGCTTTGGGCAACTCGCAGCGCAGCCTCGTCACACTGCATGATCCTAAATCACCGATTTCAGAACAATACCGGACAATCCGGACGAATATCCAGTTCTCTTCTGTCGATGAAGAAATCAAGACGCTGATGGTCACATCACCAGGACCAGCAGAAGGTAAATCAACAACTGTCGCAAACCTTGCTGTCGTGTTCGCGCAGCAGGAAAAAAAGGTGCTCCTCGTTGACACGGACTTAAGGAAGCCGACGGTGCACTATACATTCAATCTGAACAACACATACGGCCTGACTTCGATTCTATCAAAACAGCGGACACTGGCTGATGCTGTCAATAAAGCAGATCAAAATAATCTGTCCATCCTGACTAGTGGACCGATCCCGCCAAATCCGGCTGAGTTATTAGGTTCACATGCAATGGGACAATTCCTCGAGGATGCCAAACAGGAATACGATGTGATCCTGTTCGATACGCCACCAGTTCTTGCGGTAACAGATGCACAGATCCTTGCCAACAAATGTGACGGCGCCTTGCTAGTTGTCTACTCCGGTAAGACAGAGATGGAAGAAGCAGCTAAGTCAAAAGAGTTGCTGACAGCAGCAAAAGGTAAGCTACTGGGAACAGTGCTCAACCATAAAAAACTGCAAAGCTCAGACTATTATTATTACTATGGAAACAAATAACAGTCATTCGACAAGGATTCGACAAAATTCACCTGTTTACCCATATGGGGTATAAATGGTAATATTAGAAAAGAACTATAAATGTGGTAAAACTTTGGAAGTGAGGGTGCGCAATGATAGATTTACATTGTCATATACTAGCAGGAATAGACGATGGCGCACAAACGATGGCAGAAAGCATCGAAATGGCGCGGGCTGCGGTTAATGAAGGAATCGACACGATCATTGCGACCCCTCACCATAAAAATGGACGCTATGAAAATAGTAAACAAGACATCATCCAAAAGACGGATGAACTAAATAAAGTGTTGAAAGCGGAGAATATTCCTGTGACCATACTTCCTGGCCAGGAACCAGCGATACATGGAGAACTGCTGAAGGGAATCACTCTTGGTGAAGTCAGTACGCTGAACAACACACAATACATATTCATTGAGCTGCCGGCCGGCCATGTGCCGCGGTATACCGATAAGCTTCTGTATGATCTGCAGATGGAAGGCAAAATCCCGGTCATCGTTCATCCGGAACGAAACCAGGAAATCATCGAGCGTCCGGAGATTTTGTATCAACTGATCAAGAACGGCGCACTTTCGCAAGTAACTGCGTCAAGTGTTTGCGGAATATTCGGAAAAAAGATCAAGACTTTCTCAGAACAGCTGATTGAAGCCAATCTGACTCACTTTATCGCTTCAGATGCGCACAACACAAATAAGCGCACCTACCATATGGCGGACGCTTTTAACAAAATCGATACCCTTTATGGTGTGGACATGATCTATTTCTTCAAAGAAAATGCCGAGTTGCTGGTGCGGGATCAGAATGTATACAAAGAAGTGCCGCAACGCGTCAAAAAGAAAAAATTCCTTGGAATCTTCTAATCAACCAGAATCTAAATACATCATTAGTCAGGAAGACCTGACCGGCGATGCCTCCTACCCGTTACCCATGGAGGCACTCGATTATGCTGTGGGATGCTGGGATAGCAATCCTTAGACACGTGAGTTGTCGATAGTATGATGTGAGGGCGGGTTAGATGCCCATTTATTATTATTAATAAACCTTATATATATATCTAATGAAAATCCATGTCAAGACACGTGTGTTTTCATTAGATATTTATTTTGTGGTCAAAATTATTATTTAAAAATAGCAATCGAATTAAATAGGGGGATATGGATGAGCTACCACAAACGTTTATTATTACTAGCCGGCCTTGATTCACTGATTGTGTTTGCAGCAGTATACATCAGTTATATACCACTGCATCCATCAATTGAAACCTTAATTTTTGAAAATGTTTTTATGAGCGCACTCGTCCTCTTGCTTTGCCACCATGTATTTGCATCAATATTCTTGCTTTACAACAAAGCATGGGAGTACGCCAGTGTCGGTGAATTGATAGGAATCACAAAGTCAGTCACGCTTTCAATCCTGATGCTGACCTTATACCAATACATAATGGACTACCATGTGTACGGTCGTGTGCTATTCAGCGCATGGACACTGCTGATCCTGATGATCGGGGGCAGCCGCTTCTGGTGGCGCATTACCAGAGACCGGTTCCTGAAACCGGATAAAAACATGACACAGGTACTAATCGTCGGTGCCGGACAAGCAGGCACACTCGTAGCGCGACAATTAAAGAACAATCGCGAATTAGGATTGATGCCCGCAGCCTTCATTGATGACGATCCAAAAAAGTACAAGCTGCATATCCTTGGTATCCCGGTAGCAGGTACAAGCAAGGACATCTCAGCAGCCGTTGAAAAATACAAAATCGATAAAATTGTCATTGCGATCCCGTCATTGAAAAAAGAAGAACTGACGATGATATTTGAAGAGTGTACTAAGACAAAAATCAAGCCGCAGATCATGCCGAAGATCGAAGACGTCATGCTAGGCAAAGTAGCCGTCAACAGCTTCCGCGATGTAGAAGTAGAAGACCTGTTAGGACGTGAACCGATTAAGCTGGATATTGAGGGGATTTCGGAATATGTCACTGGTAAAACTGTTCTGGTAACCGGGGCTGGTGGATCGATTGGGTCGGAGATTTGCCGGCAGATTTGCTCATTTGAACCAGCCAAACTTGTGCTTGTTGGGCATGGTGAGAATAGCATTTATTTGATTGATATGGAACTAAGGAATAAATACGGACAGCAGATTGAGATTGTGCCTGTAATTGGGGATGTTCAGGACCGCGAGCGGATGTTCGAGGTTATGGAAGAGCATGTGCCGCATGTTGTGTATCATGCGGCGGCTCATAAGCACGTTCCACTTATGGAATATAATCCAAGGGAAGCTGTTAAGAATAATGTTTTTGGTACGAAGAATGTTGCTGAGGCGGCTGACACCTTCGGTGTTGGTACATTCGTTCTGGTTTCAACTGACAAAGCGGTAAATCCAACGAATGTTATGGGTTCTACTAAACGGATTGCGGAGATGATTATACAAAAACTAGATCAGGTGAGTCAGACCAAATTTGTTGCGGTTAGATTTGGGAATGTGCTTGGAAGCAGGGGTAGTGTTATTCCGCTCTTTAAAAAGCAGATCCAGGCTGGCGGGCCTGTTACCGTTACTCATCCTGATATGACGCGATATTTTATGACGATTCCGGAAGCCTCGAGGCTTGTGATTCAGGCTGGGTCTCTTGCTCGTGGTGGAGAGATTTTTGTATTGGATATGGGTGAGCCGGTTAAGATTGTTGATCTTGCTAGAAACTTAATTACTCTTTCGGGTTATTCTACTGATGATATTCCTATTCGTTTTTCGGGACTGCGTCCTGGGGAGAAGATGTTTGAGGAGCTGTTGAATGAGAAGGAGATTCATCCTGAGCCGATTTTCCCTAAGATTTTTATTGGGAAGGCTGTTTTGGAACAGGAGGAGGAGATTGAGTATCTTCTTGAACAGTTTGAACACTTTAATTCTGGACAGTTGAAGGAGTATGTGATCAACCTGGCAAATCGCAAAAAGAACAGAGTGTTTTTAGTGGCGAAGTAGGGATCCAATATAAATACTATATATAATAGTAGAAACTTGGTTTTCTTTTTGGATGAAGAGAGACTTTTTTGCGAAAACCTATCGGTTTTCAAAGGTGGATTATTATACTTTCAAGCTATACTTACTAGCAAAACCTTCGGTTTTGAGAGCTTTAAGTTCAAGAAAGGGGAGTTTTAATTGAAGAAGGTACGGAAGGCGATTATTCCTGCTGCTGGATTGGGTACTAGATTTTTGCCTGCTACTAAAGCGATGCCAAAGGAAATGCTGCCGATTGTTGATAAGCCGACTATCCAATACATAGTTGAAGAGGCGATTGCTTCTGGTATTGAAGATATTATCATTGTTACTGGTAAAGGTAAGCGTGCGATCGAGGATCATTTTGATTTTGCCCATGAGCTTGAGCAGAATCTGATGGAAAAGGGTAAGTTAGATATTCTTGAAAGGGTTCGGTATTCTACTAATCTTGCGGATATTCATTATATCAGGCAGAAGGAACCGAAGGGTTTGGGGCATGCGGTTTGGTGTGCGCGTAACTTTATTGGGGATGAGCCTTTTGCGGTGCTGCTTGGGGATGATATTGTTCAGAGTGAGACGCCTTGTCTGCGTCAGTTGATTGACCACTATGAGCAGACGCATTCTTCTGTGATTGGTGTGCAAACGGTGCCGGATGAAGAAACGCATCGTTATGGGATCGTTGAACCTTCGGTACAGAGTGGGAGAAGGTATCAGGTTGAGAATTTTGTAGAGAAGCCTGCTCCTGGGACTGCGCCCTCAAATCTTGCGATTATGGGGAGATATGTTCTTACTCCTGAGATCTTTATGTTCCTTGATCAGATGGAGACTGGTGCTGGTGGCGAGATTCAGTTGACGGATGCGATTCAGAAGTTGAATCAGATTCAGCGTGTGTTTGCTTATGACTTTGAGGGTAAGCGGTATGATGTTGGGGAGAAGATTGGATTTGTGAAGACCACTGTGGAGTTTGCGCTTCAGAATGATGAGTTGAGAGTTGACTTGCTTGCTTATCTTGATGAGGTTATGGCTAAGGAAAAAGTTAAATAACAAAACATTTTACCCGGGTTCATATTGAGTAAGTCATGGACCTGGGGTGTTTTTTTGAGGTTTGGGCTCCTGAGAATTTGCTTACAGAGGAAAAAGTGAAATTCAGTGTAGGAGTTGTTTAATTTGTGGGACTCAAAAGGCTACACATTGGTGGAGTTATTGGCTGTTATTGTAATTATGGGGATTTTGGCTGCGATTGCTGTTCCTGTTTATGTCCATTTTATTGACCGGTATAAAGAGGATTTGTGTGAGGTTAATCGGGTGGAGATGGCAAGGCTGTATGGGCAGTTTTTGAATATTGAGCAGATTGAGCATAGTTCGGCTGCTTTTACTCAGTTTTCTCACTCAATGCTTGATGGGGATGTTTGTGCGGTTGGTGGGGAGCTGACGTATGCGGATAGGACAGTTGAGTGTAGTGTGCATGGGAATCATGGAAGCGAGGATGAAGGTGATGATGGTGGTGGAGTTCCGTTTCTCTGAGAACAGATGGTAGTCTGGCTCAGTCTCTTGAGAAGATAGGAACTGGGCTAGAGCTGCTTTATAGACCTTGCGGCCTTCTTGGTAAGATTGAATGTTAGAGGGGAACTGAGTATCGTGGTTAGATTGAACGCTAGAAACTTTGCGGGATAAGGGTTTGAGACGTTTTTAGTGAGAATTATAGATTGATTGAATGGTTTATATAATAGGAAGAAACTCGGTTTAGGGTGACTCATAGGAGAATATCTATTTCGTATTTGCTTGGTAGATTGAATAGATATTACGAGGTGAGTATCGGAAATTGATAACAAAACACAATATGTAGTGTTAAAGTTGGTTTTTTAACAGTGAAACATACTATATGTTGATATTTTTATCTATTTCTCATATTGAATATTATTTACGAGGTGGCTATCGGTATTAGATAACATTTTAGTGGTTTAGTAGTTGGTTTGAACATTGTTTTATTCTAATTAAATACTAAGTTACTAAAGAAGTAAAGATGGAGCTGATTTTTTTGAGTGGAAACTTACTTATACTGGGTGCTGGTGGTCATGGAGGAGTAGCTAAAGAAACTGCCATTGCAATGGGAAAATTCCCAAAAATTGATTTCTTAGATGACAGATCTGATTTAGCGATAGGAAAGTGTAAAGATTATAAAAAGTTTGTTAACAGCTACAGATATGCTTTTGTTGCAATTGGGAGCAATGAAATAAGGATGAAGTGGTTAAAAGAGTTGATGGAGTCGGGATTTCAGATTCCAATTTTGGTGGATCCAACAGCTTATGTAAGTCCTTCCGCTAGTATTGCAATTGGCTCCATAGTATGTGCTAAAGCAGTTCTGAATACCAAAGTAATAATAGAGATGGGCTGTATCGTTAGTATAGGTGCAATGGTAGATCATGATAGCATTGTTGGAGAGTATTCTCACATTAATACAGGTGCAATAATTAAAGCGAACAGTAAGATAGAAAGACTAAAAAAGATAGATGCTGGAATGATTTATGCTGATGAAAAGCACAAAAAAGTAACTAGTTATGAAATTGAGGTGTAAGTAATGTATTTGAAAGTAAAAAGGTTGATAGATATTATTCTTTCCTTAATCGGACTTATTGTTTTATCCCCGATATTTGCAATTCTTATTATTGCTATAAAAATAGATTCAAGAGGCCCAGTACTTTTTAAACAAAAGCGTGTTGGAATCAATAAAACTTATTTTAATATCTTGAAGTTCCGTACTATGAGAATCGATACCCCTAAGGATACTCCAACTCATTTGTTAGAAAATCCAGAACAATATATTACTAAAATGGGTAGGTTTCTGAGAAAGACGTCACTTGATGAGCTACCGCAAATATGGAATATCTTTGTTGGACAGATGAGTATTATCGGACCTAGACCAGCACTGTGGAATCAGTATGACTTGATTGCTGAAAGAGAAAATTATGGCGCCAATGATGTTCCACCCGGGTTGACTGGTTGGGCTCAGATAAATGGTAGAGATGAACTGCCTATTGATGTTAAAGCTAAGTTGGATGGGGAGTATGTTGAGAGGATTAGTCTTTGGATGGATGTTAAATGTTTCTTTGGAACCATAATTAGTGTAATTAAGAGTGATGGTGTTGTTGAAGGTGGGACTGGAATCATTAGAAAAAAAGAGGTTGCTAGTAGTAAGGAAAAAGGTTCTTCATGAAATTTTATACAAAATAATAGAGGTGTAAAAATGTTATTAGTAACTGGGATTACAGGACATACAGGAAGATATTTTCTACATGAACTTATTAAAAATAACTATAGAGGTACTATTCGATGCATTGTTAGAGAAAATTCAGACACTTCACAATTAGATAATAGTGGTTTGAATATAGAAAAGGTAATTGGTGATATAAGAGATGAAGCATTTCTTGATAGATGTATGAAAGGTGTAGATACAATAGTCCATATTGTAAATATTAGACATACACTACGAATTATTAAGGCAGCTATTAACAATAAAGTTTCGAGAGCAATTTGTGTGCATACAACTGGAATTTATTCGAAATTTAAAATTGCATCAGAGGAATATAAGGTTATTGAAGCTGAACTACAAACTATACTTGCTGAATCTGAAATTAAAGTAACGATTTTACGTCCGACAATGATATATGGTGATTTATGTGACCTTAATATGAGTAAATTTATTAAAATGATAGATAGATTTAGAATCTTTCCAGTTATCGATCATGGTCAAGGTTTAATTCAACCTGTAAATGCACGTGATCTTGGTAAAGCATACTACGATGTGTTAATGCTACCTGTAGAGAGAACAAAATCAGAATATAATCTATCAGGTGAAAAACCAATAACAATGCTTAGAGCATTTAAGCTGATTAGTGAAAACCTTGGAAAGAAAAACACGTTTATAAGTTTTCCACTAGTCATTGGAGTGTTTTTAGCTAGATTTTTAAAGATGGGGTCGCTGGGAAGAGTAGATTATGTTGAAAAAGTCCAACGTATGAGTGAAGATAGATGTTTCTCGCATGAGGAAGCTAAAAAAGATTTTGGATATAACCCTGAACCATTTGAGCTAGGAATTGCTAGGGAAGTTAGGGAATATTTAAATAGATAGTAGGTGGAGTAATAGATGGGAAAGAGAATATTGATTTTATCAAATCATTTTATAACTCTATACAATTTCAGAAGAGAGCTTATTACAAAACTAATTAAGGAAAATCATGAAGTCTTTATATCAATGCCAAAATCTGAAGATAACCAATTCTTTAGTGATATTGGTTGCAAAATTATTGAGACCCCTGTAGATCGACGGGGAGTTAATCCAATAAGGGATTTTGAGCTTGTTAAAAATTATATCAAGATTATGAAAAAAGTAAAACCAGATATAGTTTTTTCATATACTATTAAACCAAATATTTATGGAGGTATAGCCTCTAATCTTTTGAAAATTAGACAAATAAGTAATATTACAGGAACTGGAGCAACTTTCTTGAAGAAAAATGTCATTAGTGAGATCGCAAAGATGTTATACAAAATCTCACTTAAAAGGTCATATAAAGTTTTTTTTCAAAATAGAGGAGATAAAGATTTCTTTATTAAAAATAATATGGTGAGAAATAACTTTTCTTTGCTTCCTGGTTCTGGAGTGAATTTAGAACAGTATTCATTATGTGATTTTCCATTAGATAATAATATCAATTTTATTTTTATAGGAAGAGTTATGGAACTAAAGGGTATTGATGAATATCTTGAAGCAGCCAGAAAAATTAAAAAAATTAACCCTAATACTAACTTCTATATTGCAGGTTTTATTGAGGAAGAGAGGTATAAGGGAATTATTGATAATTTCCACTCCAAAGGGATTGTAAAATACATCGGTTTTCAAAAAGATATAAAATCTTGGATACAAAAATGCCACTGTACAATACTTCCGTCTCATGGAGGAGAAGGAGTTCCAAATGTTCTTTTAGAATCTGCAGCAATGGGCAGAGTCTGCATCGCTTCTAAAATTAATGGTTCTATGGATGTTGTTGATGATGGTTTGTCTGGTTATTTATTTGAGGTAGGAGTTTCTGAAAGTTTAACTGAAAAGATTAAAAGTTTTTTAGAAAAGGACTATGAAGAAAAGAAACAAATGGGTCTAGCTGGAAGGATGAAAGTCGAAAGAGAATTTGATAGAACGATTGTCATAGATGAGTATTTAAAGGAAGTAAATAAGTTAGAGGTGACATAGAATGGATTATAAAAAATTAATTCCGAGCCGAAAATTCAGGCTGAAGCTTTTAAAAATTCTTGATTTTCTTCCGGATAAATTAATGATTAAACTTCAATATGGAATAAGCACTGGCAGATCATTAAACATCAAAAAGCCGGTAAGATTTACTGAAAAAATTCAATGGTATAAACTATATTATCGAAAGCAGTTAATGGTGAAATGTTCTGATAAATATGATGTAAGAGATTACGTAGCATCAAAAGGATATAGCGATATATTAGTTCCATTATACGGCGTTTATGATAGAGCAGAGGATATAGCATTTGATAAATTACCCGATCAATTTGTTTTAAAGACTACAAATGGAAGTCATACTAATATAATTTGTGAAGATAAATCAAAATTAGACATTGAAGCTACAAAGGAAAAATTGAATCAATGGTTGAATGCGTGGGAAGGTAAGGTTGGGAGAGAATGGGCGTATCATGAAATTAAACCAAAAATTATTTGCGAAAAGCTATTAGAGAAGGACCAAAATAATGATTTGGTCGATTATAAGTTTTTTTGCTTTAATGGAAAACCTTTTTCTTTATATGTAATTGTGGAAAGGTTCCTAAGTGGTGGGTTAAAGTTAGGTATATTCGATACTTCCTTTAGAAAACTCCCTTATAAAAGAGTAGACATTCCAGCATTAGAAAAAGATATAAAAAAACCTAAAAATTTTGATAGGATGTTAGAAATTGCAAAAGCCCTTTCATCTGATTTCCCACATGTCAGAGTTGACCTATATAATATAGACGGTGAAATTTACTTTGGAGAACTCACCTTTTATAACGGTAGTGGGTATAAAGGATATGTGCCTGATGATTTTGACTATATTTTAGGTAAGGAATTTCAGTTACCCAAGAAAATTAAGTAAGTATATGAAGTGATATCTAGTAATACTAACATTTAGTGTAGCTAAATATTTGGGAAGGACCATTACTATTAGTCAAAGAAAATATTCGCAAATAAGATATATATGCTTTGTCTGAAAAGTAACATGTGCCTTTAAATAAATTTTAGTTCTAATGAATTTGATTTTATAATGGCAGGACAAAAATCCTTATAATGGATATTTCTAAATATTACTGGAAATTACTTATAGATTTCAGAAACAGGAAAGTTAATACTTTGAGAATAATATTTGGTTTGTTAGCCAAAAACAAAATAAGGATTGATTAAATTGTTTTACTATTTTTTAATTGCTTTTTTAGTCATTATTAGTCAATTGAAGCTGAAAAATTCAAAAGCCAATAAATTTTTTTCCTGTTTTACGACATTTCTGATTGTTTGTCTCCTAGTAATAGTTGCTTTAGTTATGCCTTTAAGAATCGATATGGTTAGATATCTAGGTATATATGAAACAAATAAGCTATTATCATTGCCTGAAGCTTTTGCATACGTGAGATGGGAACCGGGATTTGTAACTTATCAATGGGTATTATCTCAAATCAGCACATCCAAATATTTTTTTATGACTATTACAGTTCTTATAATACTAGTAATTATTATTGTTGCTCTAAAGAAAATTATTTCACCTGAGTTTGTACCTTTGATCTTGTTTGGCTATTTAAGTTTATTTTACTTTTATAATTTTTTATCAAATGTACTGCGTCAGGGTTTTGCAATAACTTTGTTACTTCTTGTAATAGTTTACTTGGCGAAAAATCATTACAAAAAAGCTCTTGTATTTTTAGGCATTTCACTTTTGTTCCATGTATCAGCTATTATTGGTGTTCTTCTATTTGTCATTAAGAAGTTAAATATTTCATTGAAATTTTTATGCATTGTTTTTGGAATTAGTGCTTTATTAATGATTACAGGTATTAACCAGAAGATAATGACAAATGTAGCAGTTCTATTTGGTGGGGGATTGGAGGACGCAGTTGTAAAATATTCATCTGAATCTTTTATTTCTCTTTACGGTGCGGTTAATCGCATAGATTTTCTTATGTTCACAGCAGTATGGATTATTTGGGGATTATTGGTTTACAAACGTTACCTGAAAAATGATACTCTTTTTGAGTGGATATTAAAAGCTTATATATCATTTGCGACTATCTATGCACTATTTGGTTTTATTGGTTTTTCAGATAGATTGGCTGGATATGCCTGGTTTTTAATACCTATAATACTATTTTATCCTTCTATTAAAATGGACACCCGCTTTAAGTTCATATGGATAATGATTTGTATTGCTATAAGTATTATACTATTTTTAGTTTTTGGCACTTACTCGTTATACGAGCCTTTAAAATTATTATATTAAGTGTTACGAGAATCTTGCATTATGAGAATTAAAAATAATTATTTATTAACCTATTACCTCTATTTTAATGGGGTATTTAACTGTTTTTAATGCATAGATGTACTTTTTCTTACGTGTCAAAGAGTTTAGAGGAGTGATACAATGCTGTTTAGCATAGTGGTTCCGATGTATAATTCGGAGAGATATATTGGGGATTGTATTGAATCAGTTTTAAATCAAACTGAAAGAGATTTTCAGTTAATCATTGTAAATGATGGTTCAACAGATGCTTGTGGCAATATTGCTGATAGGTACGCTTCTATGGATCCTAGAATTAGGGTAATTCATCAAAAAAATGCAGGTTCTTTTCACGCCAGGATCAATGGAGTGGATAATGCACTAGGAGAATATATCCTGTTTTTAGATGCAGATGATAAATTGAAAGAATTCGCATTAGAGAAAATAAAAGAACACACATATCAATATGAAGCAGATATTTTTATTTTTAGAGCAGATTACTTTAATTCAAGCGGGGTTGTTTCCACAAGTGAAAAGGTATTTGAAGATGGGACTATCTTCGAAGGAAGAAAAAAGAAAATATTATATGAAAAATTCACTCAAGATGCTAGCCTTAATCATTTGTGGATAAAAGCAATAAAAAAAGAATGCTTTAATAATGATATAGTCCGCCACTATCCTTCTATTTTAATGGGTGACGATGTTTTATATACACTAGAACCTTTAACAAATGCTAAAAGAATTAAGTACATTGATGAAGTTTTATACAATTATAGAATTTCAAGTACAAGTATGACTAAAAAATTTCAGCCAAATGTTTATCAAGGTTTTAAAACGATAGACAAAATAAGGCGTGAATATTTGTCTAAATGGGAATTGGATACTGAAAATTATATGAAATTATTAAACAGAAGAGTTTTAAAAAATATAAGTGGAATTATTATGTATTCTCCAACAGATATTACAGGGAAAGAAAAAGAATTTTTAGATACTTTAAAGGAAATACAAACCGATTCCTATTTTTACGAAATATATAAAACATCATATAGAGAGCTTTCTTTATTAAGAAAAATCCCTTTATTTTTATTAAAGAAAGGAAAGATTAATGTATTGTTTTATATAAAGCCTATTGTTACAAAACTTAACAGGTTTAAACCTTCACATTAACACTTCTAAAAGTCATAAATCCGACTAGTTTAATTATGATAAAAGGTCATCCTTTTAAGTGCAAGAGGTCAGTATAAAAATAGTTATAAGTTAAAGGAGTAGGGCATGAAAAAAATATACTTTAAAGGGTATTATGGATTCAAAAACCTTGGTGATGATATTTTTACAGTAACTGCTGAATGGATATGTAATAATATATGGAAAAATAGAAAACCAGTTTTTATTGGACATAGTTTACCTGATGTTTCAAATAAGACTATAAAGGTAGAAATAAAAAACGGATTACTAAGAAGAATTATAGAATTAATAGTTTGTATTTTTTCTAGAAGGATCATTTATTTTGGTGGGTCATTATTTACTGGCGGAGGAACGAGTTTTAAAGATTTAAAGTATTATCTAAGAAAAATCCCTTATTTATCAAATAAGACTGGTACAATTGGCACTTCACTAGGCCCGTTTAAAAATAGTAATGAATTTAATCAAACAAGGGACTTACTTAATAAATTTAAATTTGTTTCCGTGCGAGATTATAGT
Source organism: Mesobacillus sp. S13 (assembly GCF_020422885.1). Taxonomy (NCBI): domain Bacteria; kingdom Bacillati; phylum Bacillota; class Bacilli; order Caryophanales; family Bacillaceae; genus Mesobacillus; species Mesobacillus sp. S13. The sequence continues at coordinate 4,506,422 of NZ_CP084622.1, read as the reverse complement.
TCGGAAAAAATTGGGGAAGAAATGCAAATTGACGAAAGATTAAGCTTCTGTTTTGATAACGCAATCTTAATTAAGGAAGTTTATCCTGATTTGACAAAACATAGGAAACGTTCCGATACCGATAAAATTAAATTAGCTATAAGTTTATGTCGGTATGAAAGCATCAAAGGCGGAGATATAAAAGACGAACATAAAAGAGAGGAGTCTATAAAATCTTTCTTGGATAATGTTTTAGATAAACACAGAAACATAGAAGAACTAGTTTTTATAGTTTTTAATGGTAACCCCAAATATGGAGATTTAGAAATAACAAAGCAATTTAATGATTATTTTTGTGAAAAAGTTAAAACAAGAATTGTTAATTACACAAATAACACTAAACACATGATAGAAGAAATGAATAATTGTGATTTGGTATTTGGTGTTAGATTACACTCTGGAATCCTAGCATATGCATTAGAAAAACCATTTATGCTAGTTGAATACCATGCTAAGTGTACTGAATTCCTAAATACTATAAATCATGATTATAGATATAATGTAAATGATATAGATTATAACATTGAAAATTTTGAGGCTATTCTTAATGTAAATAAAGTTCCAAATATAGTTAGACCCGATAAATTCAAGAATATTATGATTAAAGAACTAAAGAAATTAGAAAAAAGTATTTAAACTAATATGTTAGTGCCTTATAATAAATTATTACTTTGGCATTAACTAAAAACGGTGAATTAGTTATTATATGAAAAAACAGCTTTAATAATAAGGTTGATTACTATAGTATCAAAACATTCTGATTTTGGCAAAATTACATTATCTTACTTTTATGGTGCGTCGCATACAAGCGACGCCTATTTAATATTCTAGGAATTATCGGATCAGGTTTGCTAAGTTGGCTGCAAATAATTATTTCAATGGTTTTAAAAAAGGCTTTCTAAATCTGTCATAAGAGTTGAGCTTACTAATAAATAGTAGAAATGTATTCGTCTATAGAAAAGAAAGCATTGTATCTGAAACAAACCATAAACACGTAGGATATATATTTAGATTTGTATAAAAAAATGTAGTCTAATTAATTTTCCTTTTACACTAAGAAGGTAGTGAAAACAGAATGTTACTAAAGCATATTAAAACAGTATTTTATTTATTTTCATCAAAGGGTTTATCATCATTTTTTGCCTTTATAGCACAAGTATTACTTGCTAGATTACTAACTCAAGAAAATTATGGAACAATCTCCTTTTATATCATTCTAATTAATATTACCTCGTCAATTATTGGGTTTGGTTTGGGTAATTTTTGGTTGAGAAGGTTTGCAGTAGAGAAGCGTAATGCAAGTAGATGGATAAGACCTACATTGCTAAGTATTCTTTTATTGACGGGGATATCTTTACCATTCTATTTTCTGATACCCTACTTTTCTTTAGGAGCACATTCACTAAGTATATCAATTGCCCTTCTCCCACTTTTATTCTTTCAAGGGTTAGGGTCAATAGTAATTGCTAGTTTCCAACTTTCTAACAAATACAAAAAACTTTCATATTATATAATGATAAAGAATTCTATCCTTATGATTTCTACATTAACGCTACTTATTTTAGATTCTAGTTTTGATTTATTTGTAGTGTCATACGGAATGCTGGCATTCTTTGTACTATTGTATAGTTTAACTGCTATTAAAAAATTTAATGTAGATGTAAATGATGTATCTTATAAAGGTTCTGATCCAGAATTACCGAAAATAAAAACAGTCTTAAAGTTTGCATGGCCATATGGAATACAAGGTACTTTATATATGCTGTATTATCAGGTAGATATTATTATGATTACCATTTTCTTAGGTGCAATTTCTACAGGCATATATAATGCGGCATTTACAATAATTTCATTGATTTTTGTCTTTCCGAGCGTTTTATTCCAAATATATCTATTGCCAAAAGTAAACATATGGATAGCAAATAAAGATTTTAAAAAGATAAATTTTTTAAGAAATCGGCTAACGCTATATGTCTTGTTACTAGGTATAGTTATAATGGTAGCACTGTATTATATTAGTGAATTTTTGATAATTTTATTATATGGTATGGAATTTACTAACTCTATAATGTTGCTAAATGTACTTATACTATCTATCCCATTTAGGCTTGTTTCGAATTCATTAGGTGTAATATTTGCTAGTGAAAAAATGGTATCTTATAAAGTATATATACAAGGTGGAGGAGCACTTGTAAATATCGCTCTGAATATTATTTTACTAAATGTAATTGGAGTAGTAGGGGCTGCTGTGAGCACAGTTATTACAGAGATGATAGTATGTTTACTAATGTATTTACTGTCTTATAAAATCAAGAAAGAGATGAAAGAGGTTTAAAGATACAGGTGTCATACTTTCAGCGTTAATACGCTAAACCGAGCAAGTTTATGGCAGGCACATTTTGCTATTTATAACAGACTTTTAATGATATTAATATAAATACAAGGTAAAGGAAGTGTATCTATGTACAAAATAGTAGTAGCAGGAACTGGTTACGTCGGCTTAGTCGCAGGTGTGTGTTTTGCTGAAGTGGGTCATCAAGTAACCTGTGTCGATATAGATGAACAAAAAGTAGAATTAATGAAATCTGGAGTTTCTCCAATTTATGAAACAGGCTTAGAAGAGTTGATGAAAAAAAATTATTCTGCTGGAAGAATTGAATATACAACGGATTTCAAATCAGCATACAAAGATGCTGATGCAATTTTTATTGGTGTTGGGACCCCTGAGCAACCTGATGGTTCTGCAAATTTATCATACATTGCTACAGTTGCTAGACAAATTGCTGAATCTGTAGAAAAAGATTGTCTAGTAGTAGTTAAATCGACAGTTCCAGTTGGAACGAATGATAAAGTGGAACAGTTTATTCAGGACTTTTTAGTCAAAGATGTGAAAGTTGAAGTAGCATCAAACCCTGAATTCCTAGCGCAAGGATCTGCAGTTCATGATACTCTTCATGCTGAACGAATCATTATTGGGACAGAAAGTAAGTGGGCTGAGGAATTATTAACGAAAATCTATGAACCGTTTCATTTACCGATTGTTTCAGTAAATAGAAGATCGGCAGAAATGATAAAATATGCATCCAATGACTTCCTTGCATTAAAAATCTCGTATATGAACGACATAGCTAATCTTTGTGAATTGGTTGGAGCGGATATTCAGGATGTAGCTAAGGGAATGAGCTTTGATGAGCGTATTGGAAGTAAGTTCTTAAATGCCGGGATTGGCTTTGGTGGATCATGCTTCCCTAAGGATACAAAAGCACTTGAGTATATTGCTAAACAGAACGGTTATGAACTCAAAACGGTTAAAGCGGCTATAGATGTAAACAAAGAACAAAAAACAATTCTTTATAAGAAAGCTAGTAAAAGACTCATTACATTTAACGGTCTTAAGGTTGCGGTATTAGGATTAACTTTTAAGCCTGGAACGGATGATTTAAGAGAGGCAGCATCTCTTGAGAATGTGCCTTTATTATTAGAACAAGGTGCAGATATCTATGCTTATGATCCTGTGGGAGCAGAGAATTTTGCTAAAGTTCATCCAGAAGGTAAAAGCGGAAAAGGTAGTATCACGTATGTTGCAAATATTGAGCATGCATTAGAAGATGCGAATGTCTGCTTTATCTTTACTGAATGGGGAGAAGTGAAAGCATTAACACCTGAAACTTATAAGAAGTTAATGAGAACGCCATTAGTATATGATGGTAGAAACATTTATCGTGTAGAGGAAATGCAAGAAGCAGGAGTAGAGTATCACTCAATAGGAAGAAAACCTGCAATTAGAACAGCTGTCAAGGAGTCGAAGAATCTTGAATTACAAAACTCTTGATCCTAGTAAAACATATTTAATTACCGGAGCAGCAGGTTTTATTGGATACTACTTATCTAGAAAACTACTAGAACAGGGCTGCCAAGTGGTTGGTATTGATAACGTCAATGACTACTATGATGTAAACCTCAAACATACTCGTTTAGGGAATTTGGAACCTTATGAGAATTTTACTTTTATTAAAGGTGACATTTCTGACAAGGATATGATAATGAAGACCTTTGAAGAGTACAAGCCTAATGTTGTAGTAAACCTAGCTGCTCAAGCCGGAGTAAGGTATTCGATTGAAAATCCAGATGTGTATATCCAGAGTAATGTTATTGGTTTTTACAACATCCTTGAGGCATGCAGACACAATCCAGTTGATCATTTAGTCTATGCTTCCTCCAGCTCTGTATATGGTGCAAATAAGAAGGTTCCTTTTGAAGAGACTGACTTTGTGGACAATCCCGTTTCGCTTTATGCGTCAACTAAAAAGTCTAATGAATTGATGGCACATACTTATAGCCATCTATATAAGATCCCAGCAACGGGTTTGCGTTTCTTCACTGTATACGGACCAATGGGAAGACCTGATATGGCTTACTTTGGCTTTACAGATAAATACTTTGCTGGAGAGCCAATAAAGATTTTCAATAACGGTGATTTTGAAAACGACCTTTACCGTGACTTTACCTATATTGATGATATTGTGGTGGGAATTGAGAGGTTGATCACCAATCCTCCAACGGATACTGTGCCACATAAGGTTTATAACATCGGTAATAACAGTCCGGAGAAGTTGATGACCTTTATTGAAACATTGGAGAAGGCATTAAGCAATTCACTGGGAAGAGAAGTTCAGTTTGAGAAAGTCTTTGAACCAATCAAACTAGGAGATGTACCAGCAACTTATGCATCAACAGATCGACTGCAGCAGGCGGTTGGGTTTAAGCCTGAGACTTCAATTGAAGAAGGATTGCAGAAGTTTGCGGATTGGTATGTGGAGTATTATAAGAAGAAATAGTAATTTACAAAGGAGAACTTGCATTATGCAGTTCTCCTTTTTTGTTGTACATAAATATCAAGAGAGAGATGGAAGTATGCTAGGGGGAGAGCTATTAGTAACTTCCTCTTATTTATCAGGAGGCTTGTTTTGGGAGTTTTAACGTACATAAAAGATTATTTGGGGCCAATTTGGGATCTATTGTTAATCGGAGTTGGAGCAGTTTTTAACAAGTTATATATATACATAAAAGAGTTTAGAAGAAGAAAATTGGTTCAAAGAAGACTTAAGCAGACGACTGAATTAGAGGAACTTAATATCCTTACATTAAGTAGCGCAAACCCTTGTTTTGAAAAATCAGCAATTGAGACTAAACTAACGGATAAAGAATTATATATTAGTTTCCCTTCAGAACTTCTTTCAAAAGTGAAAGAAAATGATCCGGGTTTTGAAGTGTATACAAATCATTCTTTTAATGGCAAGGACGATTTTCAAGACTTGGCACAACGAACAGAAATTTCTGATTTAGTTGAGTTGATCGAGAAACACCGATATATAGTAGCCAGCCATTTCGTTACCATGTCTGAAGGATGTAAGTTTAATCGTTCCAAGCTAGGCGTCTATAACTTTGTTTCACGTAAAAGTTCAGATGAACACGAGAATCCATGCGTAAAATTAGATCTATTTAAAACCGATTATTTTACCCATAGAGTATTTCGTTCGATTTATAATGAATTGAAAGAGAGAAACCATCCTATTTCCAAGGTTAAGACCGTCGATGAATTGAGAAAGTATAATGCTTTCACTACTTCACTGGGAATCAATGCATTCATTTTCATGGAATCGGCACAAGGAGAAAGTATCATTTTCAGCAGAAGGTCAGTAAATGCAGCCTACTCTGAGAATTATCTCAAGTATAATTCTTCAATCATGGAAGGTGTATCCTTAACTGACTATGATCGTAATGATAATGTCGTTTCACTGCGACTTGGCCTGGAAAAAGGATTAATGGAAGAGTTAGGCGTATCAACAGCTTATTTGACTACGTTGAATATTCGTGACATAGAATTCTGTGATTTCTTCTTAGAAAGAAATTATTTTGAAATTGGCGTAACAGCATCGATTGAGATATCCGGAGTATTTGAAGAAACTATAAAAGATTTACCGGCAAAAGACAAAGAACTCGAAGTCGATAAACTCATAGCCGTTCAAAGAAGAAAGAAAATTATAGAAGAATTCATAAAAAATGAAAATGTTTATGGCCAAGCGATGTATACATTGAAAATGCTGCTTGCTAGAAAAATGATTTTTATTAATTTGCCTAAGAAAGATGATTGAATTGGTGTGTTATGTTAAATGGGGA